>NZ_ASSD01000459.1 GCF_000520715.1 Paenibacillus zanthoxyli JH29
CGGTGACGAGCCGGTGCTTGTATCCTGCGTCGTGGCTCCGGGCTTTCACTATGATGATTTCCGGCTAATCGACAAGTCGGAGGGATAGCGGCGGATTCTACTGGAAACAGCCGAGCCGACGAAATACCTGCTGTAATAACGGAGTGCAGGCTCCGTTTTTTAATGTATTGAAAGCGCTCGATTTTTGATGTTCGCATTAATTACGGTGCTGTATTTTGTATTGCCGGGAGTAAATCTGTTATACTTAATTTTGGAAATCATACTTAGTACAGCAGCATAGTCGGTTAAACAATTTTTTAGAATCCAATCCATAATTGAATCTGGAGGGAGTAGCGATGAGTCAGTTGAAAGGACCTTTTACCGACGGAACTACTTTAAGTGACGGCATAACAATGCCGTGGCTGGGACTTGGAGTATGGCAGACCAAGGATGGCGATGAAGTTATCCATGCGGTCAAATCGGCGATCGAAATCGGCTACCGCAGCATTGATACCGCCTCGGCGTATAAGAATGAAGAAGGCGTCGGTCAAGCCATTTTGGAATCCGGGTTGCCGCGTGAGGAACTGTTTATTACCACCAAAGTATTCAATAATGAACAAGGCTATGAGCAGACCTTGAAGGCCTGCGAGTCGAGCCGCAAGAAACTCGGTCTGGATGTTATCGACTTGTATCTGATCCACTGGCCGGTTAAGGATAAGTTCCGCGAGACATGGAAAGCGCTCATTCATTTGCAAAAAGAGGGCTATGTCAAATCGATCGGCGTCAGCAATTTTCAGATTCATCATCTGAATAGCATCATAGATGACACCGGTGTCGTACCTGTGGTGAACCAGGTAGAATTCCATCCGCTGCTGACTCAGCGCGAGCTGCTGAAGTACTGCCGCGAGCAGAATATTCAACTCGAAGCCTGGAGCCCGCTGCTGCAGGGTAACCTGGACATTCCGCTGCTTCAAGACCTCGCGCAAAAATACGGAAAAACGCCTGCCCAGATCGTTCTCCGCTGGGATATCCAACAAGGCGTCGTTACGATTCCGAAGTCGGTTCATGCCGATCGTATCCGGGAGAATGCCGGCATTTTTGACTTTACGCTCAGCGATGAAGATGTTCTGGCCATCGAAGGGCTGAATAAGAACCATCGCTATGGCCCAGACCCGGATAATTTCAATTTCTAGAAGTCCGCTCGGCCTGTCCAAATTGAATCGATGAAAAGGATGCCTCACAACCGCTTTCCGTAGCGGTCGAAGGCATCCTTTGTTTGTTAGGAGGATAATTCTGTTCATGGATGGGCGCGGCGTCGGCCCAGCTTCCTCATCAGAATAATACCGTGAAGAATGACCAGCATGCTGCATGCCATCGCCATGACTTGCCTTGCCTGATCGCTGGCTGTAAGGGTATCAAAAATGCCATGCCAGATTATGACTGGGATGATGCTCCACCGGCTTTCCGCGCAGATCCAGGCGAGTACGACAGAGCCGTAAGCCAGGCTGATTCCCCAGCCAATGACGCCAAACCCCATGCCGAGATAACTATCATTAAACCAGAATGCGGGCAGATGCCATAACATCCAGACAGCGGTTACGATCAGAGCCGAGGCGAATAAAGAGCGGCGGCGGTCAGCTCAGGCAAAAGAAAGCCGCGCCAGCCGCTCTTCTCTCCGATGCCAAAGGTTAGCATCCAGACAAGCGAGGTTTCCCAAAGGTTGAAACCGGCGGGAAGGTCGGAGGTAAGTCCAACCCTGTGCATATCCGGAAAACTGCCGGTAACGAGACGATGAGCCAGGATAGCAATACACCCGTAAGCGAGCGGAAGGCCGGATGAAATCAGCAGCCACCTTCACGGGAATGAAAATGAAAACAGCGTCTTCATCCATGCGGTGAATCCTTTGCCGCCAGGTGAAAGTTCTACGGCTGCGGCTCCGACAAGCGGTCCGAAGGAACCGAGATAGAATTGTCCTGGCAGGATGGGAAGATTGGCCGCGAACTGCCTGTTCGCAAGCAGTGGCAGCCAGCAGGTCCAGGTAAAGCCAAAGGCGACGAATATAAACAGCATTAGTCTGCTATTACTCCGCCTTTGGCTGGAGGACAAGCGGGGTTTCAAGATTACCAACTCCTTCATAATAGAGCGATCTATCCCTATAATGGAGGATGACATTGCACAGGAATACGGCAAATATCACGCTTTATAAAGAACATAAAGCCCGCAGACGGCTATGAGAACGGATAGCGCCTGCGGGCTGACCGTTGTGATTCGGGTGTTTAATGCGCCTCTACCGTTTGGAAGGCGGCTAATCGCTTCTTATTCAATAGCAATATTATAGGTGCGGAGCCAGAGATTGACTTGGGACAGATAAGCGAATAGCTGCGGGCCGGACATCAGTTGCCCGAACCAGGGCAGGTTGCTGGAGGACTCCGGTGATGCTGCGATTTCGCGAATTTTGGTGGAATCGATCAAAGGGAGAATAGGAGAAGACGGATCGTCAAGAATGCTGAGCGCCTGCTGCCGAACGGCATTCAGGTAGCCGGGATTATGCGTCTTGGGATAAGGGCTTTTTTTACGGTATAGTACATCATCCGGCAAAACTCCTTCAAGTGCCTTGCGCAGAATTCCTTTTTCCCGGCCGCCGACGGTTTTAATTTCCCAGGGAATATTCCACACGTATTGAACAAGCCGATGGTCGCAATAAGGAACGCGCACTTCAAGACCGACACCCATACTCATCCGGTCCTTACGGTCCAATAGAGTCGGCATAAATCGGGTTATGTTAAGGTAGGACATCACCCGCATCTGTGCCTGCTTGCCGGTTTCACCTTCAAGCCTTGGCGTCTCCGCTACCGCGTCGCTGTATCGATCACCCAAATATTCCAGCGGACGAATCCATTCCCGGATCTCGGGTGAGAGCAGACCGGCCCGCATCTTGGGAGCAACCGCCCACGGGAAAGTTCCCGAGGACAGCATTTCTTCGCGGTGAAACCAGGGATACCCGCCGAATATTTCGTCAGCCGCTTCACCGGAAATCGCCACCGTGGCGCCTTTTTTGATTTCCCGGCAGAACAAATACAGCGATGAATCGACATCCGTCATGCCTGGCAGATCGCGTGAGAACAGCGCATTGTCCAGCGCCTCCACCAGCTCATCCGTGTCGAATTGCACATAATGATGGCGGGTCCCCAGTTCATCGACCATCCGTTTGATCCAAGGTCCGTCTGCTCCGGGCTGGAAGGAGTGGCTTTTAAAATATTTGTCATTGTCTACATAGTCGACTGAATAGGTATCCATCTGTCCCTGGCCGGTCCTTTTATAATAATCCACGGCAAGCGCAGATAATGCGCTCGAATCAAGGCCCCCGGACAGTAGGGAGCAGACGGGTACGTCAGAGACAAGCTGACGCTCTAACGTATCCTGCAGCAGATCCCGTACCTTGGCGGCTGTCTCTTCGGTGCTGTCCGTATGGGGAGAGCTTTCCAACGTCCAGTAGGCATAGCTCCGTAACCCTTCGCGGCTGTAAATCATGGCATGGCCGGGGCGAAGCTCTGACATATCCTTGTATACGCCGTGTCCCGGCGTCCGGGCCGGACCGACTATAAAAATCTCCGCAAGTCCTTCCGGTCCCACGACCGGCCGGACCTTGGGATGCTGCAGCAGCGCCTTCGGCTCCGAACCGAAGATGAGCGTATCATCCGCTTTGCTAAAGAATAGCGGTTTCACGCCCAGCCGGTCGCGCGCGAAGAATACCTGCTCACGCAGACCGTCCCAGACGGCAAAGGCGAAGATCCCGTTCAGCTTTTCCGCACAGTCCGGTCCCCACTCGATATAAGCATGCAGCAGCACCTCGGTGTCGCATTGGGTACGGAACTCATGTCCCCGCTGCTTCAGTTCATTTTTTAATTCGGGTGCATTATATAATTCTCCATTATAAACGATTGCATAGACCTGGTCTTCATGGCGGGCAATCATCGGTTGTGCACCGTTCTCGGGATCGATTACGCTGAGTCTGCGGTGTCCGAAAGCGATGGGGCCCGAGATCCAAGTCCCCGCCGCATCCGGACCGCGATTCGCTAAGGTTTCTGTCATTTTGACCAGCAGCCTGGAATCTTGCGTCAAATCTCCGCGCCACTGGATAAATCCGGTTATTCCGCACATGACGGTTCATCCTCTCTTGTGTGGGTCGTTAATTGCTGTGTCCCTATCTTTTTGCCAATTAGTACAGATATATGCCGAAGGAAGGCATAAAATGTATGTCCTTATCCGAACACTAGGGAGGGGGAAATTTGGTATGGAAGGAAGGATGACCGATGTACTATATTAAGGATGCGAAAATACGCAGAATGCTTAAATATGACGGGGCGCCCTGTGCCGAAGTGGGGGTACTGCCGGGAGCCGTGGGCGACTCCGCGCTTTTGGTCTATATTGTGGAAGATAACCGGGAAGAGGGGTATGAAATTGTCCGTATTTTGACCAATGATGCGGATACAACCAGCGATTGGTTTGATAATAATATGCATGATGCCTTTGTCGATGTGACTTCAAGCGCATTTACAGGCAGCCCGGTCATGAGTCCAGAAGAGGAAAGAGACAAGTTTCAACGGGAACTGCTGATTTTCGGGGATTTGAAAAAACAGCTAGAGCTGCGATTTCGGGACTATTCATAAGCCAACCCGAAATGAACATGAAGAAGGGAGTGTTTCTATTGCCCGTATAGAGATTAAAGAACACTCCCTTAAGTATTCTGCAAAATAAGCGCATGATGCATCAGCGGCTCTTTAGCATCTCCAGTTCAACCTCCAGCTTGAACTGGCGGCGATTAAGGAGATCCATACCGGATTCCAGTGTATTGATGCGCTTGTTCGTCTTCTGCTCGAATACTTGCTGCGCCGTCTCAATACGCTTTACTGTTTCAAGTGTCTCGAAAAGAGCCTGCTTGAACTCCCGCTGCTCAGCTCTCATATCTAACTGCTCCGCACGCATTTCCTGTTGTTGAGCACGCATTTCCTGTTGCTGAGCTCGCATTTCCTGTTGTTCGGCTCTCATTTCTTGCTGCTCCGCACGTATTTCCTGTTGCTGTGCCTTCATTTCCTGTTGCTGTACTTTCATTTCTTGCTGTTCTGCTTTAATCTCCTTCAGTTCATTTAAGATCCTTTCGAACATGGCTTCACTCATGGTTTGGCTGCCTCCTTGGAAATTTAATGGGTTGAAATGGATTTCAGCACTCGTCCGACAACTCTATTCTCAGAGCCGTAACTTGCCCGAGCCTCGCGTATTATGGGGGAGAGCTTAACGTTATCGGTTAATAAAATAAAATGATCACCCTGGCAGTACACCCGCCGAAGCGCCGGCTCACCGTTAATCAGCACGACGGCAATTTCGCCGTCTGCCAACTTGTCTTGTTTGTGAATCAGCAGAAGATCGCCCTCGGCAATGCCGGCGGAAGACATACTATCATCCCTTGCCTGAAGATAAAAACATTCGCCGTCCTTAATCCACTCCTTGGGTGTGGCCTCATAGCCTTTAACTTCGCGAAATTGGAGATCATCGTTGTGAAAAGAAAGCTTGCCCGCAACAGGCAGCTGTACCATCTCGGTCTCACGCGGCTCTGCGCCCAGCATTGTCTCCGTTCCTTCAAGCAAAGCTGCAAGCTCAACGTTCAGAGCCAAAGCAATCTCGCCAAGCCGGTCCATATCCACTTTGATCTCTCCGGTTTCGTACCGCTGAATGGTCTTCTTCGTAAGTCCGAGCGCGTCGCCAAGAGCCTGCAGGCTCAGTTGTCCAATGTTACGATGCTTGCGGATATTGCTGCCTACAATTTCATAAAACCGGGAGATTTCCTGAGTTTTGTTTATTTTAATCACGCGCCTTTATCTATTCAGAAATATTAAGAAAGCAAATTTGATTCTTGTTGAAGTAATTATAACAAAATAAGACACGAAATCAAGTTTTTTATTCATCGTGTCTTATTCATTCTCTGCTACTTCCTAAAATTCCTGTATCCTATTTTCGAAGAATTGTAACGTGATCAAAGCTTGATCTCTCTGGCACAATCGTTATATAATAATTAACGTTGTTGCAATACATACCGTTGTGTCCCAATAGCTCAGCTGGATAGAGCATGCGCCTTCTAAGCGCACGGTCGGGGGTTCGAATCCCTCTTGGGACGTACAAAACCTTCCTTCGGGAAGGTTTTTTGCGTACAGGGAAGAGACCCCCGAGAGGTTCGTCGGAGCGTACGCATTGGGAGCATCGGCAGGCAGCCAACTCTCCTCCTTACAGCCGTTCCGGCGCAGGCAGGCCCAACACATCAAGCGCGTCTTTCAGTGTACCGGCGAATCTCCGGACCAGCCAAAGTCTGAAACGCAGCCGTTCCGGTTCGGCCTTCAGGATGGGGCAGGCGGAGTAAAAATTGTTGAACAGGGTAGCGAGCGTGTGCGCGTAACCGCAGATAGCGTTCGGCGCCAGATCCTGTCCCGCCGCATAGAGCGTGTCCGGCCAAAAAGCGATATGCCGAAGCAGACCGGCCTCGGCTTTTTCCATAGGGTCCGGTATAACAACATCTTCATCAATATTCACGGCACTTATCGGCGCCCTGGCAAGAACGCTAACTGCACGCGCATAGGAGTACATCAAATACACGCCGGTATTGCCGGATATTTCCGTCGCCTGGCGCAGATCGAACACCACCTCGGTTCCGAGATTGAAACGCAGCAGGTAGTAGCGGATGGCGGCGATAGCGATCGTGCGGCTGGGTAATCCGTCTTTATCAGCACGCCTTTGTTCAATGCTGTCCTCCACAAGGTTGACCAAATCGCTGACTTTGATGCCGATACCTTGGCGCCCGGACATGGCGTAAGAGGGTTTGCCATCCGAAATGTCGATGCCAAGATCGGCAGCGGAAGCGGGACTTAGGGAAACGACGCCGTAACCCGCATGATACAGCTTATCGGCCTGAGCGGAGTATCCCAGCGCCCGCAGCGCCTCTTTGACCATATTCTGGGGATACTCCTGCCTCGAATCAATGACATTAATGACGACATCGGCCCCGCCGAGCGGCAATCGTTCTCCTCCGGTTACCGTTGTATACAAGCTCTCTTCGAACTTTTTATAACCAAAATCCTTGTTCAATAGCCCGAATTTCCAGAGATGGTAAGCAATATCCTTAGCCGTATACGTCAAAATCCCGTTCGAGCGCACCAGCACCTTATCCGTAATATGCCCCGACTCCTGCTGCCCCTGTTCCGTTCCATGTTTAAGCACCCAACAGCCTGCAAGCTTCCTCTCGGTTTCCTGGTAAAAAAGAGGCGTCTGCCGCAGCCGCTCAAATGCCGCCGACCAGAACCCTTCTCTGACAATATTGCTTTCCCAGACCAGTAAATCATATTCGATGCCGAACGGCTTCATTTCCGCGATATGTTCCCGAACGATCCGTTCAGCGGCCAGGCTGCCGAGCCAGGCGACATTCCCCGTACCCTCTTCCAGCTCATGCAGCGTTTCGGCGCGTTTAGCAGCCATCTCCAGATTCACTGCATACTCCTTGTTGATTGCAGAATAAATGTCCCAACAGTAATCGCCGAAGCGGACATGCTCTCCGGTCAAAGGTACATTCAGCAGACCGACGACGGTATCCGCCAATTGGTTGCCAAGATCGTCGATATAATTATGAACCTCAACCGTATAACCGATTCTTCTTAACATGCGCACGAGTGTATCCCCGATGCAGGAATTCCGCAGATGGCCGATATGCATGGATTTGTTTGGATTGACTGAGGTATGCTCGATGACCACTCTTTCATCCGGTGCCGGAGGCAGCGTGAAATCTCGCCGGGCCCAAGCGTTCCAGCAGATATGAACATTAAGGAAGCCGGGAGCCGCTGTTTCCGCCTTTTCCAGCAAACCTTCCGCCAGACCTGAGGACTTCAATTCCTCCTGAATCAGCTGCGCAATGACAAGCGGCGGTTTACGCAATGTTTTGGCAAGCTGCATGGCAATATTGCTTGAATAATCCCCGTGCTCCGGGTTTGCGGGCTGCTCAACAGCCACGGACAGTTCTTCCGAAATCTCCAAACCAAGACGTTCCATAACACGTTTTACGCTATGCTCTATCTCTTTTCGAATAACCTGGCTTATCATCCTCAAGACCTCCTTCTGAATATAAAAAAAGCCCGCGTCTCAAAAAGAGACGAGGACTTGTGTTCTCGCGGTACCACTCTACTTGCCGGACCGGAAGGTCTGGCCGCTTACAGGATAACGGACCCATGCCGGGGCTTCCTACTGGGGTTTCGGAAGTCCGTCTCCCGGGTGCGCTTCATGAAGGTCTTCCGCCGGCTCCCACCAACCCGGCTCGCTGGGCTTAGAGGCCCTTCATTACTCTCCCGATCATCGACTGCCTATGAATTTTTTCTAATTATAAACGTTTTTTGGGAAAAAGCAATTTGTTCTTTCGTTTTATTTACTTGCCGAAACTCCCAAACGAATGAGGCAGCCGATGCATAATCTTGTAACGTATCCTACTTTAAAGGAGGGGTTATTCATGGGTGAAGTTGGCGGATATGGTGGTTGCAATTCCTCAACTGCGATTCTGGTGCTGTTCATTCTGCTTGTAATCATCACCAAATCTCTGTGGGTATAATTAATTGTTCGCTGAACGGAAAATCCCGCCAGGCCTCAGGGCCTGACGGTATTTTCTAAAATATAAGCATTATAACCTGAGCGTCGTTCTATTAACTGAGTTATTGATTCATACGGGGAGTCCGTCATACATACTTTTCAAATTTTGCAGGGTGAACACAATCTTCCGCAGAGCGGGGCGTGTCTTGAAGCTTTTGCCATTACTTGCGCTCGGACGCCTGATTTCCCGGGTCCGCCGCGATGCCATGCATAATGAACCGGATCAGCAGCTCGACTTCTTCCTCATCGTTCCATTCCTTGTTTGGCTGCAGCAGCAGACGGGTCATAATGTAGCCTATAGTCGCCGAGACTGTAAAGCGGATAAGGGCCGGCGCCGGGACGTCGATGATTTCCCCTTTTTGCTTAAAATGCTCAACATGAACGGAAATTCTTTCGAGGACCTTGCCGATAATTTCCTCCATGAACTGCTCTCGCAGCTTCGGATGAAACGGGATTTCCTGAATCAGGATTTGCAGGATCTTAAAGTTCTTGCGGGCGAAATCGAGCCGATTCCGGATCAGGGCGCGCAGAAAATCCTCATAGCTGTCAAAAGAACTATCCAGCAAATTTCCGAAGTTCCTTATCACAAAGGGAGCAAGCAGCCGGCTCATCGTAGGCCCCACAATGGACAGCAGCAAATCCTTCTTGGTCTTGTAGTAGCGAAAAATCGTTCCCTCCGCCACGCCGGCCTTCTGAGCGATTTCGCTAGTTGCCGCGCCCGCATAGCCTTTTTCCGCAAACACATCCACGGCCGCCTGCAAAATCGCGATTTGCTTTGGCGTCATTTTTTCTTCATCGCCAAGAGCAAGCAGCTCCAGAGCCCACGACTCCGTATTATTGTCTGCAGAAAGATGTTCTGCCATAATGTCAACCCTCCAGACGTTTTCTGTCTGCTTATCGTACCATATATGAGGACTTGAGTTACATTTTGCGGTGCTTGCGGAGGGCCAGCACGTTCAGCACCATGAACACGAGCGAGAAGGTGATCAGCAGATACACATCCGTCGCCACCGCGTTCCAGCCCTTGCCGCGAATCATAATGTTCGTCATTGCCTCGGCCCCATAGTATAACGGAGTCGCATATCCGACCCGCTGAAGCCAGAGCGGAAGGGTATCCAGCGGGAATAATCCACACAGAAAGATTTGGGGCACAATGACAAGCGGAATGAACTGAATCATCTGCAGCTCGTTTCCGGCATACGCCGACAGCAGCGTACCGAGTGTTAATGCTGTCATCGACAGAAGCAGCGTAATCAGCATGACATATCCGAAGCTTCCGGCCATCATTATGCCCAGCACCTGAATGGAGAACCAGGAAATGAGCAGAGCCTGGAACACGGTGAAAATGCCGAAGCCGCAGACATAGCCGATGACGATTTCCCAGCGTTTAAGCGGCGTAGCAAGCAGGCGTTCGAGCGTTCCCGTCGTCCGTTCCCGCAGAAAGGAGACCCCGGCAATAAGGAAGACGAAAAAGAAGACAAATACGCCGATCATAATCGGTCCGAACCGGTCGATCGTCTTCATGTCGGCGGAGCCGTACAGATAGCTGACCTGCGGCTGGATCGAGACCCTCGCCTGCGCTTGAGCTTGCCCGGATATCTGCTGATCCCGAGCTGCCTGCTCCAATGCCTGCATAACCGCCCGATTGGCCGTAGGATTGCTTCCTTCCAGTATGACCTTCGGAGTACCGCCGCTGATCGAGATCAGCGCGTCGATTTCTCCATTTTTCAGCGCAAGGGTCCCTTCTTCTTCCGCACTATACTTTACTATCTGTGCATCATGCTTAGTCAACGCCTTAGATAGAACCGCCGCCTGGCCCGTAAGTCCGATATTAGGCTTATAAGTCTCCCCGCCAAACACCAGGCTCATCAGGCTGAGAACGAGCAGGGGGGCGACGAACATCAGGGCCATCGTTCTTTTATCGTGAATAAACTGCCGTAAAATTCGCAGCGTAAGCGCACCGATTCTCATGAGCGGACACCTCCGTAATACAGAAAAGCTTCTTCAATGGATGAGGAGCCCGTAGCCTGAAGGAGATTAGCAGGAGTGTCTTCCGCAAGCAGACGGCCTTCGCGGATCATGCCGAGCCGGTCGCATTTTTCAGCTTCATCCATCACGTGAGTTGTAAGCACTATGGTAGTCCCCCGTTTATTCAGAGCTTTGAGCTCCCTCCAGATGGACATGCGGAGCACCGGATCGATGCCGACGGTCGGTTCGTCCAAAATGAGCAGCGGCGGCTCGTGCAGCAAGGCGATCGCCAGCGACAGCCGGCGCTTCATCCCCCCGGAGTATTGATTTACTTTTTTGCGGAGATGCTCTTCCAGATTAACGATTTCCATCACTTCCTTAATACGCTTGTTTCTCTGCTCTTTCCTAAGTCCGTAAAGTGAAGCGAAAAACTCCAGATTATCCTTGGCGCTCAGCTCGCTGTACAGCGCGTCGGACTGGGCCATGTAGCCTATTTGCGAGAGCAGGGACAGCTTAGGGACTTTCACTCCCAGCACATGCACTTCCCCCGAATCGGCTTCATCAATTCCGGTCAGCAGCCTGACCAGTGTAGTCTTTCCGGAGCCTGAGGGACCCAGCAGGCCGAAGGTCTCGGCTTTGCGTACCTTGAGGCTGATGTCTTCCAGGACAACTTTGCTACCGAATGCTTTGCGAATATGAGATACCGTAATTACAGGCGCTTCCTGGTTCATAAGAATCACTCCGTTCTTTTCAAATCAATATGAGTGAGTACTCACTCATTATATTAGATCAGAGTTCCTAAATTGTAAATCCTTTTCTTTGGGTTAATATTGCGTTGACAAAACAACCTTCTCTGGGCAAAAAGAACTCGAAAAATCGGGACAAGTTCATCCTTACCAAATATTTCTCGGTAACAGATTTTACAACCAAGGCGGAAAATAACGTTAGTAGTTACCTATATGAAAAGGGTGAATCCATTTGAAGAGAAATCAGTGGTTAAGCGTGCTGATGGCTTCGGCACTTCTTGTGTCTATCAGTGAAGCAAGCGTTTATGCCGCAGAAGGCACGAACGGCAGCAAACCGGCAGCCGTGAAATCATCCGCCAAGGCGGCAAAAATTAAAGAGGGATCGGCAGCCTGGACGATTAACGGTGTTCAGCAAACCTTCAAGACGATTGACGCCGGAGGATACAAGCTGTATTCAGTCAGCCAGCTTGCAGCTGCACTGGGCGCAGGTCTGAAAGCAGAAGCGGGAGGTCTCGCGCTGACAGACAGTGCAAGCGTACATACAATTAAGCTGAAAGCAGGCTCCAAGAGCTATTCGATAGACGGCGTGAAACGGAGTTTCACAACGGCTCCAACCGTGTATGGCGGAAAATTGTACGTTGAGCTGAGTGCAATTGTATATGGACTTGGCGGCGAACTGTTTGGCAGCCCACTGCAAATTCTTGGCAGCGCCCGGCCGCAGGGCGAATTCGATACGATCCACTGGGCCGCTGACGGAAGCCTTCTCGCGAACCGTGAAGGAGAAGCGACCGAAATTTATAAATTTGCGTCTAACCCAGGCAGCTACAGACTGTTCTCCAATGACAGCAGAGCCGCCGATTTCTCGGTTTCTGGCGACCACCGTTTAGGTGCTTTCACGGACGAGACGGGCCAACTGCTTGTCATCGATTTGGCCTCCGGAGCGGTAAAGCCGCTTGGAACGGATACCAGCGTCAAGACGGATCTGACATGGTCGGCTGATGGCAAGATCATCTATTTTGTCCAGGGAGACAAGCAGGAGAAAATCTCCCAAATTTCAGTGGATACGGGCGTTGTAACCGAACTGCTGGCTGATAAGGTGGAGAACAAATCCGAGCTGCGGATTTCCGCGGACGGCAAGAAGGCGGTCTACATCGTCAACATTACCGGAACAGCCAAAAATGACGCTGACAGCACGGAAGATTCCCTGACGGTCGATTACAGCAAGGCAGGAGAACAGCTCTTTCAGCTTGACTTGTCTACAAAAGGTGCAAAACCGGCCGCTCTGACCACCTCGGGCGACAACAAGCTGTACCCTGAAATTCTGGTTGACGGAACCGTAGTCTACTTAAGTGCAGACCCTGACGGCAATGCTCCCAATACCTTGAAGACGCTGAAGCCTGACGGAACTTTCGCAGACATTCCGCTTGATATCGAGGTTGTATGGGCGCAAGAAGGCGCAGGGGGCTTGATCGCATCCGGTACGGCTGCCGACGGCACGTCGCGTATCTACACCATTACGTCCGCCGGAGCAAGTAAGGAGTTATTCCGCACCACCCAGGACATTTCGGAAGTTGCGGTTTCCGGCGACGGCGCCAAGCTGGGTGTGATCTCGGGCGGCAAACTGTTGGAAATCGAGAACGGCAAGGCTGTGCAGCTGACGAAATAAAATGCTTTTTACAGAACGGACTTATATTACATCGGCTTTCAAGCCGGGAGGGGAATTAATCATGAAATTATTTAAAAAAATCACGTTTTCGGCCTTAGCTGCTGTATTTGCCGTTACGGCATCCTTCGCAGGAGCAGCCTCCGCAGCAGGATCGCTGTCGGGTAAAATCACGGTCAATGGTTCAACGGCTCTGCTGCCGCTGACCCTGCAGGCTGCCAAAGAATTTCAAAAGATGAATCCGAAGGTTAGAATCGCCGCTTCCGGTAAAGGCTCTGTAACAGGCCCTCAAGCCGTTAAAAAGGGCATCGCCGACATCGGCGCCTGCGACTGGGATGCCAGCATCGACGTTCCTGGCTTTAAAGCCTTTAGCGGACAGGTAGCGAACAAAGTCGCGGTCATTCCTTTTGCTACGATTGTTAACAAGAATGTAGGCGTGGACAACCTGACCACTGAACAGCTCAGAGGCATTTATTCCGGCAAAATTACGAACTGGAAGGAAGTCGGCGGTGCCGATGCGGACATCGTCGTTATTACCCGCGCTTTCGGTTCCGGTACTCGCGTTAACTACCAAGCCAAGGCGCTTGCGGGCGGCGATATCGTGAAAAAAGAGAAGAACTATAAAGAAACCGGCTCCAGCGGCGATATGAAAACGGCTGTTGCGACGACTCCTAATGCCATCGGATATATCGATTTGGTATATGTTAGCGGTGATGTGAAGGCCGTCAAGTACAACGGTGTAGCAGCTACCACTGGAAACGTCATTAACGGTTCCTACAAAATTTGGGCATATGGCTACTACATGACTAAAGGACAACCGACAGGCGCTGTTAAAGCCTTTATCGATTACGTTCAAAGCAAGAAGTTCCAACAGGGTTCGCTGAAAAAGCTGAAGTTCATCCCGATTTCGGCAATGAAGTAATTCCTTTGCGTATCCAATAGAACGAATGATATGAGCCAGCCTCCGGCGACAGCGGGGCTGGTTTTTTACAGGAGGACAAGCATGGTACAACCAACCTACGATTCAACACCTGCGGTAAATGGAAGTCTCCACAGCAAAGGGGATACCCGCAGACGCCACTTTAGGCATTTGGTTTCAAATACTTTTGCCCGGTATTATTTTTTATTCAGCATATTGGTGCTTTGCCTCGTGCTTGCGCTAGTCATCGTCTTTATCGGCAAGACGGCGATGCTGCTGCTGGGGCAGATTTCCCTGGCCGATTTCTTCCTCTCATTTAACTGGACGCCGGAAGAAGATAAGTTCGGGGCAGCTGCATTTATCATCAATACACTATCGCTTACCGCGCTGACACTGCTTATTTCGGTACCGGTGTCAGTAGGAATGGCGGTGCTGACCGCCGAAATTGCGCCGGCCTGGCTCAAACGCTTTATCCGCCCTATTCTTGATCTTCTGGTCGGTATTCCTTCTATTGTATACGGTTATCTCGGGCTGACTGTCCTCCTTCCGCTGCTGCGGCGCGCCAGCGGCGAGAGTCTTGGAGACGGTCTGCTGGCGGCGGGTCTTGTTCTGGCGCTTATGGTGCTGCCTACCATTGCCCGGATCAGTGACGATGCGATCACCGCCGTACCGGGCAAATACCGCGACGCCGCCTACGCACTCGGCTCTACCCGGCTTCAGGTCATTCTGCGCGTTGTTCTGCCAGCGGCCGGCAGGGGCATTCTTGCGGCGGTCATTCTTGGGATGACGCGGGCGATCGGCGAGACGATGGCCGTCGTTATGGTAATCGGCAACACGCCGCAGCTGGCCAAGACACTGTTTACACCGGCGTCGGTGCTGACAAGCAACATCGTTATGCAAATTTCCAATGTGGAATTCGACTCTACCTGGAACTATGCCCTGCATATGATGGCTTTTTTACTGCTGTTGATTTCTTTCTTGCTAATCCTGGTTATCCGCTTCTTGGGACGTAAAAGGAGGGAAGGGTAATGAGCGACTTTTCCCGTACAAGGCACACAAGCTGGGCCATCCGCCGCGATAAGCTGGCGACCTGCGGTTTTTACGGACTCGGAGCTTTGGTTATGCTGCTTATTTTCTGGCTGCTGTTTACGATTTTGAGCAAAGGGCTGCCCGGGCTGGATTTCTCATTCCTGATTCGCCAGCCTGAGGAGATCGACGCCGGCGGCGGCATCGGCCCCGTGCTGTTCAACTCTTTTTATATTTTGCTGATCTCTCTGGTTATTTCGGTTCCCATCGGGCTGGGTGCGGGAATTTATATGGCGGAGTATGCGCCGGATAACGCGTTTACCGGAGCGATGCGGATTTGCGTAGAGGCTCTGTCCTCCGTTCCATCCATCGTGTTCGGACTGCTCGGACTGGCTATTTTCGCGGAGTATTTCGGTCTGGGCCTGACCATACTCGGCGGCGGTGTCAGTCTGGCGCTGCTGAATCTGCCGATGCTGGCGCGGGTAACGGAGGAAGCGGTTCGGGCCGTTCCGAAAGAGCTGCGCGAGGCGGGCTATGCACTTGGCCTAACCAAATTTTATTGCATCCGTAAAATTGTGCTGCCGGTGGCGCTGCCGTCCATCATCACGGGCATCTGCTTGGTAGCCGGACGGGCGTTCGGGGAGTCGGCCGTCATTATTTTGACAGCGGGACTCAGTACTTCGGGGGAAATGTGGGATTTCAATCTGCTCTCCCCGGGCGAGACGCTGGCTGTGCACTTATGGTACGTGCAATCGGAGGCGATTGTTGAGGATGCCCGGCAGATCGCGGACAAATCCGCGGCCGTGCTCATTATCGTCGTGCTCCTGATCAATCTGGCGTTCCGCGTGCCGCTCTGGTGGGCGAAGCGCGGGACGGGGCGGCGGTAATTACGTCTCGGCCAGGGTACACTCTTTGGTTAACTACGGAGTAGCCGCTAACGAAGCATGGACCTTGGTGACCCGTATGGAGTTTTAAATCCAAACGCAAAGAACCTTCCCGAAGGAAGGTTCTTTGTACGTCTTAATTGGGATACAGCCCATGCGGCTGACTGCGAAGCGGGTGCTAACGAAGTTGATACTCCGACGAACCCCTGGGGGTTCTCATCCCTGAACGAGAAAAGGCCTTTCCGAAAGGGAAGGTTTTGTATGTCCCAATCGGGGTACAGCCCTAGCGGGCTGACTGCGAAGCGGGTGCTAACGAAGTTGATGCTCCGACGAACCCCTGGGGGTTCTCATCCCTGAACGAGAAAAGGCCTTTCCGAAAGGGAAGGTTTTGTATGTCCCAATCGGGGTACAGCCCTAGCGGGCTGACTGCGAAGCGGGTGCTAACGAAGTTGATGCTCCGACGAACCTCCAGGGGTTCTCATCCCTGAACGCAAAAAAACCTTCCCGAAGGAAGGTTTTGGTACGTCCCAAGAGGGATTCGAACCCCCGACCGTGC
>NZ_ASSD01000460.1 GCF_000520715.1 Paenibacillus zanthoxyli JH29
GATTGAGCGGATCACACGGCAATAGCCGCCTACTCCTCCCCGACGAAGGTAACCTTCCCGTCCTCCAGCGAGGCGATACGCACGAGCGACTCCACACGATAGCCCGCTTCCTGAAGCAGCTTTCTTCCGGGCTGGAAAGACTTTTCAATGACGATGCCGATGCCGGCCACCGAAGCGCCCGCCTGCTCCACTATCCGCGCCAATCCGAATGCGGCCTCGCCGTTAGCCAGGAAATCATCGACGATCAGCACCCGCTCGCCCGAACCGACGAACTTTTTGGAGACGGTGATTTCATTGGTCTCTTTTTTGGTGAAAGAATAGACCTTCTCCACGAAAATATCCTCCGTCAAGGTCAGTGATTTCTGCTTGCGCGCGAATATAAGCGGAACCCCGAACTCCAGCGCCGCCATAATACCTGGAGCAATGCCCGAGGATTCAATGGTCAGCACCTTTGTAATCCCTTCTTCCGCGAACCGCTCCTTGAACTCGCGCCCGATTTCACGCATCAGGAACGGGTCCATCTGGTGATTGAGAAAAGAGTCCACCTTCAGAACACCCTTGGCAAGCACAATGCCTTCGTTCATTACCTTTTGCTTTAATAATTCCATATGTAGTCCTCCTTCTCCTATCCCGTAAAACTCAGCTGTAGGAAAGACCCATTCTTCCTCTGTGGTTCCAGAGGAGAGAACGGGTCGTTCGAAAGCCGCATCAAAGACCTGTCGGCTTCTGCGGCAGGAGGTTGCCAACGATGGATTTTAAATCATGATCCTCCCCGGACTTCCCGCCGCCGGCGTCATATTCCGTAATCCGGATTTGGGAATAGTCGGCACCCGGGTCCACAGGCTTGAAAATCAGCTTCTCCCGGTCGTCCAATCTTACGTCGAATTTCATCTCCTTGAACATGTCAATCAGCTGCTTCTCATCCGGAACCGCTCCCTCTTCAATGAACAGCAGACCCCGCAGCGATTTTGGACCGCTCGAATGCAGCACCTCAAAATGAACGATACACTCCATTCTTCTTCACCTCCTGGCATAGTTTGGGATATTCCAGCTTACGCTAGCTGCCATCCCGAGTGTTCCCTGGAGTTTGGATCTCCATAAGGTCCTCTTCGTCTTCTTCGTCACTTCCGATGTATTTGCGGTATATGCTCCCGTAGCGGTGGCCGTAGCGCCGTTCCAATTCGGGCCCCATATCCTGTTCCAGCTCAAACAGCACCATTTCCTGAGTAAAATGGCCCAGGAGAAGCTCTACCAGCACCCGGTGCTCCGTAACGACCGCCTGGACCGTCCCATCTCCTTCGCCGCCGCGCATGCCGAGCATACACCAGCTGCGGTCGATCACAAAGGAGAACTTCCGTCCTTCGGCTTCCTCCCGCTCTCCAAGAAGCGGCCACTGAAGGTAAGGGCTTGCGGCATTGCCGCCATCGAACGCCCAGAGCAGCCGTACGCCGCGGCGCTCGGCTTGTTCCAGCTCGCTGCGCA
>NZ_ASSD01000461.1 GCF_000520715.1 Paenibacillus zanthoxyli JH29
TGCCGAGACCTTGGCGTTGGCCGAGCGTATAATACATCAGCCCGTCGTGGCGCCCTTTGATCTCGCCGGTGGCGATATCCACCATGTCGCCGGACTTAGCTGGCAGGTACTGGCTCAAGAATTCCCGGAAATTGCGTTCGCCGATAAAGCAGACTCCGGTGCTGTCTTTTTTCTTCGCCGTATACAGTCCGGCCTCTTCTGCGATCCGGCGAACCTCCGGCTTCGGCAAATGACCGATCGGGAACATGGCTTTGGACAGCTGCTGCTGATTCAATGCGTTCAGGAAATACGTCTGATCCTTGTTGCCGTCTACCCCGCGGAGCAGCTTGAACTCGCCGTTTTCTTCCACGACGCGCGCGTAATGTCCGGTAGCCACATAATCCGCGCCGAGCTGAAGCGCCTTGTTCAGGAATTCGCCGAACTTGATCTCCCGGTTGCACATAACGTCCGGGTTAGGCGTGCGTCCGGCCTTATATTCATCGAGAAAATATTTGAACACTTTATCAAAGTATTCTTTCTCGAAGTTTACGGTATAGTAAGGAATGTCGATCTGCTCGCATACGCGGCGCACATCTTCCGCATCGGCTTCAGCCGTGCAGACGCCGGACTCGTCGGTGTCATCCCAGTTCTTCATAAAGATGCCGATGACGTCATAGCCTTGCTGCTTCAGCAGAAGGGCCGTAACGGAGGAGTCCACTCCACCAGACATGCCGACAACGACGCGGGTATTTTCAATAGCTTTTGCCACGCTAGATCACCTTCTTTTTTATTAGATTGATAGAGCTTTAACGGTCGAACCGGAAATAGTCAGCGGGTAAAACAGGCCGCTTATGTGTCTTTGTGTCATCACTGTCCGCCATCGAAGAACACATCTGTAAAAAAAATTACGTTTTGTGTTTCAAATACGTCTGCGGATATGATAACATAAACTCAAGAGCAGTCATCGGAATACGCTGATTTATCTTATTGTTTTGACCAACTATCAATTATACTATACCCAGCTATTACATTGAAAGAGGTGCACCTTTGAAAATATCGACAAAAGGCCGATACGGATTAACCATCATGATGGAGCTCGCGGTCAGGTTTGGCGAAGGTCCTACATCTTTGAAGAGCATTGCCGAAAAAAACGGATTATCCGAGCATTATCTGGAGCAGCTGATCGCTCCCCTTCGTAACGCGGGTCTCGTTAAGAGCATACGTGGCGCCTATGGCGGCTATATTTTATCTCGTGAAGCTTCCGATATTACTGCCGGAGATATTATTCGCGTGCTGGAAGGTCCGATCTCACCCGTGGACTTCACGGAAGAAGACGACCCGGCCAAGCGCGATCTGTGGTTGCGTATCCGCGACAGCATCGCCGATGTGCTGGACTCCACGACATTGGCGGATCTGATTTCCTTCAAGGAAGAAGCGCATACAGATAATTACATGTTTTACATTTAGTTGTAATTTAAAAACAAGAAGTGAGTCCTCTCTTGGAGGACTCAGCCTGTTGAGAAACCTCAACAGGCTCTTTTTTTCCTAACCCAATTTAGCAATACTATCCCGAATCTCCAACTGGTGCGATACGGACCAATGGAAAGCGGATAGCTCCTCTCCTTTTATGAGCTTAATGAGATTACGGGCGGCGACCATGCCGAGTTCGGATGCTGAATACCGGACCGTTGACAATTTGGGCCGAATGATCACAGTCATATCAATGTCATCAAAGCCGAAGAAGGAGACTTGTTCCGGAACCTTCACCCCGATCTCCGCCAGAAAGTTCATCGCGCGCCAATGGCTATCCGGTCGGTAGCGCAGAATACGGCAGTCGGCAAAGGCCCAGAGTCGTAAAGCTTCCGCATGGAAGCTGCGCCTTCTTCCACCGAAAGTGCGCTCTCCAATACCCGTTCGGTACGGACGGGCAGATGAGCGGCCTTTAATGCCTGTTCATAGCCCTGAAACCGGTGGTTGCCTGTTGAGATATCGCCTTTTGCACCCTGCAGCATGGCAATGTCGCGGTGACCTTGCTGTATGAGATACGTTACCGCCTCAAAGGCGGCCGACACGTTGTCCACATGGACGGAAGGAATGGATTTCTCGCGATAATCCCGGCCAACTAGAAGACTAGGGATTTTTGAAGCCTCAATGAGCTCGAACAGAGAATCCCGGATTCCGCTTGCGGATATAATAATTCCGCTGGCCTGCATTTCCCGGAACAGGTTATAGTAGTGAAGCTCGCTTTCCTCATTTCCCCCAGATAACGCAATCACAACGTCATAGCCATATAGCTGGGCCACTTGATTAATCCCTTCAACCATATCGTCCAATACATTATTTTTAATTTCCGGAAGCAGTACGCCTATTAGCGAGGTCTTATTCTTTACCAGCGTTCTGGCGATGGCATTTGGGCGAAACTGAGTGGCCTCCAGCACATCCAGCACACGCTGGCGAATGTCGCTGCCAACCGATGGGCTGTTGTTGATAACCCGAGATACTGTGGAGATGGAGACATTGGCCATCCGGGCAACGTCCTTAATGGTAATTTTCATAAGTTTTACCGACTTTCCTGCATAGGATAAGGAGACATGCGCTTCAGAAAAGGTTTGTTTAAATACGCAATTTACCCCGCATTTCGAAAGTTTAGATTTGGATAAAACTGGTTAAGAAAGCGCTTGACCAAGTGTGTAGAGGAGAGTATAATCGTTTCCAGAAAACGTTTTCCCAAAACTACCGTTATTTTACTCTGTAACAACTTTAATACTTTCGTCGTTCCGTTAGAATGCGCTTAAATCCAGGGTTTTTGAACTTTATTCGGAAAACGTTTTCCGTAAAGAGAAGTCTTAAAGAAAATACCGGTGAAAAGAGGAGAACCTATGAGCAATTTGCTTGTAAAAAGAGAAAAAGCTGTACTGGAAGCAACCCCGAACATCACTTTGAAAGAGAAGATCGGATACGGTTTTGGAGATTTTGCCAGTCAGCTTCTATTTTCCGCCGCAATGACTTTTCTATCCTACTTCTACACGGATGTAATCGGGATTAATGCCGGTATAATCGGTACATTGATGCTCGTGACGCGCGTCCTCGACGCCTTTATTGATGTTGGAATAGGCGCCTTGATTGACAAAACGAAGAGTAGACACGGCAAGGCCCGCCCCTGGCTGCTCTGGATGTCAGGCCCGTTTGCTCTTTCAGGAGTTCTCTTATTTACCGTTCCGAATACCAATGAGACAATCACACTTGTATACGTTTACTTCACCTATATATTGATGAATTTCATTTACTCAAGCATCAACGTCCCGTACGGGGTCCTGAATTCGATGATGACTCAAGATCCTTATCAGCGCTCCTCGCTGAATATTTTCCGCATGTCTCTGGCTACGATAGGCGGGTTGCTTATCAACTTTTTAACACTGCCGCTTGTGAAAGCGTTTGGCGGCGGCCAGCAAGGCTGGGTGATCACCTTCGTCCTCTTCGGATTGCTGGGAACCTTTTTCTTCCTCGTTACTTTCTTTAGCACCAAGGAAACGGTTACCCCGTCTGTTGTACAAAGATCAATCCCCTTCAAGCGTGCTTTTGGCGCACTGCTTCGCAACAAGTATTGGAAGCTGATTCTTGGTTTTGCCATAGTTTACTTTATCAATAACTCCATCGGCGCTGGAATGAATGTATACTATGCCGGTTATGTGCTGCATAATGCTGACCTGGTAGGAGTGATGGGTTTTTCCTTGATTGCGCCTCAACTGCTTGGCTATGTGATCCTGTCGCCCATAGTCAAAAGGATCGGCAAACGCAATTCATCTATTATTGGAAGTTTTTTATTAATCCTGGGTTCGCTTGTCATTGCAGTGAGTCCGGCTAACCTCGCAGTTGTCTGCACCGGATTGATTATTAAAGCGCTTGGCAATGCTGCCATCCTCGGCACCTTCTTCGCCATGTTGGCCGATACGATTGAATATGGCGAATGGAAGACCGGAATGCGGACGGAAGGACTGGTATACAGCGCAGGAAGCTTTGGAACCAAGGCGGGAGGCGGTCTCGGGGCCGCATTTATCGGCTGGAGCCTAGCCCTAGGAGGATATGTTGGAGGTCAAGCTACAATCAGCGCGTCCGCTCTGTCGTCGATTCATTTCATGTTCATTTATTTCCCGATCATTTTGGCAGCGCTGCAAATCGTATTCTTGGCTTTTTATAAACTGGATAAGATCTTTCCGGATATTGTAGAAGAATTGCAGGTTGTAAAATCTTTGAAATAATGAATGGGTGATCGGAAATTATGCTGAAAGCGCAAGGAATATCGCCTCTTTTAAGCTGCAGCCTTACGAGGCTCTGGTTCTCTCGTTAAAGAAGTAGCGCTGGATTTGGGTACGGCTCTTGCCGGTCTTTATGTTTTGCGGTATGCTCTCATAGCGTGGTCACAAGGTTGTATTCATTTTGTTAATTTATGGTAACCTATGAGCATGCTGAATGATATACAATTTATCGGACAGACTTAGAGATAAGGATAGGGAGTTCTATATATGAAGCCAATTTATTTGGACCATGCCGCCTCGACGCCGGTTCACCCGGAGGTGGCGGAAGTCATGATGAAGATCATGACCGAGCAATTAGGCAATGCCTCCAGCGTGCACGCGTTCGGGCGCTCTGCCAAGAAGATAGTTAGCGGAGCGCGCGATGCGATCAGCTCCAATTTAGGCTGCTCCCCGGATGAATGGGTATTTACCGGCGGGGGCACAGAGAGCGACAATCTGGCGCTGTTCGGCGCAGCCCATTCCCGCAAAGGCGGTCATATTATCACAACGGCTATCGAGCATCATGCCGTCCTGCATGCCTGCGAGGAGTTGGAGAGGGAAGGCTATTCCGTAACTTACCTTCCAGTGGATCAGACGGGCCGGGCTCATCTGAAAGATCTCGAAGCGGCGCTTCGGGACGACACGTTCCTAATCAGCGTTATGTTTGCCAATAATGAAGTAGGTACGATTCAGCCGATTGAAGAGATTGGCAGACTGGCCAGGGATAAGGGGATTTTATTCCATGTCGACGCCGTTCAAGCACTGGGTTCAATTCCGATTTCGCTGTCAGACCTGCCTGTGGACTATATGAGCTTCACCGCACACAAAATCAACGGGCCCCAGGGCATCGGCGGACTCTATGTCCGGCGCGGCGTCCCGCTTCATCCCCGGCTGTATGGAGGCTTGCAGGAACGGGGGCGCCGGGCGGGAACGGAGAATTTGGCTGGTACGGCCGGATTTGCCAAAGCGGTCGAACTCGCCGTAAAGGGCCGAGAAGTCAGAAATGAAGAAGCGTTGGCGCTGCGGAATCGTCTGCTAGAGGGACTCGACCAGGGAATCGGGCGGGACTCCTATAAGATTAACGGGAATGCCGAACACGGTCTGACGCATATTATGAATATCAGCTTTCCCGGCGTCCGCACGGACGTCATGCTGATGAATCTCGATATGGAGGGTATCGCGGCTTCAAGCGGATCGGCATGTACCTCAGGCTCCCTCGAAATTTCCCATGTGCTGAAGGCAATGAACCTTGCGGACGACCAATTAAGCTCGGCGGTTCGATTCAGCACCGGCTTGGGTAATACTTCTGAAGAAATGGAACTTGTTGCCCGTAAAATTGAAACCATTTTGAATCGGCTGCGTAATAAAGGGTAGAGCCTTTTATCGCCGCGTGAGGTTTCCCTTTTAGTTCAGGAGCTTTTGGCGGCATGGAGCCTGCCGGAATTCTCCTAGACTTCATGATAACGAGGAGATTGCGGCCATGAGACTTCAGGATTTTATCGGTCTGAATGTGTTTGGAGTCGATGAAGGCAAGGAAGTAGGCAAAATTGTCGACTGTATTTTAGATTCAAACTGGAACATTACGGGTATTGAACTGGAAAGCAAATCTTTTTTCGGCAGTCATGTGAAAGTTGTGGCATGGGAAGACATTGTCGCCTACGGCGAGGATGCCGTGATGATACAGAATGAGGAGTCTATCCGAAAGGTGGACGCCGGCAGCATACCCCATTCCTTTCTGGAGGGTAAGATCAAATTGAAAGACATGCAGGTCGTGACGGAGACCGGAACGATTCTTGGCAAAGTGTCCGATGTTTATTTTGACCAAAAGTTGGGAAACACAATAGTAGCCCTGGAAATTAGCGACGGGCTTGTGACTGATTTGATGGAAGGTCGTAAATGGCTGCCTTGCATACCGGGAATGTCCATTGGAGAGAATGCAGTGGTGGCTCCGGCACTCAGCGAAGAACGATTAGAAAAGAATATTAACATTGTCAACGGATAGGTGGAATGATGTATGAAGTGTCCAAATTGCGGGTCCAAGGATATCGGTAAGATTGGTTCCCATCAATTTTATTGCTGGGGATGTTTCATTGAACTGACGGTCAACGGCGAGAAGATGTCGGTTTATCAGGTTGAAGAAGACGGCACGCTCAGTTCGCTGGACGATCTGTTCTTCGGAGAAGAGATGGCGCAGGAATTTCCGCACATTCACGCCACTTCCTGAGGCAAGCGTAAAACGCTTGTCTCAAGAAGCGGTTACATAAGATTACTCGGCGTCCAATCTCCTTGCTGCGGGTACTGCGGCAGGGGTGTTGGGCGTTTTTATTTTTGAAAAATATGCGGGGCAATCGCTTTATGATGCAGGTTTGCGAAACGGCGGTTATTTTGCGGCGGACAAACATATACTTATTTTACAAGCCAGTCCAGTTTGCCGCAGGAGGTAACGCCATGGAGCAATGGTCCGGGAATAAATGGTTTCGCTGGATGGTCGGGGTGCTTCTGGCTCTGATCATTTTGTATTTCGTCTGGCTGCTTCATCCGATGCTGCAGCATATCTTCAGCTTTTTGAAAGCGGTGCTGGCCCCTTTCCTGGCCGCTATGATCATATCGTACGTGCTTAACCCGGTGGTCAGCATGCTGGCTGGCCGCAAAGTGCCCCGGGGAGCAGCCGTTCTGCTGATTTATGCCGTATTTTTGACCACGATTGCCGTCATTGCCGTCAACCTCGTTCCGATGCTGATTAAGCAGCTCGAGGAGCTTAACGAGCATTTGCCGGAGATGACGCTGAGAGCGCAGGGGCTGATGCACAGCATGAATACCCGTCTGATCCCGCCCGGAGTGGAAATGGGACTCAACAACTGGTTTTTCCAATTGGAGAACCGGCTTGCCGCGGGAATTTCGCATTTTCTGGACCATATCGGCACCACCATCGGCGTGCTGTTCGACGCTTTTATCGTTCCATTTTTGGTGTTCTATATTTTAAAAGATTTCGATGTGTTTGAACGGATGCTTGTGTCCAGTCTCCCTCGCTCCCGCCGCAAATCCATTGTGACGATGTTAAAAGATATCGATGATGCGCTCGGCAATTACATCCGCGGCCAGTTCCTGGTCAGTCTGATTCTCGGCATACTCGCTTATATCGGCTACGCGTTAATCGGAATGCCGTATGCGCTGCTGTTCGCGAGCGTAGTGGCCATATTTGAACTCGTCCCATATTTGGGTCCTTTTCTCGGCGCGGCTCCCGCGATTGTGATGGCGTCGACCATATCGTTCCGGCTGGTAATGCTTGTCGTCGTGGTGAACACGATATGCCAAATGCTGGAGGGCAATGTGATTTCGCCGCAGGTTGTCGGCCGGACGCTGCATCTGCATCCTCTGCTCATTATTTTTGCGCTCTTGGTAGGCGGCGAGCTTGCCGGTATTGTCGGACTGATTCTGGCCGTGCCCTTCTTCGCAGCGGGAAAGGTCGTCCTTCAGCATGTGATCACCTATTATATGAAACGAAAACCGGTATAACAGAATGCGCATTGACTGAGGAGGCCGGTATTGTATATAATGTTGTGGAAAATGAACTTCAAATGATTCAAGGATGAGGAGCATTAATTTCGGATGCGTTATGCAGAGAGCCGGTGTTGTTGGTGAAAGCCGGTTGACGACAGCGAAATGAACTCGCCTCGGAGAAACGGCGCAAGCCGCTGGGCATCTTCTTTCGGACCGCAAGAGCGGTTCCTCTAACCGGAGATGTGTCCAAGCGTTAACCGCCGTCGGCCAGCCCCCGTTACAGGGTGTAGAGTGAGCAAGGCCGGGCAAAGAATGTCCGCCTGCTAACTAGGGTGGTACCACGGGAATTCAGCCTCTCGTCCCTAGCGTTTTTACGCTATGGATGGGAGGCTTTTTTGGAGGTTCGCAGCAATTCAAGGAGGAATAGGAAATGAGCGACAGCAAGGGAAATACAACCGCGCAAGGTTACCGGGCGCAGGTACTGGAACCGAAATGGCAGAAGTATTGGGAAGAAAATCATACCTTCAAGACCGGTGAGGAAGCGGGCAAGCCGAAATTTTACGCGCTCGACATGTTCCCTTACCCTTCGGGAGCCGGGCTGCATGTAGGCCATCCGGAAGGCTATACGGCGACGGATATCGTCTCCCGCTACAAGCGGATGCGCGGATATAATGTGCTTCACCCGATGGGCTGGGATGCCTTCGGTCTGCCTGCCGAGCAGCATGCGCTCGATACGGGGCAGCATCCGCGTGATATCACGATCAAGAACGTTAATAATTTCCGCCGCCAGATCAAATCGCTGGGCTTCTCCTATGATTGGGACCGCGAGATCAGTACGACGGACCCTGAATACTATAAATGGACGCAGTGGATCTTCATCCAGCTGTACAAGCGTGGTTTGGCTTACGTCGCTGAAGTGCCGGTGAATTGGTGTGAGGCGCTTGGCACCGTACTGTCCAACGAAGAAGTCATTGACGGCAAAAGCGAGCGCGGCGGGCATCCCGTCATCCGCAAGCCGATGCGCCAGTGGATTCTGCGGATTACCGAATACGCCGAGCGTCTGCTGGAGGACCTGGAAGAGCTAGACTGGTCCGAGAGCATCAAGGACATGCAGCGCAACTGGATCGGCAAATCGAAGGGCGCCGAAGTTACCTTCGGCATCGACGGTCATGAGGCTAATCTGACCGTATTTACAACACGGCCCGATACCCTGTTCGGGGCAAGCTACTGCGTGCTCGCACCCGAGCACGAGCTGGTGGCGTCGATCACGACAGACGCCCAGCGTTCGGCCGTGGAGGAATATCAGACACTGGCTGCGCGCAAGAGCGATTTGGAACGGACCGATCTTGCGAAGGAGAAGTCCGGCGTGTTTACCGGTGCCTATGCGGTCAATCCGGTAAATGGCGCCAAACTGCCGATCTGGATCGCGGACTACGTCCTGGCCGGGTACGGAACTGGGGCGATCATGGCCGTTCCCGGGCATGACACCCGCGACTGGGAGTTCGCCAAGCAGTTCGGACTCGAGATCATCGAGGTTGTCCAAGGGGGCAAAATCGAAGAGGAAGCCTACGCCGGCGACGGTCCGCATGTCAATTCCGATTTCCTGAACGGGCTGGACAATACGGCGGCCATCGCCGCCATGATCTCCTGGCTTGAGGAAAAAGGATTCGGCAAGGGCAAGGTCACCTACCGCCTGCGCGACTGGCTGGTCAG
>NZ_ASSD01000462.1 GCF_000520715.1 Paenibacillus zanthoxyli JH29
GACATGACCGCGATCCTGGATATCCGTAAGCGGCGCAAGGATAACTTCAAGGAGAAGCATGACATCGGCCTCGGCTTCATGTCCTTCTTCACCAAAGCAGTAGTCGGCGCGCTCAAGGCGTATCCGCTGCTCAACGCCGAGATTGACGGCGAGGACCTCATCATCAAGAAATATTACGATATCGGCATCGCCGTGTCCGCCAAAGAAGGACTCGTCGTACCAGTGGTAAGGGAGGCCGATCGGCTCAGCTTCCCGCAGATCGAGCGGCAGATCGCCGAGCTTGCCGCCAAAGCCCGCGCCAACACGCTCGCCCTTTCCGATCTTCAGGGCGGCACCTTCACGATTACCAACGGCGGCGTATTCGGTTCCCTGCTGTCGACGCCGATCCTGAATGCTCCGCAGGTCGGCATTCTGGGCATGCATAAAATCCAGCTCCGCCCGATCGCCATCGACGAAGTGACAACCGTCAACAAGCCGATGATGTACATCGCCCTGTCCTACGATCACCGAATCGTCGACGGAGCTGAAGCGGTAAGCTTTCTCGTCAAGGTCAAAGAGCTGCTGGAGGACCCTGAGGCGCTGCTGCTGGAAGGCTAAAGAAGTCCGACAAGGATGCCTTAACTCTCTTTAAGCCTATCCCAAAAGTTATTTCAGGATGCCGGTCCCCCACTTTAAATGGAATGTCGTTACACTAAATGACCTCATCTTCCACGTGCCCGTGGAGTTTGAGGTCATTTTTGAATCGTCCCTATCTAATTAGAATACTTTGGCACAGTCCCGCATGCTTCCGCTCTATAACCGCAGCTCAGGTCCCGGATTCACTCACCGCCGGACGGATGGCGTGAAAGCCGTACAGTACGAAGCTCTCCGCGCGCGGTGTTTGGCGTCACATGACCACCTCGCCCGCGCTAATCTTGAGCTGAAACGGAATTCCTCCCTCTTATTTTTCAACTGGAGGGCTTATGCCTAACCTGAGAGGGAATACCTCCCTCTCAGGTTAGGCGTTTTTGCATAAATACAAGAAACCCCGGCCAATAAGCCGGAGCTTTTCCCTTATATCGCCGCATAACGTCCCTTTCCCCTTAAATAAAAGGGAGGTTTTCCATTTCATACACGTGCCTGCCCGAACTCCGACTCCTCCCCCTGTCCAGTCTATGAAGTGACCCCGTCCATGCGGTCATAGGGTAACCTATCCTGTTCATTTTCCGGTCATCCCGATCTTCATGCAGTCTTTACGGAGTCATCCATTTTGCGGTCAACTGGATTTCACGCCGCATTTACGAATGCATCACCGCTATCGCGATACAACCTAGCATAGCCGTCATTTCAGAAACCGCTTAATGATCTTAAGCCCGTTCTTCCGGTTCGGGAACCGGAACGGGAGATCGAACCAGGTCGTCTGCTTCAGAACGCTCTTGCTGTGCGAGAACGTATCGAAGCTCGCTTGTCCGTGATACGCCCCCATCCCGCTGCTGCCAACCCCGCCAAACGGCAGGTATGGAGACGTAATGTGATACACCGTATCATTGATGCAGCCTCCGCCAAAAGAGAGCCTCTCCCGTACTTTCTCCTGTACACCCTTGCTTTCCGTGAACAAATACAGCGCAAGCGGCTTCGGCTGGCTGCCAATCTCTCTGATCGCCTCCGGCAGATCACCGTATTCCAGCACCGGCAGCAGCGGCCCGAAAATTTCCTCCTGCATCACGGGATCTTGCCAGCCAATGTCCGTTAGAACGGTCGGTTCGATAATTAATTTCTCCGAGTCCGTCCCTCCGCCGAATGCCAGTGTTCCATTCCCCAGAAACGCCTTAAGCCGGTCAAAATACTTCCTGCCGACAATCCGCGTATAGTCCGGATTCAGCAGAGGCCGTTCCCCGTACAGCTCCTTTATCGCGCTTTCCAGCTCCTTTAGGAAACGTTCCTTGACGCTTTGATGAACATAGATGTAATCCGGCGCTACGCATGTTTGTCCGGCGTTCATGAACTTCCCCCAGGCGATGCGCCTCGCGGCCAGCTTGAGATTGGCGTCATCATGAACGATGCAGGGGCTTTTTCCTCCAAGCTCCAGGGTCACTGGTGTTAGATGTTTGGCGGCAGCGATCATAACAATCTTCCCGACCGGAACACTCCCCGTAAAAAAGATATAGTCGAACTTCTCCATCAGCAGCGCCTCGCTCGTTTCAATCCCGCCTTGAACGACAGTAATGTAGTCTTCCTGAAAGCTTGTGCGGATGATCTCTGCGATTGTCTCCGAAGTTCTCGGGGTTAATTCCGACGGCTTCAGCACCGCGCAGTTTCCTGCCGCGATCGCGCCGATCAATGGAGCGGCGGCCAGTTGAAACGGATAGTTCCAGGGAGCGAGGATCAAGGCCAAGCCGTACGGCTCGGAATAAATGTACCCTCTGGCACCAAAATGAGTGATCGGCGTCTTTACCTTTCGAGGCTTGGCCCATGCCCGCAAATGCTTCAGCGCGAAGCTGATTTCTTCAAGAACAATTCCGATTTCCGTCATATAAGCTTCGAATTCCGATTTGTTCAGATCCGCTTTTAAAGCGTTGATCAGTTGGCCTTCGCGCTGTTGTATACCTGCCTTAAGACGGCGAAGCGCATCGATCCGATAGCCTAAGCTTTTTGTCTCCCCGCTTGCAAAAAAAGATCGTTGTCTGTCCGTTAGCCTTCCATAGCTCACCATTCTTCAACATCCTCCGTTTGATGCATATCCGGTAAAAGAGGGCCAAGAAGGCGGCAGCAGCGCGTTCCTTTCCCCCAAAGCTCTCTGCCGATTACCTTATCCCGTTCTCTTCCACCCTGTCCAGCCACTCCTGCATCAAGGCGTTGAACAGCTCCGGCTGCTCGATTTGCAGGTTATGGCCCGCCCGGTCCAGTACGGCAAATGAAGTCCGGGTATATTTATTCAAGATGGAAAAAGCATCGATGTAGCCTGTCACGGCATCCTGCTTTCCTGTAACCAAGAGTCCCGGTTTATGAAATTCTTCCTGATCAACCGGAAAGGAGAAGCCATACCGGGCTTTGATCGCAGCCAGAAAATCTTCGTCGGCCAACCGGATGCCGGTTAGAATCTCCTCGTTATAGCGATTCCAGGTATATTCATCAAGGACGACTCCGATTGAACGGAAATCGTCCCGTTGTTCCTTTGTAAGCTTCTCCACAAAATTCGTGTCCGTATGAACAACGGAATGTGCGGGAAGCTTCCTGTCCTTTTTCTCCGGTATAATCATCGGACAAATCAAAACTGCGCCGTCCACCTGTTCCGGACGATCTGCAATGATTCCCCTGACGATATAACCGCCGTAAGATTCCCCAACCAAACAATAGGTCTCATCTGGAAGCATAATATCCAGGAAAGACAGTACCGCTCCCAGCATCTCGTCCGAGCTGCCGATATCCTGATAATGGCGTGACTTGCCCATTCCCGGCAGATCGATGTACAACCGTCTCCAGCCTTTTCTCTCCCTAAATACAGGTTCCATACAGCCGCTCATCAGCCGATGGTCGGGACTGAAACCGTGGATCATCACTATAGGCCTGCCTTCGCCCCAATCTTCATAATAAAGCTCCGCTTTCCCGGTTTGACAGTATGGCATCTATCGTTTCCTCACCTTTCCAGACTCTACTATCTTACAACTAGGGGTACCGTCAGGAAAATGCGGATTTACAACGCTACGCACATTTCCAAGACGAATTAAAATGGTATTCTCCTAGTAAATTGATCCTGAATTTCGAAAGTAACCTGCACTAAAAAATGAAAAAGCACTCCAAATCTTTGGTAGAATGGTGTTTGACGAGAACATCACCCACAAAGAGAGGAGCACCTTTTAGGTGAAGTCTACCACATCGATGCATAAAATCAAGACCGAATTTTCGTTGACCGAATCTACGAACGTCGGAGGAAGCAAAAATCCCTCGAATACTTGGAGAAAATCAAGTTGGCCGATGCCCTAAAAACCATCTTCTACGGGAAAGCTGGAAACACGCTGTTTCCCATGCATCGCATCTTGTTATATCTGTTGGTCGGTTGGACGCTCGGTTGTGAGCGTCTGTTCCACTTTCGTCGCCTACAGCATGATTCACTCCTGCGGCTTTTCTTAGGCGGTCGCTGCCCGCACACTCCCTGCTGTACAAAGAATTGACGCGCTTAGGCAAGCAAAGTTCGACCATTCGAAAGGATCAGCGTCAGCTTAATCAGGATTTCATTCGCCCCTGTCTGCCGAAGTCGCTTATACTGGATTTGGACTCGACGGTCGAAACCGTTTACGGCAACCAGGCGCAAGCGGGCAAAGGGGCCAATTCTCACACAAACCCGGAGGCAAAAACTATCACCCGTTGCTCGTCTTCGAAGGGCAATCCCGTCTCTGCCTGAATGCCGTGCTACGGACCGGCAATACGCATTCTTCCACCGAAGCTCCCTCTTTTGTGGAGCAGACGATGAATCTGCTCGCAGGTCACCCGGTGAAGTATGCCCGATTCGACAAGGGATTTGGGCGGGGAGACGTTTTACCGTTTGTGGGAGAGTCGCGACATCGGCTATGCCGGCAAACGAAATGGACGAAACGACTCGCTGCCGAAGTGGATCGCTGTCGCTACTGGAAGCGGTTTGTCGACGAAGACTGGGTCATCGAGGGCATTGCCCTGTGGTATCAAGCGACCTCCTGGGATCGGCCCCGACGAGTCACGGTGACGCGCAAAGCCCAAGTCACGCAGGATGGTCAGAACTGTTTGCTTCTGGATACCGATTGGCAGTACGAGGCTATTGTCACCAATCTGGACGGGGAAGCGATCGACGTCTGGCGCTTTTACAACCAGCGCTGTGCTGTGATTCAGTATCTTCGATCCTTAAAATCCATGGTAGCATATCCTTTTTCTGGGTGATGAATTGTAAACCTCTGCTTAGCTTCCTCTTGTCACAATGAGCTTTCGAAATTCAGGATTAATACTATATATTCGGAAAAGATTCCGATTGAGAAAAGCAAATCCATAAAGGAGAGTTGATAACTATGAGCGATAAAATACTTGTTGTGGACGATGAACATGAAATTGCCGATTTGGTTGAGCTATACTTGAAAAACGAGAATTATACGGTTTTCAAATACTATACCGCCAAAGAAGCGTTGGAATGTATAGACAAGACCGATCTTGACCTTGCCATATTGGACATCATGCTTCCCGGCGCAAACGGCCTCGCTATCTGCCAAAAAATAAGGGACAAGCACACCTATCCAATTATCATGCTGACCGCGAAAGATACGGAGGTAGATAAAATTACAGGGCTAACAATTGGCGCGGACGATTATATAACAAAGCCCTTTCGCCCGCTGGAGTTAATTGCGCGGGTCAAGGCGCAGTTGCGCCGATACAAAAAATACAATGGAGTAACGGAGCAGAACGAAAATGTTATCGTCCACTCCGGCCTTGTCATTAATATAAACACGCATGAGTGTTTTCTGAACGAGAAGCAGTTATCCCTCACTCCCACCGAGTTTTCAATCCTGCGCATCCTCTGTGAAAACAAGGGGAATGTGGTTAGCTCCGAGCAGTTATTTCATGAGATATGGGGCGACGAATATTTCAGCAAGAGCAACAACACCATCACCGTGCATATCCGGCATCTGCGTGAAAAAATGAACGACACCATTGATAATCCGAAGTATATAAAAACGGTATGGGGGGTTGGCTATAAAATTGAAAAATAAAAATAAGAATAAAAAAACCGATTATTCCAAACTAAAACGAAAACTCTACCAGTATATCGTTGTGATTGTTATGGCAGCAGTTGTATTCGTATTATTTTTGCGTTTATTTATCAAGGGGACACTTGGGGAGTGGATCGTACGTTTTTTGGAAAACAGTTATTACTTAGAGCGTCAGGACGCGATGATAATATATCAGTATACTATACGGAACAATATAGAAATCTTTATTTATGTGGCGACTGCCATTAGCATTCTTATTCTATGCCGTGTCATGCTTTCAAAATTTGCAAAATACTTTGACGAGATAAATACCGGCATTGATATACTTATTCAGAACGAAGATAAACAAATTGAGCTTTCTGCGGAAATGGAGTTCATGGAACAGAAGCTCAACACATTAAAACGGACTCTGGAAAAGCGAGAGCAGGATGTAAGGCTGGCAGAACAAAGAAAAAATGACGTTGTTATGTACTTGGCGCACGATATTAAAACGCCCCTTACATCCGTTATCGGTTATCTGAGCCTGCTTGACGAGGCGCCAGATATGCCGGTAGAGCAAAAGGCAAAGTATGTGCATATCACGTTGGACAAAGCGTATCGCCTCGAACAGCTAATCGATGAGTTTTTTGAGATTACGCGGTATAACCTCCAAACGATTACGCTCACGAAAAAGCACATAGACCTATACTATATGCTGGTGCAGATGACCGATGAATTTTATCCGCAGCTTGCCGCGAATGGAAAACAGGCGGTTATCCATGCTTCCGAGGATTTGACCGTAACCGGCGACCCCGATAAGCTGGCGAGGGTCTTTAACAACATTTTGAAAAACGCCGCGGCATACAGCGAGGACAACAGCGTCATTGACATTACGGCGGTCCTCTCCGGGGATGTGGTGTCCATCGTTTTCAAGAACGCCGGAAGCATCCCCAAAGATAAGCTCGCTGCCATATTTGAAAAGTTTTACAGGCTGGACGATGCCCGTTCTTCCGATACGGGCGGCGCGGGACTTGGATTGGCGATTGCAAAAGAAATCATTGTTCAGCATGGCGGGCAGATTTACGCGGAAAGCAATGATAACTACACGACGTTTACGGTAGAGCTTCCGGCCTTGCCAGACTTGGTTGATAAAAGGAGTTCCTAAGAAATGAATATCGTTTCTTAGGAAAATCTCAAGGTTATCTTTACTTTTTCTTAGGAAATTAACAATTTAATATTAAAAAACGGCTCGTTCTTACGCGGTAGACTTAAAACCGTAAGAACGAGCTTTTTTCATTTCGCCAGAGAAGGATATGACAAGTTATGCGTAGATTAAAATACAAGGCAGGTGCTCACATAGGTAGAAAAAGAGTGACACAAATATTCCCTTTCCTGTTGCCGGTCAGGGTAATGCAGCGGAAAATGTGTTTTTATGCCGGGATTCGGTTTGATGGCCGCCGCTACGCGGAAACCATTGACGGTGTTCGTGGACAAGCGGCCCCAAGTGCTGTACAGAGTTGCAAACGGCGGCATTGAGTATTCCCGCGAAAGCGGCGGGATTTATGAATCCGTCAAGGTTGAGAGAGCGGAAATTGACTCGGACACCGGCGAAATAACAGGACAAAAGCTGCTTTACACTAACAAATGTAAAATCTGCTATCCCCTTCCGGGGAACGTGGAAATCAAGGAGGCGAAGATGGCCTCATCCACAGAAACCTCACGGTGAGCGGGCGGCTTGTCCGCCTTACGGTAGAGGTCAGGATTGTAAGGTTCATTCTTTTTGAGAATGTTGTAGATATGTTTTCAATTTTACCGCGATCGGCATCTCCGTTTTATTTCTTATTGGTGCCTTTCGCATAAAGGAATGGTCTTAATTATGAAAAACATCGGCATTACCATTTATGGATGTGAGCAGGATGAGGCTGATGTGTTCAAGGAACTTTCGCCGCGCTTTGGCGTTATACCTGCCATTACAAGCTCTGCCGTATCAGAAACCAACGTAATGTTAGCCCCTGGAAATCAATGTATCAGCGTGGGGCACAAATCTGAGATTTCCGAATCCATTCTTCTTGCGTTGAAGGAATCCGGCGTCAAATATATCTCTACCCGAAGCATCGGCTGCAATCACATAGATACAACTGCCGCTAAGAGAATGGGCATCGCTGTCGGCAATGTGGCGTATTCGCCGGATAGCGTTGCCGATTATACCATGATGCTGATGCTTATGGCAGTACGCAACGCGAAATCTATTGTGCGCTCTGTGGAAAAACATGATTTCAGGCTGGACAGGGTCCGTGGCAAGGTACTGCGCGACATGACAGTCGGCGTGGTAGGAACCGGCCATATAGGCAAAGCGGTTATTGAGCGGCTGCAGGGATTTGGATGTCATGTGCTGGCGTATGGTCACAACAAAGAGGCGGCGGCAAATGATGTGTCCCTCAATGAATTGCTGCAAAAAAGCGACATTCTTACCATTCACGTACCGCTTAGCGCGGACACATACCATATGATCGGTCGCGAACAGATTAAAGCAATGAAACAGGGCGCGTTTCTTATCAATACAGCGCGAGGCGGGCTTATAGATACCGATATGCTGGTTAAAGCATTGGAAAACGGAAAATTGGGCGGCGCCGCATTGGATGTATTGGAGGGAGAGGAAGGACTTTTCTACTTTGATTGCACACAAAAACCAATTGATAATCAATTTTTACTGAAACTTCAAAGGATGCCGAACGTGATAATCACGCCGCATACGGCTTACTATACCGAACAGGCATTGCGTGATACCGTTGAAAATACAATCAAGAACTGTCTGGAATTTGAGAGGAGAGAGACACTTGTATAGATTAAAAATAGCCATCCTGTTTGGGGGCTGCTCAGAGGAACATGATGTGTCGGTAAAATCAGCGAAAGAGATTGCCAACAACATTAACACAGAAAAATATGAGCCAATATACATTGGAATAACCCGATCCGGCGTTTGGAAAATGTGCGAAAAGCCATGCATGGATTGGGACAACGAAAACTGCCGTTCGGCAGTGCTTTCTCCGGACAAAAGAATGCACGGGCTGCTTGTCATGCAGGATAAGGGATATCAAATACAGCGTATAGATGCGGCATTTTCGGTTTTGCACGGCAAATCGGGTGAAGACGGCGCCATACAAGGTTTATTTGAATTGTCCGGCATCCCCTATGTAGGCTGTGATATTCAAAGCTCGGCGGTGTGTATGGACAAATCGCTGGCATACATCATTGCGAAAAACGCTGGCATAGCTACTCCCGAATTTTGGGTTATTAATAAAGACGATAGGCCAGCGGCAGATGCGTTTACCTATCCTGTTTTTGTTAAGCCGGCGCGTTCAGGCTCATCCTATGGCGTGAAAAAAGTCAATGGCGCGGACGAATTGGACGCCGCAATTGAATCGGCAAGACAATATGACAGCAAAATCTTAATTGAGCAGGCTGTTTTGGGCTGTGAGGTCGGTTGTGCCGTATTGGGAAACAGTCCCGAGTTGATTGTTGGCGAGGTGGACCAAATCAGGCTGCAGCACGGTATCTTTCGCATTCATCAGGAAGCCGAGCCGGAAAAAGGCTCTGAAAACGCAGTTATAACCATTCCCGCAGACCTGTCGGCAGAGGAGCGAGGACGGGTACGGGAAACGGCAAAAAAAATATATAAGGCGCTCGGCTGTAGAGGTCTTGCCCGTGTTGATATGTTTTTACAAGATAACGGCCGCATTGTACTTAACGAAGTTAATACCCTGCCCGGTTTCACGTCATACAGCCGTTATCCCCGTATGATGGTCGCTGCAGGTATAACGCTTCCCGAACTGATTAACCGCCTAATCGTATTAGCGTTAAAGGGGTGATAAGCATGGAAAAAGGATTTACTTTTTTAGATGAAATATTACACGGTGTTCGTTGGGACGCTAAATATGCCACATGGGACAATTTTACCGGAAATCCGGTTGACGGATATGAAGTAAATCGCATTGTAGGAACATACGAGTTGGCCAACGCGCTTTTGAAGGTAAAAGAACTGGCTGCTACCCAAGGGTACGGATTGCTTTTATGGGACGGTTACCGTCCCCAACGCGCTGTAAACTGTTTTTTGCAATGGGCAGCACAGCCGGAAGATGACCTGACAAAGGAAAGATATTATCCCAATATTGACCGTACCGAGATGGTTTCAAAAGGATACGTGGCTTCAAAATCAAGCCATAGCCGCGGAAGCGCAATTGATCTTACGCTTTATCGATTAGACACGGGTGAGCTTGTACCAATGGGGAGCGGATTTGATTTTATGGATGAACGCTCTCATCATGCGGCAAAAGGAATTTCAGGCAATGAAGCGCAAAATCGCAGACGTTTGCGTTCCATCATGGAAAATAGTGGGTTTGAAGCATATAGCTTCGAATGGTGGCACTATGTATTAAGAAACGAACCATACCCCAATAGCTATTTTGATTTCTCCGTTAAATAAGCTTTTAACCGTTGCACGGGCAACCTATATAATGCTATCTCTTTCGGCACGGAAACCGTCGTTTGAAACTGGTTTGTAGGGAATTTATATATAGTAGATAGTATTGAAAATGTAAGGCAGGGCGATATTGCGGTCATTATCGGCAAATCCGGCGAGGCCGAAATGACCGCCTGTGAAATTGCGGAGCACACAGGCAAAATCTCAAACGAAATATTGAGCCGGTTAGGGGGAAGATTAGAGAAATATGTGATTTTTAAAGGTGGTAAAAAGAGCGTATGAATGTATTAATTCGTTATAGAAACATAGAGAGCCAAGAATAAATAATTTCTTAGTATTTTCCTAAAGCTACCCCCACTATATCCCTGATATCGAAAGTGTGTTCGCATAGAAAAAAGACCGTTCCCGTCAGGTCTGATAGACCCTCAGGGAACAGTCTCCTTACATGTTTGCCGCCCTTTTTTTCTTTTTAAAAGGTTATTGGGCGGTCTTGCCGAGTTCCGACATCATTTGAAACTTGCTGCTGCCTTTAGGATATCCGTCCGTACGCGGTGCGGCCCTGTACCTCCGTATTCCGTTTGCGTTCCTTGCGCGCTTCAACCGGCGGTTTCAGAGATACGGCGATCAGGCATGCAATAGCGCACAGCACCCCAATGGTAACAAAGGTCGGTTTGAATCCGCCAAGGAAGGCCGCGATGATCGAGCCGGACAATGCACCCAGCCCAAAGCCTTGATAGATGATGCCATAATTCTTGTTGTGGTTCTTCAGGCCGAAGAAGTCGCTGGCAATAGCGGGAAAGACGGTAATATTGCCGCCGAAGCAGAAGGCGATAGCGGCCACGCAGGCGAAGAACAGTCCGAAGTTCAGCTGCGCGAAGCTGAGAGTCAGAGTAGCAACAGCGGTAACGGCCATTGTCACGCCAACCAGCTTCAGGCGGCTTACTTTATCAGACAGCGCGCCGAGAATAAGGCGTCCCGCCGTGTTGAAGATAGCGATCATCGCCACCGCGTTAGCCGCGGTCTGCACATCAAGTCCTGCCAGCTTCACACCAATATCCTTTACGATTCCGATCAAATAAAGGCCGCTCATGCAGGCGGTAAAGAAAATGACAAACAGCAGATAGGCTTGCTTGGTGCGCAGCATTTCGCCGACCGTGTAATCCTTGACTCCGTTTCCGGCATCTGCCGCCGAGGAAGACGGGGAAGCTTTGACAACCGAAGCCTCACGCACAAGCAGGGAGCCAATGACAACCATTACCATGACGATCATGCCCCAGTACAGAAACGCCCGGGATACGCCGACCGAACTGATCAGACTGCCGTTCACATATTTGAAGACCAGGCTTCCTGTTCCGTAAGCGCCGACCGACACTCCCGAAATGAGCCCTTTGCGGTTAGGGAACCATTTAATCAGGTTCGACAGCGAAGTGATGTAAGCCGTTCCGTCCGCATACCCGGCAATGACCCCTGCAAGCAGGTAGAGCATCGGCAGCGAGCTTGCCTGCGAGCTGAACATTAGACCGAGACCGAGCATAACTCCAGCCACCGCCGTCAGGCGGCGAAGCCCGATTTTATCCTGAAGCTTGCCCGCGAATAGTGTCGCGAATGCCAGCGCAAAGCTCGTTATAGAAAAGGTAGTGGATACCGAGCTTAGCTGCCAGCCAAATTTGGTTACGAGAGGCTGGTTGAACAAGCTCCATGTATAAATGGTACCCAGACCCATCTGCATAATGATTGTTCCCAGTACAATGAGGAAGCGGTTGTTTGCTTTAGTTCCTACCGACATGGTCATTTCCTTCTTTCGTCCGTTATTGCTGCGTTCATGAGCGCTTTTTACCTCTTTATTGTAAACTCGCTTGCAACCATGCGGATCAAATACGGAACGAAATGACGGAAAGAAGGAATGAACTGCCTCTACAGCCGCATAATCTGCCTGAATTCTTTAACCTTGCTCCGGCTGACCGGCACCTCAAAGTCAAGATCGCGCAGCCTCAGCAGATACGTATTGTTGAACCAGGGGATGATTTCCTTGATTTTGGACAGGTTGACGACAAAAGACCGGTGGCAGCGAAAAAAACGTTCCTGCGGCAGCCGGCCATGAAACTCGCTGATGCTGACTCCCATAGAGTACTCTTCGTTTCGCGTAAAGACACTCGTCGTCTTCTCCTGGGCTGAGGCATAGTAAATGTCATCGGCGTCGACCACGATAATTTTTTCATTTTTCCACAAATTGATCTTGTTGCTGACCGGACTGCGCTCTTCTTCCCCGCCGGACCGCTGCGCAAAGGCCGCCTCCAGCTTGCCCAGCATCCCCTTAATCCTGGTTTCGCTGTACGGCTTCAGGATATAATCGAACGCTTCAATCTCGAACGCTTCGGCTGCATGCTCCTTATAAGCAGTGATGAACACAATATAGGGCTTTACGGAAAATCTGCTGATATTCTGGGCCAACAGCACGCCGTCCACAGAAGGAATATTGATGTCAAGAAACAGCACATCGACTTCCTGGGTCTGCAAAAATTTCAGCGCGTCGAGCCCATCCTCAAACTGGGCGACGATCTCGATGCCGCTGTTCGCCTGGATTAGATAGGCAAGTTCCTGTCTGGCCAGCTCTTCATCTTCTACGATTATCGCTCTCATCGGCTCTCCTTTTTGACATCAAAAGTAATATCCGTCCCTTTATCCAGCCTCGTGATCTTCAGTCCCTCGCCATAAATCAGCTTCACCCGCTGGTGCACGTTGAACAGCCCGATCTTGTTCTCCGGCATGCTGCCATCATACACCTTCTGAATCGTTTCTTCACCGATGCCGACCCCGGTATCGCGGATGCCGATCCGCACGCTGTCCCCCCGGTCCTTGACCGAAATGATTACCGTTCCCGCGCCCCGCCCTTTCAGTATGCCATGCACAATCGCATTTTCCACCAAGGGCTGGATAATCAGGCTCGGGATACGTACCTCCGCCTCGTCATCGATATCGTAGAGAACCTTTAGGCGTCTGCCAAAGCGCGCTTTCTCGATCTCCACATAATGCCGGACCTGCTGAAGCTCCTTGCGGATATCGATGAAGTCGTCCGTCAGCTCCAGATTGTACCGCATATAGCCGCTCAGATTAATGATAAGCTCTCTGGCCCTGTCAGGGTCGATGCGGATGGACGAGACGATGGCGTTCAGCGCGTTGAACAGAAAATGAGGATTAATGCGGGTCTGCAGCGCCTTCAGCTCCGCCTTGTTCGCCATCTCCTTGATGTCTTCCACCCGCGAGACCTCCATCAGCGTGGAGATCATCTGCGACAGGCCGATCGCCATCGCTTGCAGGGAATACGTAATTTTGTGGGCCTTCGTATAGTAGATTTTAAGCGCGCCGGTAACGATGCCCTTTTCCTTCAGCGGAATGATGATGAGCGATTTGATGTGCTGATTATTGTAGTCGGTATCATTATTACGGATCGTAATCTCCCCGCTGGACAGCGTGATCTTCGTTTCCTCGCTGATAATCTCGTTCTTCTCGGCGTAATACTCTTCACCGATGCCGACATAGGCGCGAATCCACCGGGTATCCGTAATCGCAACCGCGTCCGCGCCGATATCTTCCTTGATGATCGTGCATATTTTGCGCAGAGACTGCGGATTGATGCTGCGAAAATAGGGCAGCGTCTTGTTCGCAATATCCAGGGCCAGCTTGGACTGCCTTGCGGCGATCCGCTCCTTCTCCCCTTCCACGCTCTGGACGAGCATGACAATGAGTCCGACGCTTACCTGGCTCATAATCATCGGAAAGGCAATCTTCGATACGATCTCAACGCCAAGCGACGCCGGATGGGCCATGACGAGAATGAGCAGCATCGTCAGCGCTTCGCAGCCCATTCCCGCCAGAATTCCGGCCTGCCAGCGGCGCTCGGCGGACGTGCGGCGGTAGATGATTCCCGAGACGACGCCGGTTATGATGCTGGTAATCAGACAAGGCACCGAGGTGACACCGCCGATATCGATCAGAAACCGGTGAACGCCGGAGATCAGGCCGGTAATCATCCCTACCCAAGGTCCGAACAGAATGCCGCCGGCCATGATCGCCACGATCCGTACATTGACGAGCGAGCCCTCCACCTTAATTCCGCTGTACGTGCTGAATATGGCGAACAGACTGAAAATGACGGTTGCAATCAACAGCTCCTGCGGAGTGTAGGCTCTTTTTTGAAAAATCTCCTTGAATCGCGGCACCCGCGTCAATACAAACAGAGTCATAAGCAGCAGCGCCGCGCGTTCCAGCAGCTGCACCAGGATGACGAACGTATACTGCATCGCTTCCTTGCCCCCATTATTAAAATATATCGGTCATTATAGACAGATGGCCCATGAATGTCCATGAAAAAAAGGAAAGCCTCCGCCTCCTTGCAATAAGGAGAACGAGCAGCTTCCCTTGCTTGTTAATTGAGAGACCTGTTAATCCGTGCGCGGCTCAAACGGCTTAAGCCCGGTCAAGCATGCCCCGCGCAACCCAAACACCCGCCGCGCCCGCCTGGGCGAGTCCCCGCGTGATGCCCGCGCCGTCTCCGCCGCAGTAGAGGCCGGAAATTTCCGTCTCGAACGTCTCGGACAGCTTCGGACGGGCCGAATAAAATTTGGCTTCCACTCCATAGAAGAGCGTATGCTCGGAGGCGATGCCCGGCGTTACCTTTTCCAGCGCCTCGACCATTTCGATCAGACTCTTCATCGTATTGTAAGGCAGCACAAGTCCAAGGTCGCCCGGAACCGCCTCTTTAAGCGTAGGCTCGACGAAGCCTTCGGCGATTCTCGTCCCGGTGGAGCGGCGTCCCCGCAAAATATCCCCGTATTTCTGCACGATGACTCCGCCGCTCGACAGGTCATTCGCCCGTTTGCAAATTTCGCGCGCATACTCATTGGGCTTATCGAACGGCTCGGTAAATTTATGGGAAACAAGCAGCGCAAAGTTGGTGTTAGTGGAACCGAGCGCAGGGTCCTTGTACGAGTGTCCGTTCGCCGCCATAACCCCGCTGTGATTCTCGACAACAACATGCCCGGAAGGATTGCTGCAGAACGTACGGACCCGGGTGCCGACCGAGGTATTAAAAATGAACTTGCCTTCATAGAGATGCTCGTTGATCTCCTGCATCACGACATCCGAAGTTTCCACCCGGACGCCGACATCCACCTGGTTATTGTACATCTTCAGCCGGTGTCTCTTCAGCACATCCGTAAGCCAGGCGGAACCGTCGCGTCCCGGAGCGACCATGGCTAGTCCCGTCTCGTAAGTCTCCCCGTTCTTCAGCGTAACGCCCGTAACCCGGTGCGTGCCGTTATCATTAACCGTCTCAATGTCATGCACTTCCGTCTTGAACAGCATATCAATCCGGGTGCGCAAATATTCGTAGATCGACTTCAGGATTTCCAGGTTCTGTTCCGTTCCCAGATGGCGCACCTGCGCCCGCAGCAGCTTGAGTCCCGCCGCGTACCCGCGCTGCTCAATGCGCCGGATCGGATCGGTTGTGGGATCAGTGATCGTCTCCGTCGCCCCATGTTCCAAATTGATGGCATCGACGTAGCGGATCAACTCCAGCACTTTGGAGGGAGGCAGATAATCTGTCATCCATCCCCCGAATTCGGTCGTAATATTGAACTTTCCGTCGCTGTACGCCCCAGCCCCTCCAAAGCCTGCGGTGATGGAACAGGCCGGCAGACATCCGGCAAATTCCTTGCGTCCGGCAGCCGGCGGACAGAACTGAATCTTGTCCTCCATAATCGGGCAGCGGCGCTTATAGATGTCATGTCCCTTGTCTATCAGCAGCACTTTCCAATGCGGGGCCTTCCGGGTCAGCTCATAACAGGTAAAAATCCCGGCAGGGCCGGCGCCAACGACGATTACATCATATTTACTCATCTGTTCCTCCAGAAATCGAATTTATCCATCCAAAGTAAGGATGGCACAACAAAAATCCCGGCTGGTGTCAGGGTAGGCCAAAGGCACCCATCCGTAGCCAGGAATTTACGGTTCCCTGTAGAGACCCCCAAACCTTATCTTTGGGGATATACGAACAGCAAGAAATATTTTATTAGCCAAGTGAATTTTAACGGATATAAACGAATAAGTCAATTGAAACATCGGATATTATTCGTGTTTTGAAGAATTATTCACATTAATTTTAAGATTAATGTCATTAAATATAGACAAAATCCGAACATTACGATCGTGCCATCGGAAGGGAGGAAAATGGAGATTTCTGTCGAATATATAAGCATCGCGACTGGAAATGAGGATCACCTTATGTTTAATTTTTTGCACACTCCTCGTCAATTAAATTGGAACCGTGTGCTGCTGAATGTCTTCTGGATGCTGCTGCTGGTCCATTTATTAAATCAAATGCTTTACTCTCATAACTTGCTGCCCGATCTATTGATTCTGGGTGTCATTCTTTTGCTTGAGTGCATTTATAAATGGAAGACGATGCTTAGCGAAATCTCGATCACGATTGGAAGCTACTTTATTTCCAGTCTAATCATTTCTTTTCTATCGGAGAATATTCATGTAAAACCGTTCTTCCTGCTGCTTCCGCTTCTGGTATCTATGATCTATCTGGAGACTGCGTACCTGCTTCTGTCATCGATAGCCGCCTTGCTGTATACCGCAGTTGTGTTCGGGAGAACGATTGGCAACGATGACATGCGGATTGAAATGTTTTTGACAATGAGCATTATTGTGGCAACCTTGCTGACAGGGCTTGCCGTAATCCGCCGGGGACGGGATTTGATCCGCTCGCTGGAAAGCTCGGAGAAATCGGAGCAGGATCTGCGCATCCAGAATATTATTATGGACCGTCTATCCAAGATCGACCCGCTGACAGATCTGTACAATCACAAGACCTTTCACGAATATTTTGGTTGGCTGATCGAACATCAAGATTCGAATCCGTTTCCGATGCAGTTGGCCATTCTCGATATCGATAATTTTAAAAAGGTCAATGATACCTACGGACATTGGGTAGGCGATATTGCGTTAAAGCAGGTGGCGGCTACAATACTGGAGCATATTGGTGCCGATGACTTTGCTGCCCGCTACGGGGGCGAAGAGTTCGTCGTCATTCTAACCGCCAAGCCGCTTGAGACCGCCCATGAAGTTATGGAACGGGTCAGGACAGGCATCGCCGGTCTGCCCATTGCCGAAATGGATGGGAAATCGGTAACGGTGAGCATCGGCATGCATGATTTTCAGGGTTCCGGCTCCAAAAGCCTCGCCTTCCAGAAGGCGGACGACGCTCTATACGAGGCTAAGAAGACGGGAAAGAACCGAATTGTCATTCTATAATGGCAGGCAAGCAGCAAAAGGGATGTCCACACCAGCTTGAGGCTGGATGAACATCCCTAATTTTTTTACAGATCATGAATGACTAAAGGCTTGCTCTCGCTTGCAACATTCCGTATTACTCAGCCTAATCAAGCTTATGGCGCCGCAGCAGCTCCTGTGTATTCCGCTGCGAGAGCGGTCTGCTGAACAGGTAGCCCTGCACCTTGTCGCATCCAGCCTCCTCAAGTATGACCAGCTGGCTGCGGTCTTCCACGCCTTCCGCCACGACCTCCAGCCCCATTTCATGGCCCAGCGACACCATCGTCCGGATAAACGACTGGCTGTATGAATCGTCCGACAGCGTGTCAATAAAGACCTTATCCATCTTGAGCGTTGTAATTGGCAGCTGCTGCAGATAGCTAAGCGATGAATAGCCCGTTCCGAAGTCGTCCAGCGCGATGCGGATGCCCTGCATTTTTAAATATTCAAGCTTGCCGACAATCCGCTCGAACGATTCAATGAAGACCGTCTCGGTAATCTCCAGTTCAAGGCATCCGGGAGGGATTCCGCTTTCAGACAGGATGTTCAGCACAGTTTGGATAAAACCGTCCTGCAGCAGTTGAATAACCGAGATATTGACCGCAATTTTATAGCAATTATTGTTCTGCCGGCACAATCCCGACATGAAGTGGCAGGCCTTCCGGAGCACCCATTCCCCGATAGGAATAATCAGCCGGGAATCTTCAGCAATCTTGATGAACGACAGCGGCGAGACGAAGCCGAGAACGGGGCTGTTCCAGCGGATCAGCGCTTCAAAGCCGGAGATAGCGCCCGTAAGGAGATCGACCTGAGGTTGGTAGAACAATTCAAACTCCTCATTGTCCAGCGCACTGCGCAGATGCTTCTCGATCGTCATCCGCTCGTTAAACTCGGTGTGCATCTCCCTGTCGTATACGGCATAGACGCCTTTACCCGCTTCCTTGGCGCGGTACATCGCTACATCCGCATTTTTGAGAATTTCCTCCGTCGTATTTCCGTCTTTCGGGTAGAAGGAGATCCCGATGCTGGCGGAGACATAAACGCTGCTCTCACCGATCTCGAACGGCCTCCTGAACTCGGAGAGCAACTGCTCCGCTAGCTCCAGCACTTCCTTATGCTCTTCAACATCTTTTAAGAAGACGACAAATTCATCGCCGCCCAGTCTTGAGAGCATGCTGCCGTTACGAACAACGATCGACTGCAATCTCTCGCTCACCTGGCGGATGAGAATATCGCCGAACTTATGGCCCATCGTATCATTGATATATTTGAAATTATCCGTATCCACGAACAGCAGCGCTGCGCTGCGGCCGGGGAGCTGGAAGTACTTCTCCATCGTCTCCAGCAGACAAAGACGGTTGGGCAAATGACTCAAAGAATCGAAATAGGCGAGATGATGCATCTTTCTCTGATTCTCCAGCAGAGTATCGTACTGGTCTACAAGCTCCTGCTGCGTTGCCGCAAGCTGCTCATAGGTCGCTTCAAGCTCCTGATAGCTGCCGCTAAGCTTAAGCTCCATTTGTTTCCGGTTGCTAATGTCAATCAGGGAACCAAGGAATAGCTGGATTCCCTCCCGCTTGTCATAAGTCGCCTTGCCTCTGACTTCAAACCAGAAGTACTGCCCGTCCTTGGTCCGCATCCGGTATTCACTTTCATACACCGGCGTCAGTCCCGCCAAATGCTCCTCCAGGGCCTTCCTTGCCCACTCCCGGTCATCGGGATGGATCAAATTAAGCACCGCTTCTACAGAAAGATCCATATCCTCTTGTTTATAACCCATGACTTCGTACCAGCGTTCCGATACCCAGAGTCCCTGCTTCTCGTAATGGTATTCCCATAAGAAAGCGCCGGAGGCCTCGACCGCCAGGCGGAATCTTCGTTCGCTGTAGCTCAACTTGCCGTTCTGATCCTGCAGTTCCTCTTTTGCGGTCGCCAGCTCCAAATGAGTGGCTTCCAGCTTCTTATAGCTATGCTGAAGCTCCAGTTCATTCCGCTTAGATCCGTCGATATCTATACCGATCAATACAAAAGCTTTTGAATTGCTGCCCCCAAGGCCCCTAATCAGCGTTGTCCGGAACGTAAAGTAACGTCCCTCGGAAACTCCGTCCGGGATCTGAAATTCCACATGGCTGACAAAATCCTGTATAACCGCCCGGCACAGTAATTCCTTCATCCTGTTTCCGCCGGGCACTTTCACGACTAAATCGTCCAGGCTTTTTCCGATGATTTCCTTCTCCCTGAGTCCGATGACTTTTTCACCGTACTTGTTCAGGCGCAGAACCGTCCTGTCCTCATGAACCACCCAGACCAGAACGCCCGTATGCTCGATCATATCCTCGAAAAACTGCTGCTCGGCCTGAATAATCCGGCGCAGATGATGAATATACATTCTGAGAAGGAAAGCGCCCACAAACAGCAGACAGCAGCCGGTAACGATCCAGGCGACGGTCTTCACACGCATCCTTTTGCGGTAATCTTCGGAATGCTTGAAAAAATACTGCTGGTACAGCTCCTCATACGCCCCGCTCTGCTTCAACTGCTTCAGACGGTCATTAATATAAGGCACTAGTTCCGGTGAAGTTTTACTGATTCCGTAAGCCGCGTCAGCCGGAAAAAGATTTCTCATTTTATGTATGATGCTGCCGGTCAATCCTTCTTCCACAATCAGATAATCGACGACCGCCTGGTTCTCGAACAGGAGATCAATATCGCCCCTGCGCAGAGCGTCTAATGCTTCCGTAACTGTCGGATAAGCCGTGTAGCCGGAAATACCCAGCCTCTTCTGAAGGACGCCCTCGGTATATTGCCCCTTCCCTACGCCGACTTTATAATTGCCCAAGTGTTCCAGATCGATATCATCCTTTAAATCCTGCCGGGCGTACACGGAAATACGGAACTTCATAACAGGATTTGAAAAGAGAACATCCTTCTTCCGATCCTCGGTTACAGCCATCATTCCCGCTGTGTCAATCTCTCCGTCACGAAGCTGCCGGTATACCCTGCTCCATGAGTCGCTGCCATACTGAACCAGGTAGTCCTGCTTCCCGAACATCATATTGGTGAGATCAATGTCAAAGCCGGTCAAATATTCATTTTGTATGTATTTGTAGGGAGGATAGTCCAGTTCCGCCTTGTAGACGACTTCTTTTCTTGCAGCGTAAGCGGCATCCGGCAAAAGGATAAGCAGAATAAAAAACAGGAGAATGACTTTGAACCGCCTCATACAATTTCTCCTTTTCGATTTCTCCTTTATGGTATATAAGATCTTTCGACAAATATTGGGAGATATCCTGCTTCCATCAGTATAAAACACCAGCTCTTTTGCGTAACTATCGCTTCTCATATTCACTCTAATACTTAAACATTCCTTCTCTTGTCACTTTGCTTAAAATTGTAACAATTAAAAGTGAGATATTTCACTTTTCATATTGATTTTTCGACGTAATATGTGGATAATAACAATAATGGCTTTGGTGATAATGATTATCATTATTAAGAACTATTGTTAAATTTATTTTAAGGAGACTGAGTGCTTATGAACGCAGCCGCTGCCCGAACGTCACTGAAGGTTGATGATTACCTGGATCTGTTTAATCTTGCCGTCAAGGTAGGAGATTTGAAATGGCAAAAAGAGATCAAATCCCGCCTGCAGTTCATAACGTGCAAGAACTGATGACTTACACTTGAACAGCCGCATGCCGAATTGCCGGAATGCGGCTTTTTTGATCTTTCTGCTTGCGCTGCCGTATCCCCGCATCCCCCGCATTCCCCCGATGCTCGCATCTCCAAGGGCTTAGCTTTGTTGCTCTACCCGCCTGCCTGCATCATTTCGATAAATCGCTTGAAGGAGGAGGACAGCCAGCGGTCTTTGCGGTATATCAGCTGGATGAAGAAGCCTTTGCCGCCGTCTTTCGACACTGGAATCGCCCTTAGCTCCCCCCGCCGCAATTCTTCCAAGACCGTATAGCCCGGAAGAAAAGCAATGCCCCATTCATGCTTGACGGCCTGCTTGATCCCCTCCAGATTGCCGAACTCCAGCTCCACTCTCGGCGTCAATCCCAAACCTCTCATTTTTTGCAGCAAAAAGTTCCGGTACGTACACGTATCCTCCGTTAGAACGAGCGGTTCGGCGGCAAGCCTGGACAACTCTGCCGAACCATGGCCCGCCAGCGGGTGTCCGGGATGGACGATAATGAACAGTTCCTCCGGCTGCAAAACCAAGACCTGAAGCTCATCCGATGCATAGGGCATGTCAAAAATCAGGCCGAAATCGGCGGATTTATTCCGTACAGCGGCAATAATGTCAGTTTCGGAGCCCGGCAGCACGCGCATGCGGACATCGGGATACTGCTTACGGTAATGATGCAGCCGCTGCGGCAAAAAATAGGCGGCAAGCGTCTCAATCGAACCGATCGCCAGCTCTCCCGTCTGCCCTTCGGCAATGACCTCCTTCGCTTCCTCGCTCAGCGCCAGCATTTGACGGGCATAACGGAGCAGCGTTCTGCCGGCAAAGGTCGGGGCCATCCCCCTCCCCGAACGCTCCAGCAGCTTCGCCCCGTACATTTCCTCCAGCTTGGCGATTTGCGCCGTTACGCTGGACTGCGCGTATCCCAGGTTTTCCGCCGCCCGTGTATGGCTGCCGCTGGCGGCGACCTCGCAAAAGGTACGCAAATAGGTAAGCTCCATCCCGCATCCTCCCGTTCAAATATCATTTATTTCGATAATTGTTATCCAATACTATAGATAACTACAATGACTGATTCAAGCTAAAATAAAGAAAACAGCCATTTCAGATTTTTTAAGGAGGATGACAGTATGAATTTCAAGCCGAAATCGCAGGTGCTGGCCGCCCCGGCTGCCTCCCCAGCCGAGGCCGAAGCCTATTTTGCCGCAAAGGGAAGATTTGAGACCGATGTGGCCGACGTCGCTTACGATATCCGCGAAGGAATCCAAAGCTTTACTCTGGTTGATGTCCGCGACGCCCGTTCCTATGCAGAAGCGCATCTGCCCGGCGCCATCTCTCTCCCTTCGGGACATCTTAGCAGCGGCGGACTTACGGCGCTTCCGCAGGACACAGTGCTGGTCCTGTACTGTTGGGGTCCGGCCTGCAACGGTGCAACCAAAGCGGCCGCCCGGCTGGCCGCGCAGGGCTACCAGGTCAAAGAGATGCTCGGCGGCATCGAGTATTGGCGGCGGGAAGGCGGCCCGCTGGAAGGCACGTTTCGGGAGGAAGCGCCGCTCTGCTGGAATATGCCGCCAATGCCGCCGCAAGTTTAAATCCTGTCGTCTATAAAGGTTAGATAGCGCCCATACTGGGCGTACCAAAAAAGCAGCCGCATAAGGGCTGCTTTTTTGGTGGCAATTATTTAATAAACTGAACCATAGATGATTGGTTTGGGTCTAATAAGTATTATCAGTATAAACTCCAGACATACCTAAGCCATCAATGACATAACTATATTTGGAAAAAACTTCACCTACCGGAGTCCCGCCAGAAGTATAACTTCCTTTATAGATGCCTTCTACGCGAGCATAATTCTTTACCCCATTATTTGCGATCGAATAGACCAAACCTCCGCTATCACCAGGAGTAAGTCCGCCATATTCTGTTCTCACTAAATGCATAGTGACTCCAGGAAGACTTAAATCACTATCTAATATTTCCAAAAGAGGCGTGCCAGTTCCACCTGAAGAAGTCGCATGAATTTTCACGTAATCACCCACTTGGCGATACTGTCCGGAATAATCAGTAGTACCAATGGTCATTGTACTTCCACTAAGATATACACTTGGATTAAGTCCAGAATTATATGTAACATACCCTGCATCATAATTCGAAGCCGAACTGCTATTTGCGTTTAATATTGAGCCTATGGAAATAACTCCATCGGACAAATCATAGTACGTACCGTTTAAGCAATGTCCTGCTGTAACCCCCACATCATAACCATTCACTCTTCCATTGAAGCCAAGACTGCATCTTCCCCATGAAGATCCATCACTGTATTTTTCAATCTGTTCACCCGGGTATAAATCATAGGCATTATTTTTAATTTCTAAATCGCCAATAATCCAGTTAATGATGTCTTCGTTTAAATATTTCAAAATCTTGTTCTTTTTGCTACCCAAATTCTCTTGCGTAATATAAACATTGACTTTATTCTGCTTGTTATCAATTCCGATGCCTTCAAGGTTTAAAGACTCTGCAGCTTTTAAAATTTTTTCCTTTCCCTTGTAAAGTTCATCCTCGGAGTATTTCACATATTTGAATTTCAGTTTATCTTTCCGTTTGCTTTTTTTCTTTAATAAAGTTTCAAGGTCATTATGCTTGACTTTGCTAGTTAAGAGTATCACATTACTTCCGTTTTTTTCAGTATATGCACCGGCATAAGAATCCTTAAAATGGGCAGCGATATATTCTTGCAATTGAACACGATCATTTTGTAATAGGGAAAACTCCTTGTCCTCGGATTCCTGAGATACCGCTACCGCGTTAACTGGAGCAGGGCCTGGGTCAATTGGTATGTCAAAATTTGAATTTGGAACAGGGTTCGGTATACCCGTTCCCCCAAGATCATTCGCAAAAGCAGAGACAGATAAAAGCATAATTGGAATGGTAATAATTACAGCAATTGAGAGCAACCTTCTTTTCACTCTTAGAAAACTCCTTTGTAGCCATTTTCTTCAGGAGAGAAAACCATCGGGCCAACATAGGGGACGACCCAAAAGTGAGTTTACCATTCCTTTTATCGGTTTGTATACAACTTCGGATTCTTTATGCTGACTAAAGCTACAAATTCGAAACATGATTAAGAGGTTCGTTGGAGAGATCTTTCTTGTTATGGAAACCCGCAGCGTGCAGACCGCGAGCTTCCCGTCCCTACTTTCAATGCGATTCATCGTCCAGGAAAGGCTTGTTCACATAAAAATACATGACGCCCATCAGCACGCCGCCGCCAATCAAATTGCCGAGGGTGACTGGAACCAGGTTGTGCACGACACCGCCCCAGGAGATCGTTCCGGGGTGATCCAGCACAAGCGCAATCGCGAACGTACACATATTGGCAATACTGTGTTCATAGCCCGAAATAAAGAAGCAGAATACAAACAACACCATCGCGAACAATTTGGCGCCGTCGGACTTCATCGACATTGGCACGAAAAAAGCGAGACAAACGAGCCAGTTACAAAGGACCGCCCGCCAGAACAGCTGGATCGCCGGAGCCTCCATTTTATGGGCAACGACATTAAGCAGGAACCCGTTTACATTCGGATCATAGAATAGACCGGTCAAATAGATGAGCAGCGCAAACGCCGTTGCACCTAAAATGTTCCCTATGTAGCTCCACACCCACATCCGTCCGACATCCGTCCACTGCATCTTCTTGCGGAGCGCCGCATAGGTGTAGTAGAAGGTATCGCCGGTAAACAAGTCGCCCCCACCATAGGAAATAAGAATGATAGCGGCTCCAAATGTGACGGCAGCCATCGGATAGGTCATTGGAGAATGCTCCATGTAAAAAAAGTTTCCGGTTTTAAATGCCACGATAACCCCGAACCCGATAAACATACTGGCCAGCATCGCGCGGGCAATGTAGCGGAATATACTGTTGCGGTATACCTTTTGCTTCTTGAGCGCCAACTGCTCGACTTTTAATAGGGCTTCATTCTCCATAGTTCCTCCGTGGGTGTCGTATTTTCAGCAGCCTTTGGGATAACGTGAGCTTAGGGCTTATTATACCCAATAAACCGCAAAAAAACGCTTGAAACAGCAAAGCTCGAAGATTGGCGAATAATCTCTACTGTTAGGAATTCCTGTCGTTATTAAGCTCGGCGATTCCTTCCGCCTTTTTGCTGCTTGCCGCCACAAGAAGCATGAGAATCAGGCCCCCCAGGATCATAAGACAGCCCCTCCCCCGTATTTGCCGCGCCCTGTGGCAATGTATGAGCGGGAGAGAGGGATTATGATTGAAGCGGCATGAAAAAAAGACCTGCCCGATCAAATCGGACAAGCCTGGCAATTTTCCAAAGGGGGTTGTCCCGGTTCAGAAAGCTGCCAGCCTATGGTCTGCCGCGGCTGCTTCAGCGTCTGCATATCGGGGACCGGCTGTTTAATGGCGGACTTCGTTCTTCGCTTCACTCTGCTTACGGCTTGCGCTGTACAGAATTGTTCCGACAAAGACAGCGATAATGACGGCAAAAAAGATAACATGGGGCATTTCGTATCCGAAAGCGCCGGCCAGCATTTTACCGGCAATAATGGCAATCAGCAGGAAAGCCATTTGCTCCAGTTCGGGGAATTTCTCGATCAGCTTAAGGAAAATCTGCGCTACGCCGCGCATCATCAGCACGCCCAGAATACCGCCCATGAACAGCACCCATACTTCGCTGCTGAGGCCGAAGGCGGCGATGACGCTGTCGATACTGAAGGCAATGTCCATCAGCTCAACGAGCAGCACCGTTCTCCAGAAAGAGGCTCCCTTATTTTCTACCTTTTCGTTCCCGCCGCCCTTGAAGATTCCTTTATAGGCGATGTAGAAGAGATAAAGGGCGCCAAGCACCTTAACCAATGTGAACTCGATCAGATAAGTTCCAAGGCCGATGGCTAAGAAACGGAATAGATAAGCTCCCAGAATCCCGTAAAAGAGTGCCTTCTTCTGCTGCTCTTTGGGCAAATGCTTGACCATTACAGCAAGCACGAGCGCATTGTCCGCCGAGAGCAGACCTTCAAGCAGGACCAGACTTGCGATAATGCCCCAGCTTACGGGGTCCGACAACGTAGCCATTACATCATGCCATGAGAAAAAATGACTATAGCTGTCGCTCATGCTCCTAAAAAAGTTTGATAACCCTTCCATCTTCACTTGCCTCCGGTAAAATCATTTTATTATTTGTTCGCATCCCAGGTTATACATACCGCTCGGCCAACTGACTGATATGCGCCGCGTGGCTGCCTTCGCCGATCGCCGCAAATTTCCACTCCGATTCGTGCCTGTACAGCTCTCCGCTGATCAGGGCGGTGAACCCGGAGTAGTTGTCCGACAGGTTATACTTCACCAGCTCGGCCCCGCCTGAAGCATTCTTCACACGAATATACGCCGACTTGATCATGCCGAAATCCTGTCCGCGGTCCACTGCGTCGTAGATATTGACGACAATCAGAATCCGATGCACATCGGATGGGACCGCATCCAGATTCACCCTGATTTGCTCATCATCCCCGTCATCATCGCCGGTCAGATTATCACCGGAATGAACGACCGAATTACAAGAGCTCCGCATGTTATGGAAGCAGACCAGATTGGCCCTCTTCGTCAATTTCCCGTCGGCATTCAGCAGCAGGGCCGAGGCGTCGCAGTCGATATTGGCCTTCTGCCTGGAGCCGGACAATTCCTTATCCTCTGCTGGGTCCCAGCCCAGACCGACGATCACGTTCTTCAGACCCGAATTGCCTTTGGTCAGATCGATGTTCTGGCCCTTTGCCAAATGAATTCCAGCCAAGCGTGATCCCTCACTTTCGAAAAATGCATATACAAAGTCATACGCTTAGAAATGGAATATGTTTCATATGGCGGACAACCATTTTCCCCGGTTCCCGAAGTTTCCGGCTTTCGTTAGCGGAGCATATAGCAGCAATGCTGCGGGTCCCTCCCGCGCACAAAAAAAGAGGCGGGAAATCCCCGCCGCCTACAGTACCTTCGACAAAAATTCCCGGGTCCGCACATGCTGCGGATTTCCAAACAGCGCCTCAGGCGGCCCTTCTTCCACAATGGCGCCCTGCTCCATGAACAGCACCCGGTCGCCCACCTCGCGCGCAAAGCCCATCTCATGCGTGACGACGACCATCGTCATCCCCTCACGGGCCAGGTCCTTCATGACGGCCAGCACCTCGCCAACCATCTCCGGGTCGAGCGCCGATGTCGGCTCATCGAACAGCATTATTTTCGGCTCCATGGCCAGCGCTCTGGCAATAGCTACGCGCTGGGCCTGTCCGCCGGACAGGGAAGCGGGATATACCTCGGCCTTTTCGGCGAGCCCGACTTTTTTCAGCAGCTCCAGCGCCTTGTGGCGGGCCTGCTCCTCCGGCCATTTGCGAACCTGAATCGGCGCCAGCATAATATTCTCGATCACCTTTTTGTGCGGAAACAGATTGAACTGCTGGAACACCATCCCGACCTCTGTCCGGACCTCGTTGATCCGCGTCTTCTTGTCCATCAGGTTCACGCCCTCGATCACGATCTCGCCTCCCTGCGGCTGCTCCAGCAGGTTCAGACAGCGGAGAAAGGTCGATTTGCCCGAGCCCGAAGGCCCGATTACGACGACAACCTCCCGGCTGTTAATGTCGATGCTGACATCGCCAAGCACCGTATGGCTTCCAAACGACTTACGAAGATGTCTGACTGAAATAATCGGTTCCATAGCTTTTTACATCCTCCGTTCGATATAGGCCAGCAGCTTGTTCAGCGAATAGGTGAGAATGAAATAAATAACCGCCGCCGTCAAATACGGCTCCCAAATCCGCATATACTGGCCTTTCATCGTATTGCCCCAGTACATGATTTCCGGTGCCGCGACGAGCGCGAGCAGCGAAGAATCCTTGACCAGCACGATGAACTCATTGCCGAAAGCCGGCACCATTCGCTTGATGGCCTGCGGCAGCACTACAAACCGCATCGACTGCCGCCTCGTCATTCCCAGGGACAGCGCCGCCTCCCGCTGGCCGGAATCAACCGACTGAATGCCCGCCCGGAAGATTTCCGCCGCATAGGCCGCCGAATTGAGCGACAGCGCGACAACGCCGGAAATCAGCGCGTTCGTGCTTCCGTAAAAGAGAGGCACCAGCCCAAAATGCACGATCAGAATCTGTACGTACAGCGGAGTACCCCGAAAGATATTGACATAAACATCAAAAGGCCAGCGCCAAAGCGGGTTCTTCAGCATTCTGCCGAATCCGATACCTAGTCCGAGTATGGACCCCAGAACAATGGAGGCGATTGAAAAACCGATCGTATACAAGGTTCCCCGTAAAAATAATGGCAAGTACCCCCAAATGATGTCGAAATTGAAATCCATCCTTCTCTTCCCCTTCTCTTCTTTTCGCCGGTCGACGGCATGCCGCCGTTCCCCGTAGCTTCTCTGTCAAAAAAACAAGCACGCGCAATAGTGTTCATTACGCATGCTTGTCGCCTTGCACCGCTTACTTCGCATTCTTCAAATTAGTCAGATCGGGAGCTTCTCCGAACCATTTCTTGTAGATTTCCTCGTACTTGCCGTTCTCAATTACCTTTTGGATCGCCGGATCAAGCTTTGCTTTCAGCTCGCTGCCCTTCGGAAACAGAATACCGTAATACTCGGAGCCGAAATTCGGCGTATCCTTGATGCCGACCAGCTTCATTTTCGGGTTGTTCTTGATATACTCGCGAATAATCGCGATATCGGCCACGACCGCGTCCGCGCCGCCGTTGTCCAGCTCCATCATCGCTACCGCGTTGCTGTCAAAGCGCTTCAGCTTCGTGTTGCCCACTCCCATAATCTTGCTCATCAGCTCATCGGCGGTAGTGGCGGTCTGTACGGCAACCGTCTTGTCCTTCAGGTCCAGCGCGCTCTTGATGTCACTGCCTTCCTTAACCATAATCATATTGGTCGATTCAAAGTAAGGAACAGAGAAATCATAAGTCTGCTTGCGCTCATCGGTAATGGACACAGCAGACAGGCCTGCCTGATATTCCGTGCCCTGCTGTACGCTCTGAAGCATCGTATCCCAGCCGGTATTTACCACCTCGTATTTCATTCCTGCTTCTTCCATAACCGCAGCGATAAAGTCGATGTCAAAGCCCTTGATCGTATCCTTGTCCATGTATTCCATTGGCGCATAAATAGCGTCACTTGCGAACTTAACGACTGTTTCCGGGGCGTTTGTTTCTGCGGCGTTGCTGCCGGAATTTGTGCTGCCTGTATTGCTTGAATTATTTGCCTTATCCGATCCGCAGCCCGCTATAGCCAATACCAAGATTGCGATTAAAGCTGACAAAATCCATTTATTTCGGGTCTTCGTCTCTTTTCTGGTCTCCACTCTCTCAATCCCCCTGAGAAATTATCTATTAATACAAAGAGATTTTAACAGATTAAAGTGCGGATGACAATTATCATTTCCTCATGATGTTATGTTACATCACATATTATCGGAAGTTTGTAACAATTTATCTTTCAAAAAAAAGCACTGCCAAGAGTGTAATATCTTGTTCAGTGCCCTGGTATAAAAATCTGTGAAATTTTGTTAAAAAGTCAGATCCCCGTCATAGGAAGCGATCAGGCGATACAGTTCCGGACGGCGGTCGCGGAAGATGCCCCACTCGATCCGGAGGGTCTCCAGCGCGTCCAAATCGAACTCGCCTACCAGCACCGTCTCTTCGTCCCGTCCGGCCTCGGCGACCTTGTTGCCCTGCGGACCGGCGATAAACGAGGACCCGTAGAAATTGATGCTCGATTCCTCGTCCTCTTCGCGGCCGATGCGGTTGGAGGCCACAACGGGAATCAGGTTCGCTGCGGCATGGCCAAGCATGCACATCTGCCAGTGATCCTTTGAATCAATGGAGCTGTCCTGCGGCTCCGAGCCGATGGCTGTCGGATAGAACAGAAGCTCCGCGCCCATCAGCGTCATGACGCGCGCCGCTTCCGGATACCATTGATCCCAGCATACGCCTACCCCGATTTTGGCGTAACGGGTATTCCATACTTTAAAGCCGGTGTCCCCAGGATTAAAATAGAATTTCTCCTCGTAGCCGGGACCGTCCGGAATATGGCTCTTCCGGTATTTTCCAAGGATGCTGCCATCGGCGTCAATGACGGCCAAGGAATTGTAGCGCGCATAGTTCTTCTTCTCATAGAAGCTGATCGGCAGCACGATCTTCAGCTCTTTTGCCACCTCTTTAAAATGGTTCACGGCTTTATTCTGTTCCAGTTCCGTCGCGTACTCATAATAATCCGATTTTTCCTTCTGGCAGAAGTACGGCGTCTCGAACAGCTCCTGGAGCAGAATAATCTGCGCTCCCTGCGCCGCCGCCTCCCGAACCAGCTTATCGGCCTTGGCAATATTCTCATCAATATTTCCGGAGCAGCTCATCTGCGTTGCGGCTACTTTTACGTTTCTCAAGCTTGTTCCTCCTTGCTATGACTGAAATCGAAATGCATGAACTTCCGGGGCCGGCATTTGCTGCGTCGTGCAGTGCACATTACCGCCCTCACGGATGACCGCCATTCCATTCACCGTGCGGATTCGCCGGTCCGGGAACAGACGCTTTAGCGTCTCCTCCGCGAGCGCATCGCTCTCGGCCGCGCCGAATACAGGCATGATAATCCCGCCGTTGACGAAATAGAAATTCAGATAGCTGAGCGTCAACCGATTTCCCTCATGGTCGGCGCGTGGCGGCTGCTGGATTTTGACGATCTCAAGCCTTCTGCCTTTAGCGTCTGTCGCATTCTCCAGAATATGCAGATTCTCGGCCGTGATCGCATAATTCTCGTCCTGCGGGTCTTCACAGACCTGAATGATAACCTTGCCCGGAGCGGCAAAGCAGGCGATATTATCGACATGCCCGTCGGTCTCGTCGCCGCTGAGGCCACGCTTCAGCCAGATAATCTTGTCCGCGCCGGTGTACTGGCGAAGAGCCTCCTCAATATCTCCACGTCCCAGCCCCGGATTGCGGTTCGGATTCAGCAGACATTCCTCGGTCGTAATCAGCGTCCCTTCACCGTCGGTATGAAAGGAACCTCCTTCCATCACAATCGGCGCGTCGAACCGGGCAACCTTCACCGTCTCGATTATTTGCGGAGCAACCTTGTCGTCGAGATCCCATGGCGAGTATTTGCCGCCCCAGGCGTTGAACTTCCAGTTGATACCGGCAAGCTGCCCGTCTCCGTTCATGATAAAGGTCGGCCCGTTATCCCGCAGCCAGGCGTCGCTGTGCTCAATCGGCAGGAAGGTGATTCCGGGCCCGCTAACCAGGCGCATAACCTCCTCCTGCTCGTCCGGACCCACAACGACCGTCACCGGCTCAAATTCGGCGATGGCCCGGATGATATCGGCATATCCTTGGCATACGGATTCATGGTCATCCGGAAAGCACATGGATGCCTGCACCGGCCAGGAAATAAACGTACGTTCATGCTTCGCCCATTCGGGCGGCATGCTATAATTCAAAGCTTTAGGGTTCATCATTTTAGCTCACTTTACATTAGTCTTTGAAATACACTTTCCCGGCATTCCTTACCCATCATACAATATTATCAACCCGGGCTCAATTCCGTCTGGACGGCTGAAATCAGGCATTTTCCGGCAGAGGAGTGGATCGGTCAGATGAAAAAACCGGACGCATGCGCCCGGTCTTCATTCATGCCCGCAGCGGCGGGCGTATTCTTTTTGCGAATCAGGATATCCGAATCGACTTTACCGTCTCCCCCGCAAAGCTCTTTACCGTATACTCTCCGCCCTCAAGTACGCCATAGGAATTGGGATTGTTTTCTTTGGGGAGCGAAATGGAGCCAGGGTTAAGCACGTAAATGCCTTCCTTGACGTCGGCCACCGGAACATGGGTATGCCCCTGGATAAAAATATCCCCTTCGCTAAGCTCCGGCAGATTCTCAATGCTGAAGCCATGTCCATGCGTGACGTAGATACGTCTGCCTTCATACAGAATTTGCGTATAGTCCCCCATCATCGGAAAATCGAGCAGCATCTGATCCACCTCGGAGTCGCAGTTGCCCCGCACGGCTGTAATCTGCCGCTTGATCGCATTGAGCTCCTGTGCCACGCCCTTAGGATCATAACCTTCGGGAAGCGGATTGCGGGGACCGTGATACATGAAATCCCCCAGAATAACCAGGCCGTCCGGCTTCTCCTCAGCAAACTTCTCCAGCGCCTTCTTTAACCAGTGCAGCGAACCGTGAATATCGGAAATAAACATCAGCTTCATGCATTTCCCGCCCCTTCCTGTTTTGGATATGTACTATTACCACTATACCAATGTCTCGGACACGCAAAAAGCCCCACAAAGTGAGGCCTTTCCTTGATGTTGGTCAGATATTGTGCCTGGACCCCGAAAATAATACCGGTAAAAGGGGGGGCCGGCTCCTTAGCCGGACGCCCCGCTGCTGCTACCCGCGCTTGCTTCTTGTCTGCGGCCGCTTAGGCCTTAAGGCAGATTCGAGGAGCCCATCAGATAACGGTCCACTTCCCGTGCAGCCTGGCGGCCTTCGCTGATCGCCCACACGACAAGGCTCTGTCCTCGGCGCACGTCGCCGGCGGCAAAGACGCCGTCCACATTAGTCGTATGCACTCCATACTCAGCCTTGATGTTGGACCGCTCGTCGCGCTCCAGACCAAGCTGGCTTGCCAGCGTCTCTTCCGGCCCGGTGAAGCCCAGCGCCAGCAGCACGAGCTGCGCGGGAATGACTTCCTCGCTGCCCGGCACTTCTTTGGGCACCATACGGCCATCTTCGCTGCGTACCCATTCGATACGCACCGTATGCAGTTCCTTCACATTTCCGTTCTCATCCCCGGCGAACCGCTTCGTCGATACAAGATAGCGGCGCGGATCTTCCTGATACAATGCTTTCGCTTCCACCTGTCCGTAGTCCACCTTAAGCACCTTCGGAAACTCCGGCCACGGATTGCTTGGCTGGCGGGTGAGCGGCGCTTGCGGCATGATCTCCAGTTGGATGACGCTCTTGCAGCCATGACGGATGGAGGTCGCCACGCAGTCGGTGCCGGTATCGCCGCCGCCGATTACGACAACATCTTTGCCGGCCGCAGACAGATACTCCCCGTCCTGAAGCTCCGAATCAAGCAGGCTCTTCGTATTCAGGGTAAGAAATTCCATCGCCTGGTAAATGCCAGACAGCTCTCTTCCTTCAATCGGAAGATCCCGGGTCTTCGTCGAACCCGCGCAGAGCACAACCGCATCATACTGGGCCTTCAGTTCCTCAGCCGAAATATCCTTGCCGATTTCCGTTCCAGTTATAAAGTTGACCCCTTCGGCCTCAAGCAAATCAACCCGGCGCTGTACCTTCTTCTTGTCGAGCTTCATATTCGGGATGCCATAGGTCAGCAGTCCGCCGATCCGGTCGGCCCGTTCATAGACGGTGACCGTGTGGCCCGCTTTGTTAAGCTGCGCTGCGCAGGCCATGCCCGCCGGCCCGGAGCCGACGACGGCCACGGCCTTACCGGTGCGCGCAAGCGGAGGCTGAGGCTGAATCCAGCCTTCTTCGAAGCCTTTGTCGACGATTGCTTTCTCGATGGTACGGATGGTCACGGGCTGGCCGTTCATTCCCACCGTACAAGCGCCCTCACAAGGCGAAGGACATACACGGCTCGTAAATTCAGGGAAGTTATTGGTCTTATGCAGCCGCTTCAGAGCGACTTCCCAATTCCCCTTATATACCAGGTCATTCCATTCCGGAATCAGATTATGAAGGGGACAACCGGAGGCCATGCCCGACAGCAGGCGCCCCACATGGCAAAAAGGCGTTCCGCAGTCCATACAGCGCGCACCCTGCTCGCGCAGCTTCTCCTCATCCATCGGTACCGAAAACTCATTCCAGTTCTTGATCCGCTCCAGCGCTTCGCATTCCGAAGGCGTTATACGCTGATATTCCATAAATCCCGTAGATTTACCCATCCCTGTCATCCTCCGTGTCTTCTTGGATTTCCGCCGGACCGGCCGGCGATGTATTCTAGGGTGCCGCTTACACCAAGGACTTCAGTCCCTTCCGAGCGCCCGTTCGTATGACGCTGTAAAGCAGCAAAGCAGCAGGCCGCAACCGGGCGATTGACGCCGGCTGTACGGTTGTCCGCCACATTTAAAATTAGAAGTAATAAGTGACTACATAGTACCATCCGCTTTCCGTATCCGAACGTGAGCAATGTCACCTTTTGTTGAAATCGAGAACATCATTTTGCCATTATCACAGAAATTTCAAATTTAAATCAATTTCACTTGATTCCTGGCAGCACAACCTGGGAGTCTCTTGACAAAGAAAAAAGACCCCAAAAGGGTCTAGGGGTCCGGACAATCACGGCACCGCCAGCACCGTCATTCCGATGCCTCGGATAATGGCCTGTTCTTTGGTCAGACGGACTATTTGTTCTCCGCCGAGCAGCGGCTGCCATTCTCCCAGCTTCGGAAGCGCCAGCGACATCTCTCCTATATTCGCTTTATAAACCACGTACAAGTGGCTCGCCGAATCTCCTCCTGCGTGATTACGCAGCGTATAGGCTACTGCTCCGCCAGGGGTACGCTCAAAGAAAAGACCCCGGCGAATTTCCTCCGCGCTCCGCAGCCGGAACGCCGGATGCTCTTTGCGCAGCGCAATTAAATTCTTCATATATTCAACATCATCAAGGTGGGCAGCGCACCGCTGCCAATCAAGCCAATTGATTTCTTCCGGTCCGTTATAGCTGTTCTCAATGCCGTTCTTCGTCCGCATGAACTCCTGGCCGGCATGCAGAAACGGAATGCCCTGGCTCGTCAGCACCATTGCGGAACCAAGCCGGTGCATAGCCCGGCGTTCCTCGTCCGCTGCCCCTTCGGTAGACAGCAGCAGCTTATCCCACAGCGTATGATTGTCATGGCATTCCACAAAGTTGACGGACTGCTGCGGCTCCTGGGCGAACTGCCAGATCCCCGGCCCGTAAGTGATGCCTCCGGCGATTCCGGCCATAACCCCGTTCTCGGTTCCGGCTCCTCCGCTGACGAAGCCTTTGCGGTTATGCTGAAAAATGCTTCCCTTAACCGCGTCACGGAAGCCGTCGTTAAACTGCCCGAACCTTGGCAGCAAAGCGCTGTTCTGCTGGTTCGCCCGCTGCGAAGGCGCAAGCTCCGTGTCCATCACCCAGCCCTCCCCGATCGTTAGGATGGAAGGGTCCAGCTCATCGAGCCGCCGGCGGATCTCCGTCATGGTTCCGATGTCCATGAGGCCCATCAGATCGAAGCGGAAGCCGTCGATATGGTACTCCCCAGCCCAATACAGCACGGAATCGGCAATATAACGGGACATCATCTTGCGCTCGGTAGCGCAGTCATTGCCGCAGCCCGATCCGTTCGACAGCGTACCGTCCGCTTTATAACGCAAGTAGTATCCCGGAACAAGCTTGGTTAGATTCATACGGAAGCTGTCATAAACATGGTTATATACGACGTCCATGATAACACGCAGACCGCGGTCATGCAGCGTCTGAATCAGGCACTTAAGCTCTTTGATCCGGACCCCCGGAGCGTAAGGATCGGTCGCATAGGAGCCTTCGGGAACATTGTAGTTCTTCGGGTCGTAGCCCCAATTGTAGTGCGGCTGATCGAGCTTCGTTTCATCCACGCTTTCCGTGGCGTAATCGGCAATCGGCTGAAGCTGTACATGGGTAACGCCCAGATCCGCGATATGGTCCAGCCCGGTAAGAATCCCCTCCGGTCCGCGTGTGCCGCTCTCGGCAAGGCCGGTAAACTTCCCTTTCTGCCGGATGCCCCCGGCCGGATGGATCGATAAGTCCCGCAGGTGCAGCTCATAGATGACGGCGTCCACGGGATTGTCAAAAGGCGGTTTGTCTTCGGTCCAGCGCAGCGGGTCCGTCTTTCGCAGATCAAGAATGGCCCCCCGGTCGCCGTTGACGCCGACGGCTCTGGCGTAGGGATCGACCGCTTCGTTCCACCGGTCTTCGAACCCTACGCGATACGTATAGAATTTGCTTTCCAAATCGCCTTTTACCGTCAATACCCAGGTTCCCCCGATATCGTGGGTCATCGGCAGAACGGATGAAGCCTCTCCCTGCCAGGAATCGTACAGTACTAGCTCCGCCTGCCGGGAGGTCGGCGCCCATAGCCGGAACGCGGAGCGCTCCGGCATGTAGCTCACGCCCAAATCGCCGCCCTCGTAACCAGGCAAATCGTCAAAGCCGCCAACATGGACGGGGACACCCCCTACGACCGCAGGATCGCCGTAATCAATCGGCTCCCCTTTTCCCCCTTGTACCGACAAATCGATCATGGCTCCTTTATGCTCTCGCTCTTGGCGATCTGCCCGATCGCGCAGAGCAAACGTTCGATTAGTTATCATAACGGATGCGGTCTCTGAATGGACAGGCAAGCCGTTTTTTCTTGCATTCCCCGAGATTATACAATGCGCCCAATCTGGTGTCAATCTGCTAAATTTCCGTTTTTTGTAAGAGAATTGCCCGATTTCCTGTAAAATGATGCAAATCCACAGCCACCATCGTAATTACTTTGCGATGTGCAGCGTATTCAATCCGGCGTTCCCGGCTTGCAGCAAACGCTCCATTCGCCTGTTTCGATCCGTTATCCTGGACAATCAGCCAGGGACTGGGCTCCGTCATCTCATAGCCGATTCCTACGGTCCAGTGATAGTCGTACGCGTAGTCCCCGAACCAGCGCAGGGAGAACCATCTGTCGAACTCACCGCCACCGGCCGGCCCGCGTCGATTTCCGCCTTGTACAGGGCAAAATCATTGAAGCTCGCAGCCGAATCGCGGGTGCGTCTCCAAGGGATGCTCGGAGATACGCCTTGATCCCCTTGGCGAAATTGCGCGCGCTCATCCCCCAGGGCCTTCCTCCATATCTCCCATACAAGTAATTGATATGCTCCGCCTTCGAGCCGAAACGCTCCTTGCCGATAAGATCCGTCTCCCCCAGCTTCCGGCCCCAGTACTCCGTGATCGCAGCCATCGTGGAGGGTCCGCAGGCGGACGAGGCAAATCTGACACCCGGCTCCCATTGGGTATAGGGCTCAAGATTAAGCTTCATCCCATAAGGCCCCTTTCCGAGCAGCGTAAAGCCGATGATATACGAAGAATGCTGCCATACCAAGTATACGATAACAGGAAGGCAAACATACGAGGGAGTATAAAGACTATTAGTGAACTCTCCCCCACTTAGCTTACGCATGAAGGGGGGC
>NZ_ASSD01000463.1 GCF_000520715.1 Paenibacillus zanthoxyli JH29
TCTGGCTTGGCTTTCGGTTCCTTGCGGAAACGGATATTTGCCCGCCGGGCCTGGAAGTCCTCAGTGTTCGAGCAGGACGAGATTTCCCGGTACATCCCGCTTTCCGGCAGCCATACTTCCAGATCGTAGGTCTTCGCTGCCGTAAAGCCCATATCGCCCGTACAGAGCGCAAGCACACGATAAGGCAGTTCCAGCAGTTGAAGTACGCTTTCGGCGTCCGCCGTCATTTTCTCAAGCTCTTCGTACGAGGATTCAGGCGATGTCAGCTTGACCAGCTCTACCTTATTGAATTGATGCTGGCGGATCAGCCCTCGGGTATCCCGTCCCGCCGAGCCGGCTTCCGAGCGGAAGCAGGAGCTATAAGCGACAAAATATTTCGGTAAGTCAGATGCGTTCAGAATTTCTTCCCGATAATAGTTCGTTACCGGCACCTCGGCCGTTGGAATCAGATAATATTCCGTGTCGCGCAGCTTGAACAGGTCTTCTTCGAATTTAGGAAGCTGTCCCGTGCCGTACAGGCTGTCCTTATTGACAATATACGGCGGCAGCATTTCCTCGTAATGATGCTCTCCGCTGTGCAGATCCATCATAAAATTAATCACCGCGCGTTCCAGGCGGGCTCCAAGACCTTTATAAAATACGAAACGTGATCCCGTCACCTTCGCAGCGGCTTCAAAATCAAGGATATCCAGGTTCTGCGCCAGCTCCCAATGAGATTTGGGTGTAAACCCGAATTCGCGCGGCTGCGACCAGCGGCGAACCTCTTGATTCTCTTCTTCGGATTTGCCGACCGGCACCGATTCATGGGGAATGTTCGGAACGCTCAGCATCAGCTCAGAGATTTGATTTTCCAGGTCACGCACTTCATCGTCCAGTTCTTTGATCCGGTCGGATACATTTCGCATTTCGGCGATCAGCTCGTTGGCCGGCTCTCCGCTCTTTTTCCGCTTCGCAACCTCACCCGAGACGGTGTTCCGGCGGTTCTTCAGACTTTCGGTCTCCTGCAGCAATTCGCGGCGGCGAAGATCGAGCGCCGGAAATCCGGAGATCAAATCCTGCGATTTGCCCCGTTTATCAAGCGCCTGCTCCACCTTGGCATAATCGGTGCGCAATATTTTAACATCTAACACGACATTTCCCTCCTGAAACAGCCTTAACTCTTTCAAGCAGCCGGTGAAGGCTTTGAAAGAGTCAGGATGTTTTATATACAGTTCTATTGTTCGGCTGTCCGGGTGGTCTGCACCATATCCGCAAAATACTGGTGAAGCCGGTAATCATCCGTTAATTCCGGGTGAAAAGAAGATACGAGCAGGTTGCCCTCGCGCGCGGTAACAATCTCTCCGTTATAGACGGACAGCACCTCTACGCCCGGGCCCACCTTCTCGATGAGCGGAGCCCGAATGAATACCGCCCGAATCGGCTCCTCGATCCCTTTTACGTCCAGATCACATTCAAAGCTCTCCCGCTGTCTTCCAAAGGCATTCCGCGCAACGGTAATGTTCATCAGCTCAAGATGCGCCGGCTCTCCGCCCGCAATTTCTTTAGCCAGTACAATAAGTCCGGCGCAGGTCCCGAAGACCGGCTTGCCCTTACCTGCAAACTCGCGAATCGCTTCAATAAAGCCGTATTTACGCATCAGCTTGCCGATGGTCGTGCTCTCGCCTCCGGGGATGATCAGTCCATCCACCTCGGCTAGCTCCTCGACCCGCTTGATTGGCGTTCCTTCGGCTCCCGTCTTGCCGATGCTCGCAATATGTTCTGTTACGGCGCCCTGAAGCGCCAATACACCTATCTTCATTCCAAAGCCCTTCTCTCTATTACCAGCCGCGCTCGGACATCCGTTCGGCAGCGGTCAGAGTTGCAATATCAATGCCTTTCATCGCCGTACCAAGGTTCTTGGACACTTCAGCGATCAGCTTATAATCCGTGTAGTGAGTAGTCGCCTCAACAATAGCCCGGGCGAATTTCTCAGGGTTGTCCGATTTGAAAATACCGGAGCCTACGAATACGCCGTCTGCTCCCAGATGCATCATCAGTGCGGCATCGGCCGGAGTAGCCACACCGCCGGCAGCAAAGTTAACGACAGGCAGCTTGCCGAGCTCATGAACTTCAAGCAGCAGGTCATAAGACACGCCAAGATTTTTGGCTTCGGCATACAGCTCGTCCTTCGACAAATTTTGAACCTTACGGATTTGGCTGTTGATATAACGCATATGGCGCACCGCTTCTACGATGTTGCCGGTTCCCGGCTCGCCCTTGGTACGGATCATGGACGCGCCTTCGCTGATGCGGCGCAGCGCTTCTCCCAGATCCTTCGCTCCGCAAACGAAAGGCACGGTGAATTCACGTTTATCAATATGGAACACTTCATCCGCCGGCGTCAGCACTTCACTTTCATCCAGGTAGTCAACACCCAGGGATTCCAGCACCTTGGCTTCTACATAGTGGCCGATACGGGCTTTTGCCATAACGGGAATGCTTACAACCTTGATGACCTCTTCCACGATGGTAGGATCGGCCATACGGGCTACGCCGCCTGCCGCACGAATATCAGAAGGTACACGCTCCAATGCCATTACAGCCACAGCGCCTGCGGCTTCGGCAATTTTTGCCTGCTCCGCATTCATGACGTCCATGATGACGCCGCCTTTTTGCATTTCGGCCATACCTCTTTTAACTCTAGATGTTCCTGTTTCCATCTCTTCAAGCCTCCCGATAATCTATCTTAATCTAACTTTTTATTTTACCGCATGGCGGATAAATATACAAGCCATTTACTCGGAATTAAGTGCTTATCCGTTAATTTTAGAATAAATTTTTAATTCCCGAAAAAATATCCCTAAAAAAGTTTCCAATTGCCCTGAAGAGCAGCTTGAACCATCCGGCTTTCTCCGCTTCCTCGGATGTAATCAGATTGACCGTTTTTTGCTGGGGGTTTATGCCGTTAACTTTATAAGTATAGGTTACTTTCCCCACCTTCGTACCCTGGGCGATTGGCGCTACCAACGTCGACGGGTCATTGATCTGTACCGTTGTCGTAATCTGCGGAGAGGCTGTTCCCTTGGGAACGACGAAGGTAGCGCCTGCGTCAGTCACCACCGGCACTTCACTCTTCTTGCCCTTCTCAACGGGGACCGTTTCATTGCCGGCGACGGTCGCTTTGGCTGACACCACCTGCTTGACTTCAAAATTGTTAAATCCGAAATCAAGCACCTTCCTCGTCTCCGTAAAGCGGTGGGCTTCGGAATTCGCACCCATGACTACGCTGATCAGACGCATGCCATCCCGTACGGCAGTACCCGTAAAGCAGTTGCCCGCACTGGAGGTATGTCCCGTCTTCAACCCGTCAAGGCCCGGATAAGCATATGCTTTGAAGTTGGCGATACTCTTATTCGCTTCGAGCATCCAGTTGTAATTTATCATTGGCGCTGCATCACGTTCGCGGAACTTGTAGGATTGAATGGTTGTATATTTTGAGAAATCGGGATGATCTGTAACAATATGCTGGGCAAGAATTGCTGCATCCATCGCTGACATTACCGTTTCTTTATCCGTATCCGGACGGAATTTGGCCGGCATATCATCACGGCTAAGTCCGGTGGAGTTGACAAAATAGGCGGTTTTCATCCCCATCTTCTGGGCCGTCTCATTCATTAATTTGACGAATTCCTGTTCCGACCCGGAGAGGGTTTCGGCCAGAGCAACCGTGGCATCATTCGCAGAGCCAACGGCCATGGCTATGTACAATTCTTCAATTGTATGTTGGTCTCCTTCGGCCAAAAAAATGCGTGAACCGATCTGCTTCGCCGCATTCTCGGTAACGGTCACTTTCTGATTCCAGGACAGCTTGCCATTCTTGACCGCATCGGCGATCAGATATTCCGTCATCATCTTCGTCATACTGGCCGGAGGAAGCGGCACATCCGCATTCAGTGACAGG
>NZ_ASSD01000464.1 GCF_000520715.1 Paenibacillus zanthoxyli JH29
CCCCTCCGCTCCGCCTCGGCTTTCAGCGGCGCGAAGGCGCGCTCCATCAGCGGCGTCGTCCCGGCCAGCCAATTGCCCGGAAAATCACCAGTCAGCTCGCCGAGCGATTCCGGCAGCCGTCCCTTGGCGGCGCGAAAGCTGTGCAGCGCGCTCCAGAGCGCAGCCAGCTGTTCCTGGCGCTGCTGCCACTCGGCCCCGCGGTCCGCCAGTTCCCCGGCATCCGGCGGCTTGCATGCGCAGGCTGCGGCATCGTAGGACTGGATCGTCGTCCGGCCGCTCTCGTTCCGCTCTAAGGTATAGGCCACGGGAAGCCGCTCCTTCCAGAGCAGCCATTTTCCCGACCGCTGCATGCCAAGCACAACCGTCAAAGAAGGAACTTTGCCGCCGCCGCTTCCAAGCAGCCCGGCTAGACCGCGTGCGGAAGCTGCGCCGTCAGCCTCCCTTGCTGTGAACAAAAGTGTATCCGCCGTTGAATCACTGGCCTTCTCCTGATCGGGATTGCTTTCTGGGTGCGCGGCTGGAACGGTATTCGTTTGGCCCTCAGGTTCGACTGCCGTCATCATAGAACCGTCGCCCGGCGCTTTAGCTGCAGCCGGCATCAGTACGAGCAGCAGAAATGACACCAGCAGGAGCAACCTGCGTATTCTGCCATTTCGCTTCTCCCGCTCCCTTGCCGTCCTTAGCAATTCTTCCTCGTACTCACGCAGCATATCGGACGGTACTTTGCTCTGCTCAAAGGCCTCGTACACGCCTCCGGCCTGATTAAAGCAGTAATTCGCCTTGCCTTCCTGCCCGTTTTTCTTATATTCCTTGCCCAGCAAATACCACGCCATTTTATTGTCGGGATGCATCTGTACGTACTGCTTGAGGTACTGCGAATTTTTCATCGTCGCCTCCGTGTGCTTGGAACAGGCTTAATATTTATACTATATATCGGACCAACAACAGCAAAAAGACACCCCTGTCACAATAAAATCTGTGAACCGGGATGTCTTTTCATAAGCCAATTAATAAATTCGTGAAACAAAAGAATTAACCTTACTTGTTGAAAGGCGTATCCGCAATCTTGATGGAATCCGTCGGACATCCGTCAGCGGCATCTTGCAGATCGTCTAACAAATCTTCCGGAATGTCCGTTACGCCGCGGTTGGCGTCTCCCTCGTAGATAACTTCAGCCAGTCCTTCGTCGTCATAATCGTAAATGTCAGGAGCGGTAGCGCCACAGGCTCCGCATGCGATGCAGGTATCTTTCTCTACCCAAGTGTATTTAGCCATTATGTTCTGCCTCCTACTAATCAATCAGCTCCGCCCAAAGCAGGCTGTTATTCTAACGATTGTCGTTCCTTGGTGGACGAGTGTCGTTTCTTCTTGTCATATTAATATAAAAAGACGGCAATTTCAATCCATATTCCCGCGCTTTTGTCTAAACGGCTTGAATCAAGCTACTCCTCATCCTGCTGCGGCCGGCGCAGCTGATCCTTCTGCAGCGAGGTTCCGCGCGCCTTGTGATTGCGCAGCAGATTGGTGTGCGGATCGCTTAACATCCCCGCTGTCAGCACGGCATTCTCGCCGAATTTGTTGCGCAGCATATCCATGACCCGGTTCAGTGATTCCTTTTTCGGCTGGCGCTCATAATCGAACAGGTCAAGCTGAATGGCAGAGTCCTCCTTCGGAGTCAAGCCGTGCAGCGTCACTCCGAGCAGACGAATGGGCTTCTCCTCACCCCAATGCTTTTGAAACAATGCGCAGGCCGCTCTGTATATATCCTCAGCCGTCTCGGTCGGAGCCTCCAGCTGTCGCGAGCGGGTGATGGTCTTCATATCAGGAGTCCGCACAGTAAGCTGAACGCCGGAAGCGACGAGCTTCTGCCTTCGCAGTCTTCTGGCCACCTGGTCGCTTAAAGCGAGCAGAACCGGCCGCGCTTCGGCTATCCCTGAGATATCGCCGGGCAGCGTCGTCGTATGGCCGATCGATTTGCTCTGCTCCCGTTCCGGGTTCACGGGAGAGTCGTCGATGCCATTCGCAGCGCGTTTAAGCCAGGAGCCCAGAACGCCGAAGACGTCAAGCAGCATACTTTCATCCGCCGCAGCCAACTGACCGATGCTGTAGATGCCCAATTTTTTCAGCTTATCTGCCGTCTTGGCGCCGATCCCGAACATTTCTCCGCAAGGCTTGTTCCACAGCACCTTGGGCACATCCCGCAGTCTTAAGATAGAAATACCGCTCGGCTTCTTGAGATCGGAGGCCATCTTGGCCAGCAGCTTGTTGGGCGCGATTCCGATGGAGCATGGCAATCCAAACTCAACCATAATGCGGTTCTGTATGGTCCCGGCAATCTCCAGCGGTGTGCCGAACTGGCGTGACCCTGTTATATCGAGGTAACACTCGTCGATGGATACCGCTTCCAGCAATGGCGTATAGCTGTAGGCAATTTGCATGAAGGCTGCCGAATAACGGCGGTAGAGATGGAAATCGGGCTTGATGACAATGAGTTCCGGACACACGCGCAGGGCCCTCTGCACCTGCATGCCCGTAGATATGCCGCGCCGTCTTGCAGGATAGGAGCAGGTAACGATTATTCCTTTGCGCAGCTCCACGCTTCCGGCCACCGCAGTTGGCTTGCCTTTATAGGCTTCCGGATTCTCGGCTTCATGCACGGAACAGTAGAACGCATTCATATCCACATGCAATATGACCCGGCCGCTGGCGGGATAATACCGGTCTACCTTATCGCTCATGTCAGCCCTCTTCCTTCATGATTATACTGATACTGCGCCCATTTCCTTGCTGATTTTTAGCATACCGCTCCCCGCTTAACAGGTCAATCCGGTTTGAAAGGCCTGCCCTCCGAGAAATTTCCGGTCTTTTTTACTAAAATTAAATATTAATGTGTGAGTTCTCTGTTACATTCCAGCGTAAAAATGCTATAATATAAAAATTCATTCCCGCTAAGTTTAGGCTTCCGATGCCAGTTTGGCGAAGTACACTCACGGAAGTTATGTTATCAAAACTTTTAGGAGGACGCACATGTCTAAGTCCATCTCCATCTTCGATACAACGCTGCGCGACGGCACCCAAGGCGAAGGAATCAGTCTGTCGGCGGACGACAAGCTGAAAATCGCCAAGAAGCTCGACGATCTGGGTGTGCACTACATTGAAGGTGGCATTCCGGGAAGCAACATGAAGGATATCGAATTTTTCAAAAGAGTGAAAGATCTTCATTTGAACGCCAAAATCACCGCATTCGGCAGCACGCGCCGCAAGAACTCGCAGGCGGACCAAGATGACAATCTCCAGCGCATACTGGCAGCAGGCGTACCGGCAGCGACACTGGTCGGAAAATCATGGGACTTCCATGTGCACACCGCCCTGCAAACCAGTCTAGAGGAAAATCTCGCCATGATCGGCGATTCCATCGCATATTTAAAAAGTAAAGGGCTTGAAGTCATTTTTGACGCCGAGCATTTCTTCGACGGATATAAGAATAATCCCGAGTATGCTGCGGCAGTCATGTCGCGCGCTCGCGAAGCGGGAGCCGATTGGCTCCCTAA
>NZ_ASSD01000465.1 GCF_000520715.1 Paenibacillus zanthoxyli JH29
TAACCCCCCGTGGAGGTTCGAGTCCTCTCGACCGCATACAAGATAGACAAATGACGATACAGACCAAGCTCTTAGCAGCAGCTCTTCAATTATGAAGAGCCTTTTTCTTTTTTTGGGGGACAAAGTTTATGGGAAGAGAAGTGAAGACATATGATACAGCCTAATGTGAACGTAAAGCAGGGCTTACTTGAAAAATATTTCTCGGGACAATCCATGGACTACCGCCAGATGATTGCGCTATTTATTCCGATTTTGATTGACCAGGCCTTTGTGGTGGGGCTTAATCTTGTGAACACAGCGATGATCAGCTCGGCTGGAGTGGCGGCGATTAGCGCGGTGAATATGATCGACTCGATTAACATCTTTTTGCTTAGTGTATTTATCGCCGTTGCAACAGGCGGAACGGTTGTAGTAGCCCAGTATAAAGGGAGCGGCAACAATGCTATGGTCTCGAAGGCGACGGCCGGTGCGGTATCCTCCGTATCTCTGTTGGCGCTTGGCGTCGGGTTATTCGGGGTGCTGTTTCACGGTCCTCTGCTTAACCTGTTGTTCGGGGCGGCGGCGCCGGATGTTATGGCTAATGGCAGGACCTATTTGATCGGAAGCAGCATCTCATTCTTAGGCATTGCGGTTGTGGAAGCGGTATGCGGGGCCCTTCGGGGAATCGGCAGTACGCGGGCTTCGCTCTTTCTGTCGCTGATTATGAATCTGATTTACGTCCTTTTAAATCTCGTATTTATTAATTTGCTGAATATGGGTGTTCTCGGTATGAGCATATCCATTAATATAGCCCGGTATTTAGCAGCGTTTTGCGCCCTGTACTATTTGTTCCGGCTGGACAGCAATCTGCAAATTAAGCTTCGAGACATTCTATCACTGAATCTATCCATGTTGAAAAAAATTATGTTCATCGGCTTTCCGTTTGCGGCGGAGCAAATGTTTTTTAACGGGGGCAAGATTTTGACCCAAATCTTTATCGTAAGCTTAGGCACGTACGCGATAGCCGCCAATGCGATTGGCGCCGCTTTTGCCGGGGTTATGCAAATTCCTGCGAATGCGCTGGCTTTGACTATTATTACGGTGGTCGGTCAATGCATGGGGCGGGGGGATGTAAAAGATGCGAGAAAGTTCATCAAATCCTTTATTGTGGCGTCGTCGCTTTCCTTTGTGCTCATGGGGTTGTTGATTTTGCCATTCTTCGAGCCGCTTGTGTCGATGTTTCACCCTCCTGTTGAAATTGTGGACGATATTTTCTTAATTGTACTTATCAATACGATTCTCCAAATTCCTCTTTGGTCCATTAGCTTTATTGTTCCTTCGGGGCTTCGGGCGGCGGGCGATTCCAAGTTTACCTCGATCGTTTCCATGCTGTCCATGTGGCTGTTCCGCGTCGTGCTTGGTTATATTTTGGGCATTGTTCTGGACTTAGGCGTTCTTGGCGTCTGGCTTGCGATGGACTGTGAATGGGCCGTGCGGGGCGGGATTTTTCTCAAACGGTTCCTCGGCAAAAAATGGTACCAGCACCGCCTCATTTAACAGGCAGACCGCTAAGCCTGGTGCCAGCAGGGTGTTCCCTTCTATTATGTTGTAAAGAGATTCATTGCCAGCATAGAGGGGTTGCCTTATTATGGATATAATCTTTCCATCTTAAGGAGGTACATGAATGGCGCATATTATTTTCTATACCAAGCCCGGTTGTATGGGAGCTGTCCGCCAAAAGGCGCTGCTGGAAAGTTACGGTCATACGCTGGAGGAACGGTCGCTGCTGGGTACGGAGTGGACACCCGAGACACTGGAACCCTATCTTGCAGGCTTGGAGCTGAAAGGTTGGTTCAACCCGAACGCCCCTGCGGTCAAATCGGGTCAGGTCATTCCGGGAGCCCTTTCCCGGGAGGAGACGCTGGAGTTGTTATGCAGCGACCCCATCCTGATTAAGCGCCCGCTCATGAATATCGGCGATCAGGTTCTTGCGGGTTTCGATGCGGAACATCTGAAGCAGATTGGCCTCTGTGAAGTTCCCCCCGGTTACAATACAGGATGCCATAGCCAGGATCAGGGCGGCGCCTGCGCTTCCGGGTCTTGAACAAAGCTTTGCCGGATCGGCATTTGGGTGGGCGAGGGGCTTAAGGAGCGCGGGATAGCATTCAGCACCGATTATATCTCGCTTAAGCATGCTCAGGAGAAGCTTATTACCACCTGATCCTTCGCTGTTGGAGCTGTTAAATCAAACTAGGGATAAGATGGTCTGTTCCGAAAACAACCCGCTGCTGCAGCGGGTTGTTTGTCTATTCATTCTCAACTTCCATCCTTATCTCCTACCTCACTTGTTACCCGCAGCCCCTGCGAGTACGGACGCTCCAGGCAGCAGTTCATCGTAAACCCCAAGCATTTCTTCCGCCACGCGCCCCACGCGGTAATAGTCCAGTCCTGCCCCGGCCCGGGTACGGTATTGCTGGCGCTTGGCCTCATTGGAGAGGAGCTCCCCGATTGCCGCCGAGAGCGCCTTGGCGTCCCGGGGCGGAACCAGGATTCCCGCTTCTCCATAATCCAATGCTTGGGGGATGCCGTCTACGTCTGTGGCGACGATGGCGCAGCCCGATTCCCGGGCTTCGATCAGCACAAGCCCGAACGGTTCCTTATGGGAAGCCAGGACGAATACATCCGCGGCCTTCATCCAGCGGCGGCTCTCGGCCTGGAAGCCTGCAAACCGGATTCTGCCGGAAAAAGGCGAGGCGGCAGCCCGTTCCTCGAACTTGGCCCGGTCTGGCCCGTCGCCTACGATATAGAGCCTTGCTTGCGGATGGCCGCCCGCAAGAAGATCGAAGGCGTCGATGAGATCGGAGATCCCTTTACGCTCGTACATGCCGGCAACTGTGATGATGGCCCGCCCTTCCAATGGGATAGGACCGGGATCGGAATCACGCGGGCTTCCAATGGTGCCGTTCAGAATGACGCGAAGCTTATCCTTGCCGACACCACGGCCCGCCATGGCCTCGGAAACCGCCTGGCTCACGGCGATCACTCTGTCGCCAACCTTCATGTAGTCCGCGCTTTTTTGAAACTCGTTATGAACATGAGTCACGACCTTATATTTACGGAAGCCTTTCAGATAGCGGGCGAGTATCGCGCCGGTCATCATATGCGCATGAATGATATCGGGAGAGAAGTCCGCGACCACCCGTCTGAAATTAAAAACAGCCCGCATCAGCTTAGCGGGCTTCCTTGTCTGGTCCAGATAGTAATGCCGGATGTTGTACCTGGCTATAAGTTCTTCATACTGTCCGCCCGCCGATACGATGCACACCTGATGATTTCTTGCTGCTTGCTCGCAAGCCAGGTCGACCATAACGTTGACGATTCCATTACCCGATTCCTTCACATGATTGGCGATATGAAGAATACGCACGAGGTTCCCCTCCTTTAAACTGGGCGTTTCTCGCTTTCGATGACATAGACCGGCTTCTCACGTTTTTTTTCCCGGCCGTAAAGTTCATAAAGCTTGATTTCCTTGAGAAACTCATAATACATCCAGAAAAAGGCGACGCTGAAGCCGGCAATCCCTTTCGTAATCATTTTACGGACGAACAGGGTGTAGACCAGCTTGGCGGGAGGTCTGAACAGAAGTCTCATCAGACTGAAGGTTTTTCCTCGATCATAATCTTTTCGGGCTTCGAGATCGGTGTACTTGTTGAAGCGCTGTACATGGTCCTGAATGCTGCGGTAGCCGTGATGCCAGAGTGTTCCATCCAAACAAGGGACGGCAGAGGGATCGACATCCGGGCCTTCGTGCACGAGGACGTCCTTCATCCGCACTTCGTCTTTTTTGTACAGTCTCACGAGATGCTCGCCCTTTGGCATCCATTTGCCGAGAAAATCGCCGATCCGGTAAACTGTATAGGCTTTTACCTTATTCTCTGGCTCCTTTTTCCAGCCTATCAGCGACTTCTGGAGCTCTTCGCTTACCTCCTCATCCGAGTCGATAAAAAAGATCCAGTTGCTGGGCGCATGATCCGCCCCGAATATGCGCTGTTTGGCATATCCCGGCCAGGGATTATGGTATACGGTACAGCCGAGCCGCTTCGCAATGAGGACCGTTCCGTCGGTACTGCCTCCATCGACGACGACGATATCGTCCGCAAAGGGACGGCAGGAGAGAATGGCCTGCTCAATCTTCTCTTCCTCGTTCTGTGTGATAATCACAACGGACAATCGTTTGCTGTCAGTCAATGTTTAGTTCACCTCTTTTGTGGGGGTTGCCGCTATCTTAAGTTTCCCTCGGTTCAACGCTTCACTTCTTATAATTCCACAGAATAATAGTTTTAGGTTTAGTTTACGCCCAAAGTTAAACTAGTGTATATACCTCTAAAGTTCACCTTATATTCATCCTTTTGAATGAGTGACCTGCGAGGCCGGCCCAAGCATAAAATTGTAAGCTGAAGGGAATTACGCTGAGGTAACACAAAGCATGCAGAAAGCTGCGGACACACGTGAACATGATAATCTGCGGAATGCGCTGACTGTAATTTCGGCTACGGATCACGGCGTCGGCCCTGAAATGGAGGAGATTTGGGCAGGGTTGCAGGATGACCTGGCGACTTTGTCGGATTACAGCCGTCATGTGATTTCTCCGGCAACAGGCCATTATTTGCAATTCGAAAACCCACAGCTGGTAATCGACGAGATTGTTGCTTTGTTTGCACGACTGTAAATGTCAAAAATGAGGGTGTCTCAAAAGTAGGATTTTAAAGCTTTCGAGGGGCTTCCAACAAGTTGAAACAATAAGCAAGCCGATCATGGAGTTCATCCTTGACCGGCTTGTTTGTCTTTGTGGTTTGTAGCATGTTTCTGCAACTTCAAGTTTATTGCTTTTATTGCGGAAGATGAAAATAATCAAAATTGATTCTACAAAAAAACATAAGTAACTATAAACTTATAAATCGCTATTATTTTTGTTTCTTATCTTGGGTGACCGAAGCATCTGCTGCATCCTCAGAAGTCATAACTGCTTCAAAATACACTTTCCACTCACCTTTAATTTCCTTTAGCACAAAATTTTGCTGCTTAGATTGTTTTGTTCCATTAGTTTTAATATCCATAGAAACAAGAAATTGTTTGTTATCTTTGCCATCCACAGTTTGCTTTAAGATTTGATAGTCAATAAGAGGCTCGGCAGGAATATTTCTGCTATAGAATTCAGCTAGTTCTTTTTGATTCTTATAAACATCAGATTTAGCGTAACTTGCTGCTTTAGTATAATCATGCTTTTCAACAGAATCTAAGAACCCAATAAGAGTAGCTTCAGGTCCAAGTATGGATTGAGTAGTTGTCACACCTTGCACCGAGGGATTAATTGAATCTTCATTTATGCTTTTTTGAGAACATGCAGATATCATGGAAACAGATACAACTAATGAAATGATTTTTATTCTATACATTTTCATGCTATTATCTCCCTTTTTATTGCACTTATTACTTAATATGTTAATCTACTTCGTGATATTAATACTAACTCAAAGAAAGAGGTAAGTAAATGAAAAAGAGAATTAAATTGGGAATTTCTTCGTTGTTTCTGGCCGGCATTCTCCTCAGTTCTTCTGTTTATGCTCAAGACGTAATGACTCCGAAAACTAATCCTATGTCGGCTGAAGAGCAACAAGCTTTTGATAGCTCCGTAGTTAACGGAGATATAGCAGATGCTTTAACACTTGATCCATAGCCAAAACGTTCGGTACAATGTCAATTGACACTTTCCTGTTCGGCTATACTTTCTCTGATGTAACGTACACAGGTATCACAGGCAGAGATTTTAGTGTAACGAAGAGCAATGTTAAATTGAGTAACTGGGCACGGCCTTTATATAACGGAGCAACTGGCACTATGCAAATTCAGTTACATAGAAACCATTGGTATGGTGATGATCATTTAACGGTGGTCAATTATCCTTTCGCTCCAGGCAAAGCTTTTGGGACTTATACTTGGAGTGGTGTAGGGAGCGGCGATTATCATTTTACTTACAAAGTTGGACCTAATGAGACAACAAATCAAACAATCAGCGGTGAAGGAAATGTTTACGAGAACTAATTAATAATTAATTCTCAAAAGTAATTAAGTAAATTCAAGATGTTCAGGCAAAATGCCATTATTAGACTGGACATCTTGAATTTTACTTCTTCTATGGCTAAATTTAAATTAGTTGAAGCCGCACTATATAAATTAGGATATGAGTTCTTACAGAAGCATATGCCTGCAGAAATATTTTGCTATCATCCAAATATTATGCTTGATTTAGGAACTTCTTCGTAAATAAACATCTATGATTTCACGTTACCTGGCATGAAAAATGGTAGAAAGGTTTGTGAGAGAAAAAATGGCCACACACTAGTATTAGCATGGTGAATGAGTACATAACTTTTTATGATGGGCTAACCCCGTCAAATAACCGTAAGGATGGACTTTTTGAACAAAGCGCTGAAAGCCCGGAAATTTGGAGGGTAAAATTAAGGATGTACTTCTACTGGAACCAGGTATGTGTTATTCCGGAAACGGTATTGGTCATTTAGAAAAATGCCACGTTTTTAAAGACGATGTGCAGTCAGGCGAGCGTTTTGATTTTCACAGAAAAGGAAAGGTAACAGGTAGCAACACCCAAATAAATATAGGATCGCCTGTATCTGTATACAGTATGGTGGCAGTTAACCCATCGCCTTGAGGATAATTTCTATAGGGTGTAAGTTTCAAACAACAGGCCGGCATATTATCTTGATTGAGTTAAATAAGAGCCGTGAATCCGATTGTTGGATTCGCGGCTCTTAGGCTTTGTTTTTTTCATGTGTTCGGTCCAAACAGGTCCATTGTACAGGATTTTGCAGCTCTGACTCACCGGCATAATCGGCTCTTGGTCATCATCCATAAAAGTGAAAGTGACAGGCCAGTGTGTAGATAGTTTCAGAGTCATGGCAGATTCGCTCGGATAGGACAAACCAGAAGTAAAGCCTCGTTTCTTCTTGAAATCATTTTGTAGCTTCTATCCCGCGAGATGCTTGCCGTCGTACACATACGTCTTTTCCTGTCCGTCCACGATGGTTCGCAAATGCACGTTCCGGCCCCACAGCCGGTGAACGAGCGGAAGGGTGCGTTCGACGTATTTCCGGTCAAGCTCCAGTCCTTCATACCGGTTGTCGAGCAGCAGCTCGCCCCGGCCGTGCAGGTCGTCGTCTTTGACGGTCAAGTAGGGGAAGCCGCCGTTGGTCCGCGAACGGATCAGGTTATCCTTGATTTCGGCGACGTCCTTGGCCGTTACTTTGTATACCCGCTCCTCCTGCTTGAAGACGAACAGATCCATCTCTTCCGCTAGCTCTTTCGTCAGATAGTTGCGGATGAACGACACGTCCGACTCCGTCTCCCGAATTTCAAACAGCGCTTTAAGCCCTTCCTTCTTCTCAATATGCCGCAGCATCATGAGGCCCAGATAGTACGGATTGATCCGTCCCGGGGAAGGCTGGATGACGCCGGCATTCATTTTGGCAAACTCGACAATTTCCGAATCGCTGAGGTCAAGCTCGCGGACAAGCTTCAGATGCCAGTAGCTGGCCCAGCCCTCGTTCATAATCTTCGTCTCCATCTGCGGCCAGAAATAGAGCATTTCGGCGCGGAGCATATACAGGATCTCCCGCTGCCACTCCTCCAGATACCGGCTGTGCCCCGCGATATAGCCGATAACATCCTTCACTCCGCCGTCCGCCTCGCGGAAGCCCTCGGTCCGGCCGAACCGTACGAACGGATCGACATGCTCCTGAATGGCGATGCCCGCATCCAGAAAGGCTTCGACTTCATCCGAGCCGTATTCATGGCTGAACCGCTCGATGCGGTCGGCGAATACGGCCATGCGTTCAACCATCTGCCGGTCGGTGCCTGCGAACATGGCGTTATTTTTGAAGAAATCGCTGTGCCCCAGCACATGCGCCACAATCAGCTTGTTCTGCAGCAGCGTATTGCTGTCCAGCAGAAACGCATAACAGGGATCGGAGTTAATTACCAGCTCGTAAATTTTGCTCAGGCCATGGTCGTATTCCGTCTTCATTCGCTGGTAAGCTTTGCCGAAGCTCCAATGCGTGAACCGGGTCGGCATGCCGTATGCGCCGATGGAGTACAGCACCTCGGCCGGGCATACCTGATAGCGCATCGGAAAGAAATCGAGCCCATTCTCCAGCGCAAGCTCCGTCAAGCGCTCCGCTGCTTCTTCCAACTGTTCCGCTTCTTGATCGATCATAAGTGCCGCCTCCTCCTGACGTAAGAGATTGCCATGCCTTTAGCTTGCCGCCACCTCGTCACCGAAGAACGCCTTCAGCGTCTTGAACACATCTTCCTTTTCCTTCAGAATCGCCTGGACAAAGGCGGGAGAATTCAGGCCCGCCAGCGACTCCCAAAGCCGCTTGCTGCCGTAGATATGCTGCCGGATTTCACCATAGCCCAGCATGTTGACCTTCTCCAATAGGTCACTCGCCAGCTTCACGGTTGCCGGATTATCGCTGTCAAGATTATCCCCGTCCGAGAAGTGGAAGGCGTAGGCGTTGAACTGGCCCGGTGGATAGTCCGCATCTAGAATCGCATGCGCAAGTTCATATACAGAGGAACATTTCGTTCCGCCGCTCTCTCCTTTGCGGAAGAAGGAATCCTCATCCACTTCTTTCGCCTCTGTGCAGTGAGAGAGGAACCGGATCTGCACATTCTCGTACTTGGTCCGCAGGAAGCGGACCATCCAGAAGAAAAAGCTGCGGGCCACGTACTTCTCGAAGCTGCCCATTGAGCCCGACGTATCCATCATGGCGAGCACGACGGCCGAGGACTGCGGCTTCCGGATATCCTCCCATGTCTTGAACCGCAGATCGTCGCCGATGATCGGGCCAAGGACCGGAACGGACGCGCCGGAATCCGGAATAACCCCTGCACTTTCCGCCGAGTGCAGCCCAAGGGTCAGCCCAAGCCGCGCCGCCGTTCCGGCGAGATCATTCGTACCCGGAGCAGGAACCGCTCCGGCAGCTCCGCTACCGGCGTCCGCGTCATAGCCGCCGTAATCGTCGCCGGATTCCGACCACGCCGCCGCGCCTGCCGCTCCCGGCAGTCCGCCGCTTAGCGCCTGACGCTTAATCGCTTCGAACAGCGTGCGCTTTTTGTCAACATTCGAGATCATGCCCTGCTTGCGGACGTCCTCGAACCGGACGTCTTCGACAGTCAGGTCGGGAGCAGCCTTAGGCTTCAGCTTCGGCAGCTTCAAATCCTCGAACACGAGCTCGGCCAGCTCGTCAATCGTCAGCTCCGCCTCGTAATAATCGGCCCCCGGCTGATCGCCCGCTTCGCGTCCCTTGCCCGGCCCCGCCGCATCGCCTTCTCCGGCTCTGCCGATAATATCGCCGACTTGCGTGCCGCCCTGCCCTTGTCCAACCTGCGGCTTGTCCTGGGTATTGTAGCGGAACTTCGGCTCATCCAGGCTGCGGATCGGAACCTTGATCACTTTATCGCCCTGGGGCATGATAATCGACTCTTCGCTGACAAGGTCGGCGAGATTTTCACGAATCGCTTCCTTTACTTTGCGCTTATGACGCTCCTGGTCGATTTCTCCCTTGCGGTGCAGCGACCAGTCGTCGCGCGCGATCACGAACAATCGCTTGTCCATGCCGCCCACCTCCCGGAATAAATAAATGGATTATTAACCTGAAATTAGCTGCTCCGGCGTGCAATCATAAAGACGTGAAATAACGAAAAGGGGCGTACGGCCTTCATGACCGTCACCCACAGGTTGATGCGGGAGGGAGTTCCAGCAGGACTGCTCCTCCCGCTCTTTAAAGAGAAACTCTGCTGTAACGGCGAACACGTCCGCTGCCAAGGCTTATCTGTTCCCCGTTACCGCTTTAGCAAGCTAAATGCGATACGGGCAATTGCCCCCGCCACCGCTTCAGCAATATGATACCGGGCAAACCCTCCCCGCTTACCGATTCAGCAAGCTGAAACGGTTCCGAGGCTGAGCCACCTCATCACCGATTCAGTAGACTGCCGACGTATTTCATCAGCTCGTTGGCGCAAGTGGCGCAGTATCCGTGATGGTCGATCAGGCGCCGGGAGACCTCGTTCATACGCTTGAGCTGGCTCTCGTCTGGGTTGATCGTCGAGGTTGTAATTTTGATGACGTCTTTCAGATCGGCGAACAGTTTTTTCTCAATGGCATCTTTAAGCGGCTCATGCGAGGTGTACTCGAACTGCCGGCCGCGGCGTGCAAACGACGAGATTTTGATTAGAATTTCTTCGCGGAACGCCCGCTTCTGGTTCTCGGTCACGCCAATCTGCTCTTCAATGGAGCGCATCAGCTTCTCGTCCGGATCATGCTCTTCGGAAGTGATCGGGTCCTTGATCTTGTGACCGCTGCAGTAGGCCTCGACATTGTCCAGATAATTGTTGAGCATCGTGTGAGCCGATTCCTCGAACGAGTAGACAAAAGCGCGCTGCACTTCGGTCTTCGCTTTATGATCGTACTCCTTGCGGGCCTGCGTAATCAGATTCATCAGCCGCTCGCGTTCTTCTTTGGAGATCGAAGGATGCTGGTCGAGCCCCTCCTTGAGGGAGCGAAGCACATCCAGTGCGTTGATGCAGGACTTGCCGCCTTTGATCAGCGCGCTGGAAATGCGGTTGATGACATAACGAGGATCGACCCCGGACATGCCCTCGTCGGGATGCTCCCGCCGCAGCTCGTCCACATCGCCCTTCTTCACGCCGTCGACTTCGACGCCGTCGTAGAGGTACATTTTTTTGACAAGATCAATGCCGGGTTTCTTCGGTTCTTTGAGACGGGACATCACGGTGAAGACAGAGGCGGTCCAGAGCGCTCCGGGAGCAAGATGCACCTGATTGTTCAGGCCCGAGGCGTCAACGAGCTTACGGTAAATCCGTTCTTCCTGGCTGGCCTTCAGATTATAGGGTATACGCATGACAATCATGCGGGAGTGGAGGGCTTCATTCTTCTTATTGGAGATAAATGCGCGGTATTCGGTTTCGTTCGTATGAGCTATGATCAGTTCGTCGGCGGAGATCAGCGCAAATCGTCCCGCTTTAAAATTGCCTTCCTGCGTCAATGAAAGCAAATTCCATAGAAACTTTTCATCGCATTTCAGAATTTCTTGAAATTCCATCAGGCCGCGGTTGGCCTTGTTAAGTTCGCCGTCAAAACGGTAGGCCCTGGGATCGGATTCGGAGCCGTAACGGGTAATGGTTGAAAAATCAATGCTGCCCGTCAGATCGGCAATATCCTGCGATTTGGGGTCCGACGGAGCGAAGGTTCCGATTCCTGTCCGGTCGCTCTCCGAGAACAGAACCCTGACAACGGGCATGTCCTCAATCCGGCCTCCGTATTCACTCTCCAGCCTCATCCGGCAGACCGGGCAGAGATCGCCTTCGATATGCACCCCGTACTCCTTGCGGAATTCCTCGCGCAGCTCGCGGGGGATAAGATGGAGAGGTTCCTCTTGCATCGGGCAGCCTTTAATGGCGTAGAGCGCGCCTTCGGGCGTGCGTGTAAAAGATTCGAGACCGTTCTTCAGCAGGGTAACGAGTGTTGATTTACCGCCGCTGACCGGACCCATCAGGAGCAACAGACGCTTGCGGACATCAAGCCGCTGGGCCGAAGGACGGAAATATTCTTCCACGAGCAGCTGAATGGCGTCCTCAAGTCCGAACAGGGTTCCGCTGAAAAAAGCGTACTCCCGCCGGCCGTCCCCCAGCTCGGTTATACCTGCCGCCTCGATCATCCGGTAGACCAGTTCGTGCGCTGTCCCGGCGATTCGCGGATTCTCTCTAACAAGCTGCAGGTAATCGAGAAAGGAGCCTTCCCAGAAGAGATCATTCTCCTTGTCCCGATACGTTAGTAATTTTTCCAAGAACGTCATGCTTACCGCCTCCCTCTTTTAATGTCATTCGTGAAAGGTTCAAGGTGACAGATGCAGCGCAAGTACATAAAGACAGCGCGTCCATTCCGACAGAGCAGTATAGACATAGTTCTTGCTTATTTAGTTGTCTATAAAGTGTAGCATAAACTCTATCATCTAGCGACAACAAAAATGTCATACGGGAATAGAAACTAAGAGCAAACCGAAATATTCACAAAAATTTTAAATAATTTTAAGGTTTCTTTGATAGGATATATGCCCCCATGTAATGGGTCATTTTGTAAATTAATAATTGTTTTTAACCGATATATACATATGCTGGGCACTCATTAAAAAATTTCCTCTTGTCTACAAATATTCAAGCAGAATCTTACGTCTTTAATAAAAAGGGGGCTTTCTATGAACTATCTGGACGAGCAGATTCTTAGTCTCAGAGCTAAAGCTGTGGATCAGGCCACAGCTAATAACGATGATTTGCAATCCGTTCCACTTCAACCTCTGGAATCCAAACAGAACGGCTCGATCTCTGAAGAAGCAAAGGTGTTTCATATTGGAAATGATCATTTCACATTGGAGCTAAGAACGATTCTGGATAGGCAAATTGCCGTGTATGTTCCCAAATCCTTTAACCTTATGCCGCCGGAAGAGGCCAAATTCAAATATCCTTCGGAGCATCGCCCACAGGTAATTTACACCTCTTCGGAGGGGACAATCAATATCACCTTTAATCCTACAGAAACGTCTTTGGAACTTGAGGAGCTTCCCGAGTTTATGGAGCAAATGGCGGACGTTCTGCGGTCCGTACAACCGATTCGCAACTGGATCGGTACGGAGTTGATCGTCAATCGGGTTCGGTCTTACCATCGGGAGGGTCCGTTTCGTATCAGCAGGTGTAGACGGTAATCTATACAACGAAATGCTGCTGTTTATCCAAGAGGGATACTTAAATCTTGGCAGCTTCAACTGTATGGAATCTGACATGGAGGCATGGCTGCCTGTAACGGAACACATTGTTCAGTCCCTCCGTATTCTTCCGCCTTCCTCCCATCCCGCGTCTGATAAAGGAGTGGCTTCATTATGAGTTTAGGCTACGACAATATTCAAATTCACCCATATGAGCGGGTTGTTCTGGAGCAGCTTACCCTTACCAAAAAAATCAACGAGCATACCCGGCTTTATTTTACCGGGATGATCCCGGAAGATGTGCAGGACAGCTATGTGGAAAGCACGGAGAAAAATACGGTCATCGAGTTAAGCCAACGGGATGAATCCGGGGGAAGCAAGCCCCTTTTCAGCGGCATTCCGCTGTCGGTCGAGGTCAAGGTCGTGCGGGGTGTGTACTTTCTGGAGGTGGAAGCTATCTCCCATACATACCGGATGGATATCAAGCGGCGTACCCGTTCCTTTCAAAATACCAAATTGACAATCCCTCAAATGCTGGAGCAGATCGGAAAGGATTACGAAGGCCTTGATGTCATCGATGGAGCGACTGGCGGAGAAGGTATAGGGAAGATTGCCATCCAGTATCAGGAGACGGACTGGGCCTTTCTGAGACGCATAGTTTCCGTTATCATACGAGCTTAATGCCTGTGGCCCGTTTTGACAGTCCCAAATTTTATTTCGGCATTGAGGACAGCCCTGCACAGAAGGTACTGGATCATACCCGTTATACCGTGCGTAAGCAGATGCTGCCGTTTCGTTATTTTCAGGAGAATGAGCAGGCGAAGCTGAGCGAAAATGATTTTATTTTTTATGAGGTAGAAACGGATGAGGTTCTGGATTTAGGGGCTCAGATGACCTTTCAAGGACACAGCCTGTATGTGGTGGAAGCTTATACCGACATGAGCCAGGGACAACTGCGGCATCAATATGTGCTTGCTTCGCATAAAGGATTGCGGCAAAAAAGCTACTACCAGGAAAAGCTGGCAGGCGCTTCGTTAAGCGGTATCGTGCTGGACGTTCGCCAGGATCAGGTACGCATCCATCTGGATTGTGATGAAAAGCAGGATGTGGACAAGGCGCATTGGTTCAACTATTCAACCGTGTATAGCGGCGGCGGGCATACGGGCTGGTATGTCATGCCGGAAAAGGGTGACCCCGTCTCTCTCTATTTCCCGGGCAGCCGTGAAGAAGATGGGATTGCAGCCAGTGCCGTCAGACGGGCTGACCGCAACAATACGCATAACAAGTTTAACAATCCGCAGATGAAAATATGGCGAACCCCGCATGGCAAGGAAATTCGGCTGGGGCCGGATGAACTGGTTGTTACAGGTAAGGAGGGTTCCATTTTTATCAAGCTGGACGACCGGGAAGGGATTCAGATTGTGAGCAGCAAGCAGGTGAGTATCTCGGCGGGCGGCAACCTGAGCCTGTCTGCGGGTAAAACGATGAGCCTGTCCGCAGGCAGTGAGCTTCGTATGGATTGCAACGGCAGTCATATTCAATTAAGCGGCTCGGCGGACATGAAGGGCAGCGAGGTAAAGTCTAATTAGCTTTAGGTGGTGATTGAATACAGATGGAACAGCCCGTAGATGAGTTCGAGCAACAACAAGCCATCTTAAATCAGGCATGGTCCCTGATCCGCAGAGATTGGGCACTTAAGTTAAAAGCAACGCTAGAACAGCGGATTCAAGTCTGCGTAGAGGAATTTCGAAGGTACTGTGGGGACATTCGGCAAGAGCAGCTTCAAGGACGGAAGGGGAAAATTGGTTACATCACCTACTCTATGCTGCGTACCACATGGCTC
>NZ_ASSD01000466.1 GCF_000520715.1 Paenibacillus zanthoxyli JH29
CAGAATCGAACCGGCGGCGGTTCCCTCCACCGGCGCGATATACGCCTCGCCCGACGGAAGATTGCCGGATTCGCCCGGCAGCAGATACAGTCCCGTGCTGGGCACACCGTTCCTTCCCTCAATCGAGAAGCTCAGGCTATGCCCCGCCTTTTCAATGCGGACGCTCCGGCTTTCGCTCAGCTTGGCCGTAAGCGTGTCCGTCAAGGCCTTGACCTTCAGGTAATCAGCCGTAATGGCGCCGTTCAGGAACATATCCTCCGTCACGCCGGGCATCGTCGCCACCCGCGCCCCCGCAGCCGCAGCGCGTTTGCGCGCTGCGGTATGGGTAAGCGAATACTCGGTGATGCAGACAACGGCGTCCGCCGCTTCCATTGCCGCAGCAACAGCACCCGGCGGCTCCTCTCCCGACCTTGTCCGCTCGTTCATCACCATCAGCACCGCTTCCGCGCCAAGGGAAGCGCCGGCGGCGCGGACCGCTTCGCCCAGCATTTTTTTGCCATCGTCCACAACGACTAGCAAAGATTCGCCGCCGCGCAGCCCTAAACAATCGGCCAGCATCTTCCGGCTTGCCGCTGCAATTTTATCGTTCATCCCAAGCCATCCTTTATGCCAAAATTTCGGAGACGAGCTTGCTCATCAGCGTGTTGGAGAGAATAACCGGCCGCCCGGAGGCGCGGGCTATGCTCTCCCTGTGCCGCTCCGTATATCCCATGCAATCCAGCAGCAGAACATCCGCTCTGCCTTGAAGGGTCCTTGCAGCTCTGTTGAAGTCTTCTTCCGCTCCAGTATAGGGCGAGGCGGCAGCGAAGACGGGCCGGAGTCCGTACTCAGCGAATTTGTCCGTCAGGCTGTCTGCCTGCTCTTCCAGCGGACAAATCACGCCAAGACGCCGTCCGCCGGCAAGAGCGGCCACCGCCGGGGTAAGTATCCGGTCCGGTTCGATCAGAAAGGACGAACGGGTCCGCAGGCCGGGAAATACGCCGGTGCAGAGCAGAAGAAACTGGCGGATGCCTTCCGCCTCCATCGCGTCAATCTTCCCTTGAAGGATGGGAAGCACCTTGTCACGGGCCACGACGGCTGCACCGCCATCCGCCAGCCTGGACGTTAGAGCGTAATCCCCCGGGCCAGGCGCAAGCCTATCCTTAATCTCCTCCTCGCTCCATCCGTCGAGCACTCCCGCCTGAATGAGCCTGGCTCTGCCTTCAAGCTGGCGCAGAAGGTAGGGGGCGACATCGTTTCTTGGCGCCTGTCCAATCGTAATCATCCCCAGCGCGGCGGATGCTTCGAATCCCGTGCGTATCATCAGCCGACCTGCGTCCCTTGACCCTGAGTCTGAAGCTTCTTCATGGAACCGTACAGCGCCGTGATGCGGCTGAACTCTTCCGGGTTGTAGAAGCTGCAGATACCGGTCGTCACTTCCTTGGCCGTCTCCACCGCAAAACGAACGGCCGAGGCGATATCGACCTCATGGCTGGCGCCGGTTCCGCATCCCGGGACAACGGACTGCGCCGTAACGGCCACTCCGACCACCGGAGCATCCGTGGCAACCGCCGGTTGAAGAATCGAGTTGATATGATACAGTCCGTTCCCGTAAGGCGTAATGTCCTGAGTCGTTACAGGGAAAGTGACGGGCGGAATGCCCGTGGTCATCTCCATAATACGCAAAAGATCCTCGCTGACGCGAAGAATATAACCTTCCTTCACCGTCGGCGAGATGGCAATGCCTTTATGATTAACGACACGGTTGCCTTTGGTCGTGTCAATGGACAAAATCGCTTCCATCTCCGGCAGGACTTCATAGTGGTTCATCACAAGAATATCGACCGGCGAATCCATAAAATCAACGGGTTCATGCGGCAGCGTAGGGGCATCCGGACAAATATGCGTGGTGATGATTACATCTCCGGGCAGCGAATCTCCTTTAACCTGCATTTCCGCCAGCTTCAAAGCGGACGCGACCGCCGCGACCGCGCCGTCCGCATCAGAGACAATACCAATCCGGCTCGGCCGCGCGCCGATCCCCCCGAGACGGCCCACAATGCCGAATGTCGGGGCGCTGCCTCCCTTGCTTTTGCCATCCGTACCCGGAATCAATATTTTAATAAAATCGGTGCTGCCTTTGTCGCCTTTCACCGTGGTTACGTTAACGGAAACTCCCGGAAAACCGGCGAACAGTCTGCCCACCGCCTCCCCGTTCACAAATGCACTGTCGAGCGCTTCAAGCACAGTCAATGTCTGCATTAATGCCATGAGGGTTCCTCCTATGTTCCTGGTTAATATCCCATTTTTCGTCACCGTTATAGCCGTCGATTTCCATCTGAAAGCAACGGAATAATGAGCTTAACCCATGGTACCGCAGGAGAAAGAACCCGGACAATGTGCCCTCTTACCAAAAGCGAATGGGGTTTCTTGTCCTGTGAGGATAAAATCCGGCGATTTCCTCTTGTTTTGTATCATATCATGTAAAATAATATGCCGCGATTGAATACCCTCTAAATAATTTTTCCCATAAAAAAACAGGGCCTCCCTTTACCTTAAAGGTTGGGAAGTCCCTGTTCGTTTGAGGATATTTTCGAGTCTCGTATTACGCTTTGCCAATCGGCGCGGCTTCCGGCTTCTCAATCACGACCGTCAGTTCTCCATCCGATTCGCCGACCTTCAGTACGGAGCCTTCGCCCGCTTCGCCGGAGATCAGCGCCCGGGCGACCCGGGTCTCCAGGCTGCGCTGGATGAACCGCTTCAGCGGCCGCGCACCATATACGGGGTCGAAGCCCTCCTTCGCGATAAAGCGAACCGCTTCGTCTGTGAGGACAAGGCCGACCTGACGCTCGGCCAGACGCGCCCGCAGGCCGTCCACCAGCTTGCCGACGATCTGCCGGATTTCGTCAAGCGACAGCGGCTTGAACATCACGATGTCGTCCACCCGGTTCAGGAACTCGGGGCGGAAATGGCTGCGCAGCTCGCGCATGACGCGCTCCTTGACCGCAGGAGTGAGATCGCCGTTGTCATCGGTGCCTTGAATCAGATGAGGCGAGCCGATGTTCGACGTCATGATGACAATCGTATTCTTGAAATCGACGATCCGGCCCTGCGAATCGGTCAGGCGGCCATCATCCAGCAGCTGCAGCAGGATGTTGAACACGTCCGGATGGGCTTTTTCCACTTCGTCCAGCAGGACGACCGTGTAAGGCTGGCGCCGCACCGCTTCCGTAAGCTGGCCGCCCTCTTCGTAGCCGACATATCCCGGAGGCGCACCG
>NZ_ASSD01000467.1 GCF_000520715.1 Paenibacillus zanthoxyli JH29
CCTTGGCATAGCCTGCGTTCGCTTCGTCCAGCCCCGCTGCGGCGCCTTTAAGCTGCTCCGAGATTTGTCCAAGCCCGGCCGCAAGCTTGGCCGCTCCTTCACCGGTCTGGGCGACCGTCCCCTTGATGGTCTGGTAGTCCGCGTTCCGCAGCAGCTCGGGGTGGCTTCCCTCGAGATTGGTAAAGCTCGGTCCCAGTCCTCCCAGCGCCGCCGCCACACCGGACAGCTGCTGCTGAATCTGACCGATGCCGCCGTCCAGCGCATCTAGACCTCCGCCGATCTGCTTATACCCGGCGAGCAGCTTCTTGTGGGCATCCGCAAGCTGCTGCGCGCTCGCCGCAGCCTGCGCAAGTCCGCTCTTAATCTCGCCCGCTCCCGCCGATCCGCTCTCAATCCCCTTCTGGATGCGGGTCAGACCGTCTCCCAGCGCGGTAATCCCCGATTTCAGATCCGCCGTACCGCTTACGAGCTGCTCCGCTCCGGAAGCGGCCTCCTTCAGCTTCGGCTCATTCTGCTTGAGCTGGTTGCTGGCATCCGACAAGCCG
>NZ_ASSD01000468.1 GCF_000520715.1 Paenibacillus zanthoxyli JH29
TGTCTGTTCGTTAATTGGGCAGACGTAGAAAAAAAAGCGACAAGAGCGCTGCTCCCCCAGGTATACCTCGTTTATGTCCTTCTCCTTCAAGGAGGCATGCTCTACGCAAACACGGCTCTAATCATTTATGAGCGAGGTGTGACTTATTTCACAATGATAACCAATAGAAAAGGCCGGACCTATCCTGTTATCAGGAAGTACCCGGCCTGCGGTTAACCGCTCAGCTCAATCTCTTGAATACCAATTGTTTTACTATGTTTTAATATACCGATTATGGTCGCAAAATTCAATCCCTGAAACGTGAATATAGTGTGATCATTTCCAGAAAAAGCAAAGGGGGTCTCCCAAAAGCCATGAAATGGCTGCTTGGGGCACCCCTCATGTTTAGAGCAGGATCGACGTGAGTGCTTG
>NZ_ASSD01000469.1 GCF_000520715.1 Paenibacillus zanthoxyli JH29
CGGCGAAGTGGAGACGGTCGCCCACTACAGGGCCGCCGCTAAATTTATGCCGAATGTCGACTTCATTCTCGATATCGGCGGCCAGGATATGAAATGCATCAAAATCCGGGGCGGCGTCATCGACAGCCTTATGCTGAACGAAGCCTGCTCGGCGGGCTGCGGTTCCTTTCTGGAGAGCTTCGCCTCGGCGCTCGGCCTGGGCGTCGCCGAGTTCGCCGAGGCCGCGCTGCAGGCGCAGGACCCGGTCAATCTCGGCTCCCGCTGCACCGTATTCATGAACTCCAAGGTTAAGCAGGCGCAGAAGGAAGGGGCGTCCCTGTCCGGCCTGTCTGCCGGTTTAGCCTACTCTGTCATCAAGAACGCCTTGCAGAAGGTGATCAAAATCCGCAGGTTTGATGAACTGGGAGAGCATATCATTGTGCAGGGCGGCACGTTCTACAACGAAGCGGTGCTGCGAGCATTTGAGCAGCTGACAGGAAGAACGGTCATCCGCCCTGATATCGCCGGTGTAATGGGAGCTTACGGCTGCGCCCTGCTCGCCAGGGAGAACGCGGCGGAGAGCGGCGTCAGTACGCTGCTTGGCCCGCAGGAACTGGAGAGCTTTACTTACGAGGTGACCCAGGGCCGGTGCGGACGGTGCGGCAATAATTGCCCGCTGACCATCAGCCGGTTCCCGGACCGCAGCTTCCATGTGACCGGCAACCGCTGCGAGCGCGGCGCCGGAGGGAAGAAGGAAAAGAACACGCTGCCGAACCTGATGCAGTACAAATATGACCGGTTCTTCGACTACGAGCCTTTGCCGGGTGCGGAGGCGGTACGGGGCGTAGTCGGGCTGCCGCGCGCCATGAACCTGTTCGAGAACTATCCGTTCTGGCATGCGTTCTTTACCGCGCTTCGCTACAAGGTGGTGCTGTCCCCGAAATCGGACAAAAAGCTGTACGAAAGCGGAATGGACACCATTCCGTCCGAAGCGGTGTGCTATCCGGCCAAGATGGCCCACGGCCATGTGCAGAGCCTGCTTGGCCTGGGCGTCGATTTTATTTTCTACCCTGCCATCGTGTACGAGAAGAAAGAGGATAAGAGCGCCGACAACCATTATAACTGTCCGGTCGTCGCCTCTTACCCGGAGGTCATCCGCAACAATATGGACGGCCTCAAGGAAAAGGGAATCCCGCTCGTCAGCCCGTTCCTGACCTTTGACGACACTCAAGCGCTGGTCAAAGGACTGGCGCGGACCTTCCCTGATATTCCGAGGGAGGAAATTGCCGCCGCCGTGAAGACCGGTCAGGCTGAAGCGGAACGGGCCAAGAATGATTTGCGGCGAAAAGGCGAGGAGACGCTGGCGTTCCTTGAGGAAACCGGGACCAAAGGCATCCTGCTCTGCGGGCATCCTTACCATGCCGACCCGGAAATCAACCACGGAATCGCGGAGCTCATCACGGGCATGGGGCTTGCGGTTCTTACCGAGGATGCGATCTTCCACCTGGGGAGCGGAGAGAGCGATATCCGCATCGTCAACCAATGGACCTATCACGCCCGCATATACAGAGCGGCGCGGCTCGCGGCGTCCCGCAGCGATCTTGAGCTGGTGCAGCTCACCTCGTTCGGCTGCGGTATCGACGCCATCACCTGTGACGCGGTGCAGGAGATTATGGAGCGGAAGGGCAAGGTGTATACGCTGATCAAGATCGACGAGATCAGCAATCTGGGCGCGGCCCGCATCCGGCTGCGCTCGCTGCTCGCGGCGATGCGCGAGCGCGAGCAGGGAGAAGCCGCGCCTCGCACAGCCCGGGAAGACGAGCAGAGAGTGACTTTTACAAAGGACATGAAGTCGGCGTATACGATTCTGGCGCCGCAAATGTCGCCGATTCACTTCGAGCTGTTCGAGCGGGTGTTCCGGGATTTCGGCTACCGATTCAAGGTGCTTGAGAAGTCCGGTCCCGAGGAGACGGAGGAGGGGCTGAAGTATGTCAACAACGATGCCTGCTATCCGGCGATTGTAACGATCGGCCAGATTCTGTCGGCGCTGCAGAGCGGCGATTACGATCCGGACCGGACCGCAGTCATCATGTCGCAGACAGGCGGAGGCTGCCGGGCAACGAATTATATTTCCCTGCTGCGCAAGGCGCTGAAGGATGCGGGGCTCGGAAAGATTCCGGTTCTGTCGCTGAACGCCTCGGGTCTTGAGAGCCAGCCAGGCTTCCGTATTGGCTTCAAGATGATCAACCGGATGTTCGCCGCCGCCTGCTACGGTGATCTGCTCATGCGGCTGCTGTACCGCTTCAGACCTTATGAGAAGGTTCCGGGAAGCGCTGAAGCCCTGTTCCGTGAGGGGATGGAGCGCTGCAAGGACAGCCTGTCCTCCTTCTCGTTCCGTGAATATAAGCGGCTGTCCCGCGAGATTGCGTCAGGCTTCAGCCGTCTGCCGGTGACGGAGGAGGTTAAGCCGCGGGTAGGCGTGGTCGGCGAGATTTTGATCAAATTCCATCCTGACGCGAACAACCGGCTTGCCGATCTGATCGAGGCCGAGGGCGGGGAAGTTGTAATGCCCGATTTTCTCGATTTCTTCTTCTACTGTGTGTACAATCCGATTTACGGGGCGGAGCAGTTCGGGAAGAGCAAGACGCTCGGGCTGATCAACCCGCTGCTCATTACGTATATACAGATGTACCGCAAGCCGATCACGGCAGCGCTTGAAGGTCTGGGACTCGCCCATAAAGACAAGAACATCTACCGTCTCGCCGAAAAAGCCGAAAGACTTGTGTCGATAGGCAACCAGATGGGCGAGGGCTGGTTCCTGACCGCCGAGATGATGGACCTGCTTGATGATGGAGTGAACAATATCGTCTGCATTCAGCCTTTCGCCTGCCTTCCGAACCACATTACCGGACGCGGGACGATGAAAGGGCTGAAAGAACTGTATCCAAGCGCCAATATTGCCGCCATCGACTATGATGCGGGCGTCAGTGTGGTGAACCAGACGAACCGGATCAAGCTGATGATGTCTATCGCAAAGGAACTGGAGAGCGGCGGAGCGCTCTTCCAGGAGTCTGCCGGGCCTGCGGCGGGGACAAAGCTGAAGGCGGTGCAAGCGTAAACGAAAAGCGGGGCGGCATCCTGCTAGGAAAGTTCTCGAAACAGAATAACGGCATAGCCGATATAAAAAGGGACACATTCCAAGGTTGGTTTCAACCGGGATGTGTCCCTTTGGCTTCTATTTGGAGACGCCCTCTTGTTTCCAGCGCTTAAGCAGGGGCAGCGACTGGGCGAGCATTCCTCTGGCATCGGCCTCATTCATTCCCTGCTCCACAAGATAACCGGTGCAGAGATCAATCATACTCTGGAGGGTAATGTCCGGCTGCTTAAACTCGCCGTCTTCATAACAGTACTTGCAGTATTCCTCTGTCTTAACGCCTTCCCGTTCCGTCCCCAGCAGCTCTTCCTCCGGCATTGGCATTCCGCAGCTTTGGCAGAACCGTCCGCTGTGTTCCACAGTGAGTTCCATAGTGTGTTCCATTTTCAACCACTCTCCCGCTAATATTTTATACAGTTACAGTATAAACCGGGGAACTGGACAGCCTACTGTCAGGTTGCCGGGCTATATTTGCAGGCAATAGCCGCCGCCAGCTCGCCAAGCCGCTGTCTGACATGCTGCGGCTCCAGCACCTCGGCCGCAGACCCGAAGCTGAGCAGAAAGCCGTACAGCCATTCGTCGACGGGATAGCGCAGGGAGACGGTATAGCCACCGCTGCCGTCCGCCTGAAGCTCGGAGCAGTCGAAACGCTCCTCCGCGATACGCTTATTTTTGGCAGAGAAATGAAGGATGATTTCGGTCAGGGCTTCATGATCTCCCGGATAGTCATTCCACGGCAAATCTCCGAATGAAAGCTCGAGCCTGGTAAAGACCGTAGTCCCTTTTGCCAGATCCTTCATTCTGGGCAGCTTGAACAGCCGGAAATCCTCCCGCAGTTTGCAGTAGCCGTACAAGTACCAGGATTGCCCCTTCATGACCAGAGTATATGGCTCTACACACCGGACCGTTGCCGTTCCTTCGGCGCTGACATAGGCAAAAGAGACCGTTACGCTCTCCTCCAGCGCCTCCTTGAGCAGAGCAAGCTTCTGCTCGGATACGCCCGGAAGCCCCCATGGGGTGAGGTCGACAACCTGCCGTGACGCTACGCTGCGGAACTGCTGCGAACGCGAAGGCGGTACGACGCTGCTGATCTTCTCCATCAATCGCTCGTGGTCGCCCGTATAGGGGGAGAGGCTTCGCAGAGCGGAAAAGATTTGCGCCAGCTCATGGTCGGTAAGCACATTCCGGTCGAGCCGGTAGCCTTCGATTAATCCGATGCCTCCGCCTCCGCCCTGATAGGTAACCACCGGAATTCCGGCCAGGCTTAGCGTTTCGATATCGCGGTAAATGGTTCGCACCGATACCCCGAACATGTCGGCAAGCTCCTTCGCCTGAACGAGCCGGCGGCCCAGAAGCACGATGACGATGGACAGCAGACGATCTATTTTCATCGGTACGGATCTCCTTTCGGCATGTCTCCGAATACGTATTTTCGTAAAAACCAGTTAGTCATATCTTATTCCTTTTTCCGAACCACGGAAAGGATAGGGATTGCCATTCACTTTATATTCGATTAATATCTAATTAGATATTTATTTAATTTTATGATAGTGAGGATGAAAGTTATGACACACCAAAGCACCGCCAAGGGCGGCATGAGCGCCGGTTATTACCGATTGTTTGCCGCCGGCATCATCAACGGGATCGGTGACCGTTTCAGCCAGGTCGCGATGCTGTCGTTGATTCTCCAGCTTACCGGATCGGGCATGGCCGTCGGCCTGTCGCTCGGGGTCAAGCTCATTCCTTATTTGGCGCTCGCGCCGCTGGGCGGCTATATGGGCGGGAAGCTGCCGCGCAAGACGATTATGATGGCGACCGATATCGCGCGGATTCCGTTCGCCTTGTCTTTTTTGTGGGTTACGGGGGAGGACCGGCTGTGGCTGCTGTATGTCGGCAGCTTTATGCTGGCGGCGGGAGAGGCAATTTACGCCCCGGTGCGGAAATCGTCCATACCGCTGCTTGCGCGGCGTGACGCTCTGCTGAGGACTAATGCCATGGAGCAGATGCTGACCGGCTGCGTGCTCATTTTGGGCGCTTTGACGGGCGGCTTCGTCTCGCACTGGTTCGGTCCGCAGACGGCGTTCGTGCTGAATGCCGTCTCCTTCCTGGGCGCGGCGCTCATCATCTCGGGGATTTCATTCCCCCGTACCCCGCCGGCAGAGCTGGAGATTTCAGCCGAGGGGCCCGAGGGGCACCACGCGGCGGACCCGGTAGCGAATGAAGGGGAGAGCAGGCGTGCTCCGCGCCCCGCAGGCTTGCCCGCTGTAATTGCCGGAAGCGTATGCTTGCAAATTGTGCTGGGCTATGAGCTGCTTGTCTCTATTGTGAGCGGACTCGACAATGTGCTGATCAGTGTATATGCCATTTGGGTATTTCACGCGGGAGATATTGGTGTGGGGGCTTTTTACGCATCGCTCGGCGCCGGGCTCACACTGAGCTTCTGGGCCGGGCGTTTAGTTAAGCGGAACCTGCTGGCGGCTGCGCTGGGAGGGCTGCTGCTGGAAGGGCTGCTGCACATCGGCATCAGCGCGGCCGGAAGCTTTGCGGCAGTCTGCGGATTGTATGTTCTGACATCCCTTGTGTCGGGAATCGGGTATGCCTCGCTCGATACGCTGCTGATGCAGGAGACGCCCGCCAGGCAGCAGC
>NZ_ASSD01000470.1 GCF_000520715.1 Paenibacillus zanthoxyli JH29
GATGCGGGGATGCCCTTTCAATTCTCCGCCGAAGGCGCCATAAGCGGCGGTCTGTCCGTTCTCCGGCTGGGGCTGCTCATTTCGCTCGGCTTCCTGTTCACGGAGACGACATCAGGAGCGCCGCTGCGCGAAGGGCTGGAGTGGGCCATCAAGCCGCTGGGAAAACTGGGCGTCAGAACGCGGAATTGGTCGCTTGCCGTTTCCGTCACTCTGCAGTTCATCCCTTGGGTTCTAGGGAAAATTTCATCACTGCAGCTGGCGCTTGCCTCCCGGGGAAACCGAAAGCGGGAACGGATGCGCTGGACGCCAAAGCAGATTTCATTGATGGCCGTCCCTCTGCTCCTCCAAGTGATAAGCATGGGCGACGAACTGGCCACCGCCATCGAAGCCCGGGGTTATGACCCGTCGAAGCCGCGCACGCCCTGGCTTGTTCTGCGCTGGCGGCGGCGGGATACGGCGGCCGTTCTTATCGCCGTGCTTGCGGCGGCGCTGCTGTGGTGGACCTCGGCCTAGCCCGAAGCTCCTTGAGAGCTTCGACCGGCAATTCGGAAGAAGACGGCGGCATCCGTCGGAATCATCAACTCGTCCCTTTTGACTATTAGCCCGCGCTGATGCGCGCATAAATAAGCTAAGCCTGCCAGAACCCATGAGGGCCACGGCAGGCTTATTGGCGTATTCTTATCTTGATTTCGGCTGGCGGGATACAAGCCTAACCAAATCCAGCGTCAGAACGGGCAGGGACAGGGAGACGGGATAGGCCAAGTAGCGGGGTTCCCATTCCGGTGAAAATTTTTCTTTATAGCGGCGCAGGCCCAAAAATCCGTACCAATGCCCTCCGTGCTTGAACACGACACGGGCCATTTTCTCTTCGCGAAGCGCTCCCGGGTTCCGCCCTACGCTGGACAGAGGCGCGTTGCCAAGGTTAAACCGCTCGTATCCCTGAGCCTTGGCCCATTCCAGCAGGGAAATAAACAGGAAATCCATCGTTCCGTTCGGACTTTTCAGGCGATGGCGCATCAGGTCGATCGAAACGGTAACTCCGCCGTCATAGCCCGGCGCAAGCGAGGCGAAGGCGATAACGGCGCCCCCGGCATCCCGAAGGAGGGCAATCGGCGCAAGCTGCAGATAGGATTCATCGAACCATCCGAGCGAAAATCCTTTTTCCGCCCGGCCTCTCAGCCATTCCTCCGAAATCGACCGAAGCTCTTTCAGCAGCTCCGTCGCAAACGGAGGCTCCGCCAATTCGAACTTGCAGCCTTCGCGGGCAAACCGGTTCTTTACGCTTCGCAAATCACTGTTCCCCTTGCCGCTGAGGGTGAACTTGTCTAGCGGAACCAGCGCCTCCTCGCCGAGCTTAAAGAAATGGTAGCCCTGCTCATGGTAGATCGGCAAGTAATCAGGCGTCGCCTGGTAGAAGACGACGGAAAGTCCGTACCTGTCGGCCTCGGTCCGGAATTCGCTGATTGCGTCGTTCACCAGATCTTTGGGTCCGAGCGGGTCGCCAAGCACGACAGCCTTGTCCCGCACTCTGGCGAACGGAAGCATGACTTTGCCGTCCTGCGCCCAGTAGAAGCTCTTGTCCCCCGTGAAGAGCATATGGGTCAGCGCGTTCCCCGATTCCGACTTAAGATAACGCCCCAGCCGGTCCATATCCGGCGGCGCGGTCAGTGCCTCCGCACGGCGGTTGGGCCGAAGCGCCACAATCATCGAGAGCAGCAGCCACGCGGTCACAAGTCCGCCCACAGCCGAAAAGGCATAGTGGCTGGGGTGCTGC
>NZ_ASSD01000471.1 GCF_000520715.1 Paenibacillus zanthoxyli JH29
GTCGCCATATTTTACCGCCGTCTCCGATTTGCTGAGACCCTGAAGCGCGCCGTAATGGCGCTCGTTCAGCTTCCACGATTTCTGCACGGGAATCCACAGCAGGTCCAGCTCTTCCAGAACGAAATTAAGCGTCTTGATAGAACGCTTGAGCACCGAAGCAAAGGCGAGGTCGAACGTATATCCGGCTTCCTTAAGCATTCTGCCCGCGTCCTTGGCTTCCTGTATTCCCTTCTCCGTGAGATCCGGATCGCTCCAGCCGGTAAACAGATTTTGCCGATTATACTCGCTCTCTCCATGCCGTATCAACACGATTTCGTACATATGCGCTCTCCTTTCCTATCCCACGCCTGCCATTTTGCTCATAATAGTCATTTAATACAATTTCCAGTCGTTTTAAACGCGGCAGCACAAGAAAAACCGAAGACCCAAAAGATCCCCGGTTCGTTTTTTAGCGAATTTCCGAGGGGCTCTTCCCCGTATGCTGCTTGAACTGCCGGCTGAAAAAGAAAATATCGCGGTATCCGAGCGCGTCCGCCACCTCCGTCACGTTCATTCCCGCGTACAGCAGCAAATGCTGGGCCCGTTCGATCCGGGTGCGGATGACGTAAGATTGCACGGAGGAGCCGATCAGCTCCTTGAATTTGATGGAAAAATAGCGCGGCGACAGACCGGCCCGGGCCGCCAGTTCTTCCACCCGATGCACAGCGCCAGGGTTCTGGCTGATATAATTCGCGACCTCGTGGATGACCTCCACCAGTTGGTTGCTGACATTGCGTTCCACCGGCTTGACCCGGTCTTCCCGCAGCAGGTTAATCATAATCTGCTTGAGAATCAGCTGACCCTCTTCCTCTGCGGCGAAGGTCTTGACCAGAAACAACCGGACGTAGCGGGCAAGCAAATGCTCGAACTCCAACGACTCCGTCAGCTTGCGGTAAGGCTCGGGAATATCGGTGACCGGCTCCTTGACGTCAAAATGAATATATGTAAGCACAAGCGGCTTCTGGGGGTTATGCGATGCGCTAGTATGATCTCCCGGACGAAACAGGAAACAGCTTCCCTTCCCGACTTCATAGGCTGTGCCGTTCCGCACAACCGTTCCTTCGCCGCTCCAGATGTAGAACAGATCGTAATTGGGCAGCGGCTTCTCCCTTTTCTGCCATTTCCATCCCGGCTCGCAGACGATTTTGGCCAAGGCGGGCAGGATGACAAAAGCGGACGGCGATGCATGCAGCATCCTTTCTCCCTCCTTCATCATTAATAGCTTATCCTATCATACCTTTTCACGATTCATTTTGCACATCGTTCCAGGCCAGTGACAGCCGCCGAACCCCCTCAATCAGCTCCTCCTCGTCCAGATGGGAAAAAGCGAAGCAGGCGGCGGGATCTCCGGGTGTAATCCGGTAAAGGGCGGCGTCTCTGAAATCGACGTCCCGCAGCTTGGCCGCCTTCTGAAAGCGTGCGAATTCCTCTTCGCTCCGCAGCCATCGGGCGTATATATGCAGCCCCGCGTCGCCGGGCTGCGGATGAAACAGGCCGCCCGGCATTCCGGCCAGCAGTTCGCGAAGGATGCTGCCGCGTTCGCCATAGAGGCGCGTCATCCGCCGGATATGGCGGGCGTATACGCCGAGCGACATGAAGCGGGCCAGCGCCCGCTGCTCCAGCAGTCCGGCGGGAAGCGGTTCGTACAGCGCCTTCGCGGCTGTCACAGGCGGGGTCAGGGAAGGCGGCAGGACGGCGTAGCCGAGGCGAAGCCCGGCGAACATCGTGTTGGAGAAGGAGCCGATATACACGACGCGCTCCTCCCGGTCAAGCGCCTTCAGCGGCTCGATAGGACGGCCGGACCAGCGGAACTCGCTGTCGTAATCATCTTCGATGATGATCGCCCGCCGGGCGGACGCCCATTCGAGCAGCCTCCGCCGCCGC
>NZ_ASSD01000472.1 GCF_000520715.1 Paenibacillus zanthoxyli JH29
GGCGACGACCGGCTTGCCGAAGGCAAGGCCCTCCATCGCGGTCATGCCAAAGCCTTCACGAACGAGACTCGGAACGACCAGCACATCCATGGCACAGTACGACTCGGAAAGCGATCTCTCATAGCCCGTGAACCGAAAGCGGGAAGACAAACCCTCCAGCTTCACCTTGTGTTTGCAGCGGTTGTAGTAATCCTTGTCGCGCGGCTCGCCAATAACCAGGAAACGCGCGTCCGGATGCTGCTCTGCCACAAGTACGGCCATGTGAATGAAATGCTCCAGCCCTTTTTGCTCGATAATAAATGAAGAGATATACCCGACGAGCCGATTTACGGGCTTGATACGCAGCTCCCGCCGCCGTTCTCCCCTCAGCTTGCTCCACGCCGCCGTCATCATATCCTTGTCATCCCATGTCGGCGGAAGCAGCGCGATTTTACTTGCCGGTATTTCCTCCATAAAAGAAAGAGCCGCCGTTTGGGATATGCAGAGGATCTGGTCGCTGAACCGATTAATCACATTGATGCTCAGCGAAGTATGCTCGTTCTCGGTAATAATCTCACTGATCTTCCATACCACCGGTATACCCAGCGATTTGGCGGCAATTGCCGGCAGAACATGTACACACGTACTCGTTACGATGAAGGCTGGACGCCGCTTAGCCAGCCATGCATGAAGCTCCTTGAACTCCCTGCCGTTCTGAAACGACTTGATGTCCTCTTCAAGTCCTGCATAGGGGGTATACATGCCGTACACCAGCGGAATCGGCAGCAGTTCCACCGCTATTCCGCTGCGGCGGGCCTGACGCGTCAGCTTCCCTTCCTGAGGCGCGACAAGCAGGCAGTCAAAGTAGGAGGACAATTCCCGGGCGAAGAACAGCAGCAGCTTTTCGGCGCCGGTTATGCTGTTGTCATTGGATACATGGGAAAAAAGGACAACGGCAGCTTTATCAGCCATTGGCGTATTGGCGCTTCCGAACAGATGAATTTCGGAGCGTCCGCTCACCTCCCTGTTAGGTATGCATTGCCCGGACGTTAGCAGAAACCTCCTGCGGTTCCGCCGCCCGAAAAGAAAGACTCCCCTGCCGCTTTCCAAGGTCCGCAGCGGACAGAAGCCCCCTGAAATGATCCGGCGTTTACCGGATTTTGCCTTGACTTATCGTATGAGGTCCGCAGCGGCAGCGGACATGACAACCGCTCCCTCGGCAGGAGCATAATTCGGGAGACCCGGAGCCCGGAGGAGGTTCATCCGAATATAGTGGCCAACAGCTGATTGACCCGTTTAGGATACGTGTGATCCCGGAGTGTCCGTTCCAGCCCCTTCAGCACAATCGCTTGACGTTCCTCCTCATGCGTCAGGTAATAACGGATTTTATCGATCATCTCCTCCGGTGTGCTGAACGTTACAATCTCCTCTCCCGGCTTGTAGAAGGAGGCCAGATCATCCCGGACATCGCTTAGCTGCAGCGTTCCGCTGGCCGCAATCTCGAATGTCCGCGGATTCGGCGAAGCTGCCGAAATCGCTAGTGTATTGTTGTTGAATGCATCATCGACATGGGAGCGGTGCAGATTGATCACGATTTTTGAACCGCTGTAAGCGGCAGCCGTCTCCTGCGGAGACATCCACTTTCCGACCTCGATCCGGTCTCCATAAATCGAGGCCTCCGGAAGGCGATCCCACCATATTCCGTTGATAACCGTATTGAATTCCATCAGCTGCGGCATGATTTCCCGGAAGAAATTGACCCGGTTCCAATACGCGGAGCCGATGAAGCTTACCTCGCGCGATATCGGCGTGCGGGAGATCGTGGGGCGATAATGCGGCCGGTAAGCCGCGAACGGCAGATAATGGACCTCCGCACAGCCGAGCTGCCGGTAATACTCGATGCAGTTACGTTCCAGCGTGAATACATAATCGTAGTGGTTCACGATACCCAGTGTAAAATCAGTATAATAAGGATCATCTGTAAGCCAGATTGCCGTAAGGATACCCATTCCCCGGAACTGGTCGATTTGTTCCAGCGGCAGCTCCATACCGTCGAGCACAAGGACCAAGTGCGGCCGCTTGGCGCTGACCAGTTCCACCAGGTTCTGATGTACATTCGTTACTGTTACTTCCGCCGTCAGGCTTTGCAGCGATGTCAGTACGGCTTCATCCAGCGGGGAATAGGGGTAGCCTTTGCCGGAACCGACATACATGACGTGTATATCGCGTACGGGCAGAGGTTCTTCTGGACGGCCGTCCAGAATGGCTAAGCGGCCGCGCAAATAGCCTTCGGCATAGCCGTTCTTAAAGCCGTTCAGCCTTCCCTCCAGCCTCGCTTGCTCAGCCGGCGTAAGGGGAAGCGGCGGGACCGGAAGAATGAATTCTTTGTTCATCGTGCCTCGCTCCTTTATTTAATTAATGTCTCACTCGCGCCTCATCGATCACATAAAGCAGCCTTGGCAGCCGAGCCGTAAAGGTATGATTCTGAAGTGTTGTCCGTAGAGCTCTCAAGGCGAAATTCCGCCGCTCTTTCTCATGTTTCAGATAATATTCAATTTTGGATTCCAGTTCCCCGGGCGAGCTGAAGGTCTCCAGGTCATATCCGGGCCGGTAATGTTTCGTCAGATCCTCACGGACATCCGTAATCTGCATCGCGCCGCAAGCGCTGATCTCATAGGTGCGCGGATTGATGGACTTTGCGGGAACCCGGTATGAATTGCGGTTATCCTGTCCCGATTCCCAGGGGCGGTGAATATTGATCACAAGCTTCGCGCCGCTATAATAATTCGCCGTCTCCTCCGGCGGAATAAAACCTTTGTGGATGAGTGGAGACAGCATGTCGAATTTTTTCAGCCGCTCCCAGAACCCGCCGGCGATAAGCGTACGGTGACGGATTAGCATCGGGGCCAGGCGGTCAAACAGCTCAGTCCGGTTGAAAAAAGCATTGCCGATAAAAACGATGTCATAGCGATACGCCGGTCCGATGCGACGGGGATTGAACATTCCCGGATTAACGCACAGCGGCAAATAATGTACCGATTCCACTCCATGGGACCGGTAAAACTCCAGACATCCAAGCTCATGCGTGAACACATGATCGTAATGCTGGCAAAGAACAGCCGTATCCTCCGTAAAATAGGGATCGTCGACAAACCAGATGGCGGTGGAAATGCCCCGCCTGCGGATTTCCGTGATCTGCTCCAAATGATCATCCGGAAATACATGCAGCCCGTTCATGACCAGCACCGCTTCCGGAGATTCCCGGGCGGCGGTCTCCAGCATGGCATGCGGCGGACATACAATCAGCTCGGTAACGAGCCCGGCCAGCGCCTCTGTTACCCCGGCATCGATCGCATCGAAGCCCTGCGGGACATACATTAGCCTTAAGGGACGCTGAGTATCTGCCGAACCCGGATTCAGCTGTCTCACAGCTTCGCACAGACCCAGATGGTAGCCCTGGCGGTACCCGTCACGGTAGCCCTGTTTGCGCTCCTGCTTTATTTTCGCTTTCACAGCCTCACCCTGCCCTGTCGTAATCTGATGACAGTATAGTTATATGCTTCGGAGATATCCGCCTCATGGACACCTGTCCGTCATTGCAATAAATTGGCAGATGCCCTCTGGCAAGAGTACAAGCTGCGCATGCAGACCTGGACTCGGATTTGGACTTCAGGAACTCCTGATGATAGAGTGGTAGAAACAGGGTCTGGGCCTAAGCGCGGCTCGGAGCAGTCTTGCGGGGAGGAGCATGACAATGGAGAACGACAAGCTGTATTTACGCCATATGGAGCTATTGAGGAACAAGGTTCCGTCCTTCCGCTCCTATCCTTTTCAACTGCCGGTGATCCGGTCACTGGAGCGGCTGGTGTTCAGGAATCCGGTCACTTTCCTGGTGGGAGAGAACGGCAGCGGCAAATCGACCCTGCTGGAGGGAATCGCCGCCGCCTGGGGATTTAACCCCGAAGGGGGGACGCTTAATTTTTCATTCAATACCCGTTCTTCACACTCTATCCTGTATGAATATCTTCGGATCGCCAGAGGGGTCAAACGGCCGAAAGACGGATTCTTTTTACGTGCGGAAAGCTACTATAATGTGGCCTCATATATTGACGAGCTCGATGAGCAGCCCTCTCCCGGTCCACGGATCAGAGATTCTTACGGGGGCAAATCGCTGCATGAGCAGTCGCATGGCGAATCCTTCTTCGCTGCTTTCATGCACCGGTTCGGCGGACGCGGCCTGTACATCCTGGACGAGCCCGAAGCCGCGCTGTCGCCTCTGCGGCAAATGTCGCTGCTGGCCCGTATGCATCAGCTGGTACGCAGCGACTCGCAGTTCGTCATCGCCACCCACTCGCCGATTCTAATGTCCTATCCGGGGGCGGATATTTGGCTGCTGGAAGGGGAAGGAATCCGGGAAGTTACCTTGGAGGAAACGGAGCATTACGCGGTGACCAAGGCGTTCATGAATGACCGCGAGGGCATGCTGCGCGAGCTGCTGGAGGAAGGATGAAGATTTATCCGATGGTCCCCATAAGCTATGGAAATAGCTGCTGGACGCCATTTGTTTTTGTGGTGGAATCAGGCAGGTGTACGGGGCCACTCTCAAATGGAAGCCGGATAATGCAGAATACCTGAAATTGTGCATCTTTTGGCTGTGCAGGAACGCGCGTTCTATAGCATACCTACGAAAGTACAGGTTTTTTCCCACTCACCTTCAAATTCAGTCAGCACAGCCTCAAATTCCTGTATGGAAGCAGGATTTCTCTGTGAATAAGCGTTTTGGGTTCAAAAAGATGCAGTTTAGCCGTTTTGAAAGACACTACACCCAATTTACAGCCAACCTGACCTCAATACTTGATAATGGATCGTCAAGCAGGCCATTCCTAAGCCCGTAGCAATACATATCGATGTCGGATCGCCCCAAAGTCTTTTTCGAACCATTGCCGATAATAGAATAACAGGAGCCAGCCAAGTCTTTATTTCTATAACCGAAAGACTTGCTGGCTTCATATCTTTTCTTAGGAATTTGACTATTCCAAATGTTTCATGTCTCATGCAAATATATTTCTAGAACATAATATCAATATCTATCTTCCAAGCCCCATCCTCTAGTCTCCACAGAACCACATAGCCCGAGGTGGGATGAATTTCTTTCTCACCATTCTGAAGCGTTAAGTGAGCAATTCCGCTTTCACGTACTTGATCTTCCCCGCCGGCCTGTATTTCCTTGCTTTCCAGAGCCAGATCGGTCAGTCCACTGTTCAACATGGTAACCCAGAAAGAATGAATCGCCTCGCTGCCTTGAATATTTGCGGAACCGCTTGGGATCAGGATGGCTTGCTTCGTGTATAAATCTGTGATTCCCGCGGCGTTTTTTTGCTGAACAGCTTGTACAAAAAGTTGGTTGTTAGATTCTATGACCTTACGAACGTCTTCCATATTAGATCTCTCCCCTGGCCTATTAGCCGCTTAATCTTCAAATGGAGCGTTGCTCAATATATCCATAAAGCCGATTTCTTTGTTCACCCGGTCAGCGAGCATATTGGGTTTGCGTTTGGCCTCAGACAGCCATACCTCTGCAAAAGCCTTCTTAAAACCAAGACGGGGATACGCCTCAAGAATTTGCTGTACACTGCTTGAAGGCAGGTCCTTAATGTGGAATGCCCCAACATCAAATCCGGCGCCAAAATGAACGAGAGCAATCTCCGGCTGTTTTTCTTGTGCGAGCAAAGAAGTATGCAGAACGATTGCTTCACGGACGATGTCTATCTTGTCTCTGGGATAACCGTGATGCGTAAGAAACTCCTCCGCCGCATCCGCACCATCCACCTCAAAGGAATGACCATGGTCACAACGCTTAGTCAGGCCGATGTCGTGCAAAATGGAAGCTAGATAGAACAGCTCCGGGTCCAGCTTCATTCCTTCTCTTTGCGCCAGAAGTCCTCCAAAACGGTACGTTCTTACAGAATGATTGAACAAAAATTTCGGGGATAATTCCAGGACAAGCTCCGTCGCTTTTGTGCACAAGGAACTGTCTGGAATACTGAGTTCGGCATTCATGTTAATCGCTCCCTCCTATCTCTTGGACGATTTCATCTTATCAGAGACCGACCGGTCGGTCAATTGAAAAAAATTGAAATCTGCTTCCTTGACATCGTATAGTTCAAATGGTAACTTGGGTGAATTGGTAATAGAGAGGGAGGCTCAGCATGCGAAAAGGAGCAGAGACTCGGGAGAATATTATCCGAAAAACGGCCGAATTGCTCAACGTTCAGGGTTATCATGGACTATCCATTTCTGATATTATGCGTGAAACCGGTCTTCAAAAAGGAAGCATATATAACCATTTTCAAAATAAGGACGAAGTGGTTCTGGAAGCATTGGACTATGCTGTAGACATTGTAAATAACCGTTTTCAGGAAGCGATAGCCGGACATACCCGCGCATATGATCAGCTTATTGCTGCGATCCGGGTGTATGAGCATGTCGTAGAAGCGCCGCCCTTTATCGGGGGGTGCCCTGTCATGAACATCGCTGCTGAAAGTGATGACACCCATGAGGCATTAACGGAAAGAGCGCAGAAGGGGTTAACCGCATTCGTTGCTTTTGTCTCCAAAATATTAGAATACGGAATGGAAACAGGCGAATTTAAGCCGGATATCGATAAGAGAAGGATTGCCAATTTTATCGTTACGTCCATTGAAGGCGGAGTTATGATCAGTAAGCTCTTTCATTCCAATACGCCCATTCAGGAAAATAACAAACTGTTAATAGATTTTATTATGCAAAATATTTGTAAATGATTGGTTAGCCATATTCTCTTTTTCATTTGCTATAAAACTTAATTATTATAACTTTTCCCAATTAGTCCAATAACAAATGCAACTATTATTATGATGATAATACTTATCGTAAAAAAACCAAACTTTTTTAAACGCTTCACTTTACTTACCATCCTTATTAAAAGACATTAAGTGTACAAAAAAACAATCCTTTATTCAATCTGGAGTTGACCAGGAATGTCCATCCTTTATATCTAAGTTTACACGCCTGTTGATTATCAAGTTTCTGGAATTTGA
>NZ_ASSD01000473.1 GCF_000520715.1 Paenibacillus zanthoxyli JH29
TGGAATAGGAGATAACACAAGCATATTTAAAAGCAAACCCGCTGTTACTGTCTTCACTGCCATCTGTTTCATACTGGATTTACGCTTGAACTTCAATGGATTTAAACTCCCCTTATAAACATCATCTAATTGCTTGTTCTATTCTAACACAGGGGTACCTCCAAAAAAAGACGGACCAGGCGAAATTCGTCTAGTCCGTTCATATTTTAAATCATGTGCCGCTTATAACGAATAGTTAGGGGCTTCCTTCGTAATCTGCACATCATGAGGATGGCTTTCACGAAGTCCTGCTCCGGTAATCCGGATAAAGGATGTGTCATTGCGCAGTTCGGAGAGCGTTCCTGTTCCACAGTAACCCATGCCGGAACGCAAACCTCCAATCAATTGATGCACCGTATCGGACATCGGACCCTTGAAAGCGACACGTCCTTCGATGCCTTCCGGTACAAGCTTCTTATCGTCGTCCTGGAAGTAGCGGTCCTTGCTGCCCTGCTTCATGGCGCTCATGCTGCCCATGCCGCGGTATACCTTGAACTTACGACCCTGATAAATCTCGGACTCTCCAGGGCTCTCCTCCGCACCTGCAAACAGGCTTCCCAGCATAACGGCACTCGCGCCGGCTGCGATAGCTTTTGTAATCTCACCGGAGTATTTGATGCCGCCGTCGGCAATAATCGGCACTCCGTACTCACGCGCAACAGATGCACAGTCGTAAATCGCCGTAATCTGCGGAACGCCGATCCCCGCTATGACCCGTGTTGTACAGATCGAGCCAGGTCCGATGCCAACTTTGACCACGGAAGCCCCCGCTTCGATGAGATCGCGCGTTGCCTCGCCTGTCGCCACATTTCCCGCAATAATCGTCAAATCCGGATACTGCTCACGCAGGTTACGTACGGCTTCAATAATATTGATGTGATGGCCGTGAGCCGAATCGACGACAATCAGATCGACTCCGGCGTTAACCAACGCTTCAGCCCGTTCAAAGGTATCTTTCGATATGCCGATGGCTGCGCCAACCAGCAGACGGCCTTGAGCATCCTTCGCACCGTTAGGAAACTGAATGGCCTTTTCGATATCTTTAATGGTAATGAGACCCTTTAAAATGTAGTTATCATCAACAAGCGGAAGCTTCTCAATCTTATGGCGCTGCAGTACTACCGCGGCCTCCGTAAGCGTCGTGCCGACAGGAGCAGTGACCAGATTTTCCTTAGTCATGACTTCGCTGATCGGAATATTGAACTCATGGATAAACCGCAAATCCCGGTTCGTAATAATCCCTACCAGTTTATTATTATCATCCACAATCGGAACGCCGGAAATACGGTATTTACCCATTAGACGTTCAGCATCGGAAACCATATGAGTCGCGGTAAGTGAAAAAGGATTCGTAATAACGCCGCTCTCAGAACGCTTAACGCGGTCAACCTCTTCCGCTTGCTGCTCAACCGACATATTTTTATGGATAATACCAATACCGCCTTCGCGCGCCATGGCAATCGCCATAGCTGCCTCTGTGACCGTATCCATACCGGCGCTGATGAGCGGAATATTCAGCTTTACATTCTTGCTTAACACTGTGGACAGATCAACTTCCTTGGGCAGCACTTCCGATTTGCGCGGCACCAGCAGCACATCATCAAAAGTCAGTCCCTCTTTACCAAACTTATCTTCCCACACCTGAGTCATTCCTCCTTGTTATTCTTTGTTCTTACGGCCCGCAAACTTTATAAAAAAGAACAACCTTCATCTCAGTCCATCCTTGGAAGACAGATGTTCTGAGCTGGCAGTATAACGGTTCTTATCTTTCAAAGTAGGTTGGAGCGGCATGCCCAAAAATATATTATTGCCATCTTAGCAAAGGGTTTATATACTGTCAAGAACATAACATGAGCAAGAATTCTCCTGAAAAAAAGGGCTCGGGACAAATAAATTCCTACATATTTGTCCATCAACAGCGCACAAATTCTTCTGCCATAGCGATAGGAATTTAGGGTTTACACAGAGCGTATACAATATACAAAGAACCACTGCTGAAGTATCAGCAGTGGTTCTTGTGCT
>NZ_ASSD01000474.1 GCF_000520715.1 Paenibacillus zanthoxyli JH29
TTTGAATGTTTCCGCTGCGGGAAACGATTCTCCATAGAAAGGAGGTGATCCAGCCGCACCTTCCGATACGGCTACCTTGTTACGACTTCACCCCAATCATCTACCCCACCTTCGGCGGCTGGCTCCCGTAAGGGTTACCCCACCGACTTCGGGTGTTGTAAACTCTCGTGGTGTGACGGGCGGTGTGTACAAGACCCGGGAACGTATTCACCGCGGCATGCTGATCCGCGATTACTAGCAATTCCGACTTCATGCAGGCGAGTTGCAGCCTGCAATCCGAACTGAGACCGGCTTTAGAAGATTCGCTCCGCCTCGCGGCTTCGCTTCCCGTTGTACCGGCCATTGTAGTACGTGTGTAGCCCAGGTCATAAGGGGCATGATGATTTGACGTCATCCCCACCTTCCTCCGGTTTGTCACCGGCAGTCACTCTAGAGTGCCCAGCTCTACCTGCTGGCAACTAAAGTCAAGGG
>NZ_ASSD01000475.1 GCF_000520715.1 Paenibacillus zanthoxyli JH29
TGAGCAGCATTTCTTCGTCCGCCTTCTCGCGCCCGCAGGCGATACAGGAATCCAAATGCGGACCGTAGCCGGCCGCTTGAAGTATTTTCATCTCGAACAGATTAATAATGACTCCCGGTTCCTTGCCTTCCTCCAGCGCATTCAGGCAGGCCGACAGCTGCCGGAACCAAAAGCTGCCCGTCTCCTCGTCATGCAGCACCCGGTCCAGAAGCTCACAGGCATAAGAGCCGTAGGCGGCTGTAATCAGATCCTCCCTGATCGAATGATGGGAGCTAATGATCTCGCCGGAATTCAGCGTACCCAGCCCTCCGTTATTTCTGAAAAAAACATATTGCCCGAGCGTAAACGGCTGGATCAGAGCAGCATGGCGGCTTTTTACCTTTTTGGCTCCACGGACCAGCACTCCTATCTTGCCCGCGTTCTCGGTGCAAAGCGTAATGATTGCATTCCCCTCGCCGTAGTCCATACTGCGGATGACGATCCCTTCCACCCTGTGTAGCATGCCTCTTCCCCTAACCACTCGGCAAGCAACCAGTTCTTACTTCGCTTCTTGGTCATAGACCTGCTCTTCTTCCGCTGCTGTCTCCGCCGCCGAACTCAGCGGTTCTCCCGCTTCCCGGTACAGCAGATAGGCATCGACATCACCAGTCATTGCAAAATACTTCCACGAAAAATCTCGCATTCGTATTTATCCCCCTTCGCAAAAAACGATGTCTTCCTAAAAGTAGGATGTGCGATGAGACGGGTTCTATCCTTGCAATTACTGGCAGTCATTTGCGGTGAAGATCACTGATCCTTGTGGAAGCCCAAATCGCGCAGCACGCGCTCCTGATTGCGCCAGTCTTTTTTCACTTTTACCCAAAGCTCCAGAAACGTCTTGGACCCAAGCAGGTTCTCAATATCGGTACGGGCTCTTCTGCCGACTTCCTTCAGCATAGCGCCCTGTTTGCCGATGATAATGCCTTTTTGCGAATCCCTCTCGACAAAAATAACCGCGGAGATATGCACCACGCCGTTCGGTTCCGCCCGCATATCCTCAATGGCGACCGCAATGGAATGCGGCACCTCCTCGCGGGTCAGATGCAGGATCTTCTCGCGGATCAGCTCGGCGATAACAAATTGCTCCGGATGGTCGGTCACCTGATCCTCCGGATAATATTGCGGACCCTCCGGCAGGTATTTCTGCAGCTGCTCCAGCAGTGTATTTACATTGCTGCCTACCTTGGCTGAAATGGGAACGATCTCGGCAAAATCATGCAGCTTGCTGTATTCCGAAATCAGCGGCAGCAGCGCTTCAGGTTCCAGCTTGTCGATCTTGTTCATCACCAGAATGACCGGCGTCTTCAGACCTTGAAGCTGCTCGGCAATGAAACGGTCGCCTCCGCCAAGCCCCTCGGCAGCGTCAATCAGAAACAGGACCGCCTCCACTTCTCCGAGCGTGCTCATCGCCGTCTGGTTCATGTAATCGCCCAGCTTGGATTGGCGTTTATGGATGCCGGGCGTGTCGAGGAAGACGATTTGCGAATTGTTCGTCGTATATACCCCGTGAATTTTGTTGCGGGTCGTCTGCGGCTTGTCCGACATAATGGCGATTTTCTGCCCGATGACCTGATTCATCAGCGTTGATTTGCCTACGTTGGGCCTGCCGATGATGGCGACAAAGCCTGATCTGAATTTCATATGATCTCAACCTTTCGAGTCTTTTTCGATCCCCCTAAATCCCCCTTAGCCAAGGGGGACCCCAAGGGCCCCGCCCTCTGGACACCCGGAACTGGGCGTACCTGCTACGGGTGGAGCATTAAAGGAGGTGCGGCGAATGACACGCTTACGTTCCCTGCGGTCACCCGCTCCGTTTGGCGCGGGAAGAGCGGAGCGCAGAGTGACGTGTGACTGAATCCCCTGCTACTGCGTGCGGACAACCGCTAGCGGCTTTGCCGCATCGCTTACGCTTGCGCGAACACGTACGCGCTTCGGCAGCGGGGGCCCTGCTACTGCGTGCGGACAACCGCTAGCGGCTTTGCCGCATCGCTTACGCTTGCGCGAACACGTACGCGCTTTGGCGGCGGGGGTCCTTCTACTGCGTGCGGGGAACCGCTGGCGGCTTCGCCGCATCGCTTACGTTTACGCGAACACGTGGACGCTTTGGCGGCGGGGGTCCTTCTACTGCGTGCGGACAACCGCTGGCGGCTTCGCCGCATCGCTTACGCACTTACGCTGGAGCCTGTCCCTGCTTTAACTCATCAGGGCCAAAAGCTCCTGGCAGCAGCTCGCGTACGGTTGTTTCGCGAATGTCCCCGTTCATGTTCCCCAGAATAATCTTCATATCGGGATCGCACAGCTCAACAATTACCTGCCGGCATGCGCCGCAAGGCGTAATCGGCAGGGCAGTATCGCCTACAACGGCAAGCGCTTTAAAGCTGCCGCGTTTATGCCCCTGGGCCATGGCGCTGAATAGAGCGGTGCGCTCGGCGCAATTGGTGACACTGTAAGCGGCGTTCTCGATATTGCAGCCATGATGAACCTGACCGTTCTGATCCAGCAGAGCGGCTCCTACACCGAAGCGGGAGTATGGGATATATGCTTTGGCGCGGGCTTTGATCGCCTCTTGCAGCAGTGTATTGGAATCCATAATTGGGTCCTCCTGTAAGTTCATCTTTGGTATATTATCCGAGAATATGCTCGCTAATACGATTAAAAAAGCAGAGCAAAGACAAAGATGGCGGAACCGCCCAACGGCTTATCCGCCTTTTCCATCTATAAGTTGTATTCCGATTATGACATAAGTGCTGTAATCCAGTCTATCACCGGATGATAAAAAACATAGATGCCCGCAATAACAGCAAACGCTGCGGCCAAGAACACGGCTCCGGCGGCGGTGTCCTTCGCCGCTTTGGCCAAGGGGTGAACCTCCGGCGACACAAGGTCGACGACCGACTCAATCGCTGTATTGATCAGTTCGGCCGCCAGCACGAGTGTAATCGCGAGCAGAAGCAGCAACCAGTCTCCAGGCGATACATGCAGCAGCGCGGCGAACAGCAGCACAGCGGCGGCAAGGCAGGTATGCACCTTCATATTCATTTCGGTCCGGAAGGCCTGCCTGAGCCCCTGAGCCGCATACCAGAACGACTTCCAGAAACGTTTGGGGCCTACCGCCGTATTTTTGGGCATCAGCGGGTCAACCCTACCTGCGACAGCACCTGCTCCTGCTTGCCCATCATTTCCGCCTCGGAAGCCTCATCTTGATGATCGTATCCGAGCAGATGCAGAAATCCGTGCACGAACAAAAATCCCAGCTCCCGCTCCAGCGAATGTCCATAATCTTTTGCCTGCTCCTTGGCGCGTGTAACGGAAATAATTATATCGCCAAGCATATCGGGAAGTTCCTCCGCTCCATCCTCGCTAACTTCATAGATGATTTCCAGTTCATCCTCGGCGGATTCGTTCAGCGCGAAGGACAGCACATCGGTGGGCCGGTCGATGCCGCGGTACTCCTTATTAAGCTCATGAATCCGCTCATTGTCGACAAAGGTCAGATCCACCTCACCGGCGTCAATCCCTTCAAGCTTGCCCGCTTTTTCCAGGATGCTTTCCAGCAGCGAGATCAGCCGATCGTCGATTTCCATTTCTTCTTGCTCATTGCTCCAAACCAGCTGCAGGCTCATGCTATTCAACGGCCCCTTCCTCTTTTTTCGGCTTTTTCACTTCCTCCGGATACTCGATACGCGAATGGAAAATGCCCATCACCGTTTCTTTCAGCGTCCGGGCGACAATGTCCAGCTCTTTCAGCGTCAGATCGCATTCATCGAATTGATGATCGTCCAGACGACTCTTGATGATCTTCTCGATCATGGTCTCCACCTGGTTTACTGTGGGGCTGCGAAGGGAACGGACGGCCGCTTCCACGCTGTCGGCAATACCGATTACTGCAGACTCTTTGGACTGTGCCTTCGGACCGGGGTAACGGAAATCATCTTCGGTGAAATCGGGCTCTATCCCTTTTTCCTCAGCAAGCCGCAGCGCTTTATGATAAAAATAATGCAAAAAAGTCGTTCCATGATGCTGCTCCGCGATATCCCTGATCGGCTTGGGGAGCTTGTACTCCTTCAGCATTTCCACCCCGTCGCGCGCATGCGCGATAATAATCGACTTGCTCAGCTTGGGATCGATGGAATCATGCGGATTCTCCATATTGTTCTGATTCTCGATAAAATAGAACGGGCGCTTCGTCTTGCCGATATCGTGATAATACGAACCGACCCGGCAGAGCAGGCCATCCGCTCCAATCGCCTCGGCCGCCGCCTCCGACAAGTTGCCCACCATTACGCTATGATGATAGGTACCCGGCGTTTCCGTCAGCAGCTTGCGCAGCAGCGGGTGGTTCGGATTGGACAGTTCAACCAGCTTGAGCGCGGACAAAATGCCGAATGTCGACTCAAAAAAAGGCATAAGGCCAATGACCAGCACAACAGTCACCAGTCCGCCGGCAAAAGCGAAACCGATGGCATACAGCGTATGAATCTGCTGCCATGCGCCATTCCCCAGCAGGTTTGTCATAAAGACGGTCAGCGAGCCGAACAGACAGACCATGATGCCGCCCTTCAACAGCGTCGTGCGCTGCCCCGCCCGATGAGTGGCGAATAAGGCTACATACGAAACGACCAGCGCAAAGAAACCATAGTTGAAATCAAAAATCATATTCTGCTGCACATTCAGAATAACGCTGGCCAGTACAGCGAACAGAATGGTGCAGAAATAGGCAAGCGTGATATCCAGCAGAAGCATGACAAGCATCGCCCCGATGGCGACCGGCGCCAGAAAGCCCATAAACGGCCGCGTGTCGCTCTGCAGAAACGCTGCAAGACGCAAGGATATAATCGTGATCACAAAGACGAGCACCAGCATCAGAAGCTGAGAATTATTGTACTTAAATCCGGAAGAACCGGATGCGCCGGACTGCCGGATAAACATCAGCAGACCGATTGAAAAGAGCGCTGCAAGGATGAGCAGTCCAAGCTGAGGCCAATAATCGACATTGCTGCGCAGCAGCCCATTCTCGTCCAATAGCTGATACAATTCAGGCGTAATGTGCTGACCTTTGTTGACGAGCACCTCGCCCTGCTCGATATAGACCGGCGGCGTATTTTCCCGGGCCTGCACTTTAGCTTCTTTGGTGGCGTCCTCATCATAGAATTTATTGGCCGTGATCGCCAGACGGGCCAGCTCTTGAACCACCTCGCGGGCCGTTCTCTGAGAGAGCGAACTGATGCTAACCTGCTCCGCCACCTTGGCGCGCGCAGCATCGGCATCGGCAATCTGGTCATTCATCAGCCTGCTGACAATATCCCTCGCCACGGGCTTCATCTCAATGATGTCCTGCGAGGTCAGCCGCGGTATTTTGATAAACGTTTCTTCCGGTATGGAATAGACCTGCTCCTTGATCTTCGACTGCATTTCATTCAAAAGATTATCCGAATAAGTTCCGCTGCTCCGGCTGGACGCAACAAAGCTCAATATGAAATCATTGGCCCGCTGCGGAATCTCCTCCCGGTAAATGGAGGTCTTGTCGCTTTGGGAAATGGTGTCATCCTGATTGAGACGGTCGATACGATCCAGCAGAGAGGTAACGAGATTCTCCGCCCGGATCGGAATAATCTGATATTTCAGCGGCACGTTCTCGGCCGCTTGTTCCTCGGCCTTCAGCGTTGCCTTAGTGTCTTTAATCTGCTTAGGCGCCGTTATCTCCTTGGCGCTGAGCGTGTTTTCCTTGATGTCGTACCGTTTAGGCAGCAGATCCGGTGCCAGACTGAAATAGACTAGGATACCGAGAAGCAGAAAAAGAGCATAGCGAGTCGCCCTGCTATACTTCCATCCGCTCACATTGTAAGTGAATCCGCTGAATTTAGATGGTTGCTTTGAAGCCATGGTGACAGTCCCCTTTATTCAAGGTTTTCGGCTGAGCGTTCATAGGCAACGATGATTTTCTGTACCAGGGAATGCCGCACTACATCCTGCTCCGCAAAATACACGAACCCAATATCCTCGATGGAGGACAAGATCGCATTGGCCTCGATAAGACCCGATTTCTTTCCCCGAGGCAGATCGATTTGGGTTACGTCGCCCGTAATAACCATCTTGGAGCCAAAGCCGAGCCGGGTCAGGAACATCTTCATCTGCTCCGGCGTCGTATTTTGCGCCTCATCGAGAATAATAAACGAATCGTCAAGCGTGCGCCCGCGCATGTAAGCCAGAGGCGCAATTTCGATCAGTCCGCGCTCCAGAGCCTTGGCAACCTGGTCAGGTCCCATTACGTCGTATAGAGCGTCATACAGCGGCCGGAGATACGGGTCTACCTTCTCCTGCAAATCTCCAGGCAAAAAGCCCAGGCTCTCGCCGGCTTCCACCGCCGGGCGGGTCAGAATAATGCGTTTGACCGATCCTTCCTTCAAAGCGGCAACAGCAAGCACAACGGCAAGATACGTCTTTCCGGTTCCCGCCGGACCGATGCCGAATACGATATCCCGTTTCTTGATTGTCGTTACATAATGCTTCTGTCCAATCGTCTTGACCCGGATCGGCTTGCCGCGGAAGGTCGTGGTAATTTCACCTTTGAACAGATCAAGCAGCTGATCGGCGCGGAAATCCTTCGCCAGCTCCACTGCATACTGCACGTCCCGTTCGCTCAAAATATAACCGCTTCGAACAAGGGAGAGCAGGGACTGGAACAGCTGTGCCAGCATGTCCACTTCCCGTTCGCCGCCATGTACCGTAAGTTCCGCCTCACGTGAGTCGATACGGGCGGGGATTTCTCTCTCAATCAGCTTTAAAAAGCTGTCCTGCGGGCCGAAAAGCGCCAGCGCTTCTCCCGCATTTTGTAAAGATATCTGTATGTTTGCAGTCTTATCTGACAAATAGCCTCATTCTCCTTGGTTGTATACTATCGGAAGCTCCTCCGCAATTCTCTCTTCCACTTCAAAAAGCACTTTCATATAAACTTTACCATTCTCTTTCTTATCATGCAAAATTTTTTGGCTTTTGATGACACTATCGCTGCCATAGCGGGCCGCAATATCAGCCTCCGCCAGAGCCAGCCCCGCCTGCTTCGCCGCCTCCGGCGTCAGCGCTTCCTGAGTCTCCTTGACTTCCATTTCTTTCTCTGTCATCCATCCGATCGGCAGCCGGATATTACGCCAGGTCAGCGGATCAAGCTCGGTCAGCGTGCGTGACTCTTCAAAAGGCGATTTGCCGTAACCCCACAGCTGAACCGCCCAATTACCAAGAACAAAATAGCTTCTATCCTTCCGCTCTCCGGTATAAGCGGTATTCTTTTTTTGCAGCGGAACCTCAATATTATACTCATGCCACACCAATCCCTTAACTTCTCCTTTGGCAACAACCGCCTGTCTATTGGCCTCATCACCCAGAACTCCGGAAATAAGGATTTCGCCTTTTTTCACTCTCGCATTGCGCTGAACGACGGGTCTGCCCTGCTCGGCGTAGATATCGGTGATAACCGCATCACTGCGGCTGATGAGATGACGGGGGCTGTTAATCGGCTTTTTCTCCGGCAGCGCGGCTTCAACGATTTGAATGTTCACCGCTGTTCCGTTACGCTCGATCCCAACCCAGGATACGCCCTGGAGCCGCGCCGCCAGGTGCTTGGAGAGCTTGTCCGGAGAACCCATACGCCATATCCACTGAAAAGGGTAAATCCCTTCTTGCCGCGCGGCATCCAGCACATCCTCCGAAGCCAGCCGCTTATTCCCCTCCACCCGAACACTCCAGACGAGAGAACACAGCAGCACCAGAATAATGCCGAACAGCACCAGACCTGCGGCAAAAAACTTCCGCTTCCACAACCTGGCCGCCACGAACGGCAGTCCGATCCGTCCCGTAATATGCATCCTGCAGCCTGTCTGCTTCAAAAGCGGCCGGAGAGCGTAGAAATCGTCCAGCAGCAGCCGCAGACTTACCCCGCTTCCGGTCGCTTTTACATTCCATATGACAATTCCGGCCTCGGTGACGGCGTTAATCAGCCCTTCCACCCGTTTCCCGGAAATATGCAGCACAACAGTCCCCCGCAGCCATGACAGTGGCGGTTCCTTCATCGCTTCTCCCCGCTTTCCTTATATCTGATTTCCCCGATCACGCCCTCCACCGTCAGCTCCCTTCCCAGAATGGAAGTGATGACAAGGCCTTCTCCGGCAATTTCCAGCGATCCTTTCGAAAGCGCGAGCGTCAGCTGTCCGGGGGAAAAATTCCGCACGCCTCTATGGTTCTCAATGACCATTTCCTTGTTCCCGATAAGGGTGATCCGGGGCAGGTCGCTTAGCAGATCCTGCGGCAAATCCAGCATCCCGTTTGTCCATCCCCGCAGACTGCGGCCAATCCGGGTCATAAGTAGACGCTCCCCCTTCCTTTACTGTACACCTTATGCGGCAAGAAGCTTATTTATGAGAGCGAGCGGTTTGAATTCAATGGAAAGGAGTCTGCCAAAAAAGGAAAAACGGGAGACCGCCGCAATCGAAGTTCGCCGTTCCTAAAATAGGCTGACGAGCTCTTCATTTTGCGAACGATACACCCGTTAGGATACATCTTCGTTCATTACTTACAAATGGCCGTTACGCCGGGAGCTAATGGGTCTGCGGGCGCGCGGAGGGCCGAGAATTTCCGCCCAGATGAGCCCGCTGCGGAGATCGCTGCCTACGCTAAGAGAAGGCGAACTCTGCATGGACGGCGCCGACGAACGGGATTTCGGCCCGGCTTCGCCGTCTCCGCCCATATCGTCCGAGATCCGGTCCAGAGCACGGTGTACACGTTCCAGCTCCAGCCGCATACGCTCCTGGCGGACCTCGACTCCGTCCGCTTCCTCGGGCTGCTCCATCGACATCCCTTCTCCTGACATATAATCGGGAGTCGGGAACAGAGCAGGCTCTGGAAACGCAGGCGCCATACCCGGTCCACGGCTCTCGTCCATCTGCGGTTCCGGCTGCCGGGAGGATGAAGCGGGAACC
>NZ_ASSD01000476.1 GCF_000520715.1 Paenibacillus zanthoxyli JH29
ACCTAGTTAGTGAAACGAGCAGTCGTAGAAAAAAAACCACCCTGCTGAATGCGGGATGGGGATGGATGCTCGGTAAAGTATACGTTCTGATACAAATGATTTATTACAAAACGAATTATATCAGCGATTTGCAAAAGCGGTAACCGTTCTGTTCAAATCCGAGATGGCGGTAAAAAGCGCGTGCCGGCGCGCGTTCGACGCGATTGCCGCTGTAAAGGAAAATCTGCTTGAGTTGACGGCTGCGCGCCCAATCTTCTCCGGCGGCTATCAGCCGTTTTCCAAGCCCGTGTCTTCTAAGCGACTCCTCGACAATAATGGCGGTAAGCTCGGCGACGGATTCCTGCCCCTTGCAATAGGAGATCACCTGCCGGAGTTCAATCATTCCGACCGTTTGGCCGTTCATTTCAGCGACAAGCGTGCAGCAGGCCGGATCATTCTGTACAGCCTCCAGTCTCTCTTTCATTACATTAAGGGTTGTCGGATAGCCGAATCCTCTCAGCAGTGCCGTAATTGTCTCCAGATCGTTCATATCCATGTTGCGAATCTGCAGTACCGGTGCCTGAGTACTACTGTCCATTCTTGCATACCTCCACTTTTAGCAGTGACGCCGCCTCTTTGGCTGCCGCCCGCGCTTTCTCCACATTATCGGCCGCACTTAGCGCGACCGCCATCCGCCGTCCCGGGCGGACCTCCGGTTTGCCGAATACACGGACCTGCGTACGGGGAAGCCGCAGCGCTTCATTCAGTCCGGTAACGGCATAAGCCTGTCCGACAACATCTTTCCCGGCCTTAAGCGTCGCCGACGCTCCCGGTGACAACAATTCAACCGGCTCAAGCGGGAAACCGAGAACTGCTCTGACATGCAGAGCAAACTCCGACAAATCCTGAGTAACCATCGTCACCATTCCGGTGTCATGCGGTCTCGGGCTTACTTCACTAAACAGAACGCCTTCCCGCGTCAGGAACAGCTCAACGCCAAAGATGCCGTAACCGCCGAGCTCGTCCGTTACGTTACGCGCGATTCTCTGCGCCTGGGCAAGCTGTTCTTCCGTCATTTCATGCGGCTGCCAGGATTCCACATAGTCCCCATCCTTCTGGATATGCCCGATCGGCGGACAGAACACCGTCCCGGAGGAAGAGCGAACGGTCAACAGCGTAATCTCACTCTCGAAATCGACGAAAGATTCCACAATGACCCGTGTTCCTTTGGCTCTGGCTCCCTCCAGGGCCGTGTTCCAGCAGCTGTCCACATCCTCGGGTTTCCGGCAGACACTCTGTCCTTTGCCGGAGGAGCTCATAATCGGCTTGATTACGCACGGCGTTCCCAGCTCCTGCACCGCCTGCCGAAGCTCTTCAAGACTGTCCGCGAACCGGTAATCCGCCGTAGGAAAACCAAGTTTCTCGGCAGCGAGACGGCGAATGCCTTCCCGGTCCATAGTCAGCTTGGTTGCGCGCGCGGTCGGCACGACACGAAATCCTTCTTCTTCCAAGTCCAAAAGAGCGTCCGTGGCGATAGCTTCAATCTCCGGAACGATAACATCGGGCTTCTCGGTGCGGATCAGCTCCTTAAGCGCCTCTCCGTCCAGCATATCGAGCACATAGGAACGGTGAGCAACCCCCATCGCGGGAGCGCCGTCGTAACGGTCCACGGCTACCGTCTCTACGCCCAATCGCTGGGCTTCAATGATCACTTCCTTGCCCAATTCTCCGCTGCCCAGCAGCAGCAGCTTGCGGCTGTAAGCAGAATAGGGAGATCCCCACATGTCGGTATTCAACCTCTTTCGGCAAAATCCGCTCCTTCCTGCAATTTCCATGCAAAAAGCAGCAGTTTCTCTGCAAATTTTCAGGCTTCTTTATTTTCTTCCAAGACGCGGCAGATTGCAAGTATTCTTCGACATTTTCCTTCAAATTTCACACTTTATTTTTTATGAGGTTGCCAAAAGCGGTTTCTTGGTCACGCAGCCTGCCGACAAGCTGGCTCCAGCGCCCGGCCGAATCACCCCCTTTCCGCATTGCGGACATCGCCAATTCCTGCTCTTCCAGCAGCTCCCTCAGCGCTTCGGATGCTCTAGCGAGCGCCTGTACTGTAAGTGACTCGTAATGATCCAGCAGAAGCCTCTCCCGCTTCGCCCCAGCCGAGACAAGCGCCTCCTTGAGCAGCGGTTCCACCGCACTCCTTAACGCGTCGCGCCCGCCGCCTTCAAAGAAGTGCTTCGGCGATTTGAACAGTCCCCGCAATCTTCCCCAATCCGCAGCAGGCAGTTCGCCTTCAAGACCTTCCGGCGCCAGCCAGGCGGTATCGTCATCAACCCTGAAAGCCGGCAGTTCTGGGGGCAGGCCAAGCTCGAGGGCCGCAGCCGCTGCAGCCTCGCG
>NZ_ASSD01000477.1 GCF_000520715.1 Paenibacillus zanthoxyli JH29
CGGCGGGAGGACGAGCTGGAGGACGCGTTCCGGCGGCTCGCGCCGGAGCGGGCTGACTCGGCCGCTTCGCCGCAAGACGGGCCGTCCGCAGGAGACGCCGGCTCCCCGGAAGCGTCGGAAGACGCCCCGCTAGTGCTGGAGAAATTCGTGCCGTTCCGGTGCGAAATTTCGGTCATCGCCGCCCGCAGCCCGCGAGGCGAGGTGAAAAGCTTTCCAGCGGCAGAGAATATTCATATGAGCAACATTCTCCACCTGTCCATCGTGCCTGCCCGGGTGCCGGAGGCCATCCAACGCAAAGCCCGCGAGCTGGCGGAGAAGCTGATCGCAGGGCTGGACGCCGTCGGACTGCTGGCGGTGGAGATGTTCGTAACGGAGGACGGTGAACTGTTCGTCAACGAACTGGCGCCCCGGCCGCATAATTCCGGCCATTACACGATGGATGCCTGCGCCACCTCGCAGTTCGAGCAGCATGTACGGGCGGTATGCAATCTGCCGCTTGGCGACACGGAGCTGCTGACCCCGGCCGTTATGGTCAATGTGCTGGGTGAGCATCTGGAAGGCGCAGTCGGACGTTTTTCCAGCGATGATGAAGAGGCCAATCGGCTTGGAGTCATTCCCAAGCTTCATATATATGGCAAGACCGAAAGCAAGACCGGCCGCAAAATGGGCCATATCAATCTGCTCTGCAAAGATACGGCGGATGCGCTGGCCTGGGTGGAGCAAACTAACCTTTGGAGGAACTGAAATCACATGATCGAACGTTACAGCAGACCGGAAATGCGTGCCATCTGGACCGAAGAAAATAAATTCAAAGCCTGGCTCGAAGTGGAGCTGTGCGCCTGTGAGGCGTGGGCGGAGCTTGGCGTCATCCCGAAAGAGGATACGGTTAAGCTGCGGGAGAACGCGGAGTTTAACATCGACCGCATCTACGAAATCGAGCAGGAGACGCGCCATGACGTTATCGCGTTTACACGCGCGGTATCGGAGAGCCTTGGGGCGGAGCGTAAATGGGTGCATTACGGCCTGACCTCCACCGACGTCGTTGATACGGCGCTTGGTTATCTGCTGCGTCAGGCCAACGAGATTTTGGAGAAGGACATCGTGAATTTCATTGAAATTTTAAAAGACAAGGCGATCGCCTACAAAGATACGCCGATGATGGGCCGCACGCACGGCGTACACGCCGAGCCGACGACATTTGGACTGAAGATGGCGCTGTGGTACGAAGAAATGAAACGCAATTTGGAGCGGTTCCGTCATGCCGCAAACGGCGTGCAGTTCGGCAAAATCTCCGGCGCGGTCGGCACCTACGCCAACATCGACCCGTTCGTGGAGGAATTCGTCTGCCGCAAGCTGGGCACTAGCCCCGCACCGATCTCGACGCAGACGCTACAGCGCGACCGTCATGCCGAGTATATGGCGACGCTGGCGCTGATCGCCACTTCGCTGGATAAGTTCGCGACCGAAATCCGCGCACTGCAAAAGAGTGAAGTGCGCGAGGTCGAGGAAGCTTTTGCCAAGGGACAAAAAGGCTCGTCGGCGATGCCGCATAAGCGCAACCCGATCGGCTGCGAGAACATTTCCGGCCTGTCCCGGGTCATTCGCGGACACATGGTTACGGCTTACGAGAACGTACCGCTCTGGCATGAACGCGACATCTCGCATTCCTCGGTGGAACGGGTCATTCTCCCGGATGCGACGATGCTGCTGAACTACATGCTGAACCGCTTCGGCAACATCGTGAAGAACCTGACCGTGTTCCCGGAAAATATGAAGCGCAACATGGAGCGCACGTACGGGGTTCCGTTCTCCGGCCGCGTTATGACGAAGCTGATCGACAAAGGCTTCAGCCGCGAGCAGGCTTACGACACGGTGCAGCCACGTGCTATGCAGGCTTGGGAGACGCAGCAGCATTTCCGCGAAATTGTCGAGAACACGCCGGAAATCACGGCAGTTCTTAGCCTGGATGAGATTGCGGACGCGTTCAACCCATCGTGGCACCTCAAAAATGTTGATACGATTTTCCGCAAGCTGGGCTTGATCTAAACTCATTTCTGCAAGGGAGGAAAGGCCATGACACACCCTGCCGTATCGACTGCGGTGGATCTGATCGACGCACCGCTGCTGTATAAAGGTAAAGTGCGCGAGCTGTATGATTTGGGAGAAAATATGCTGATCGTCGTGACGGACCGGATTTCCGCGTTCGACTATGTGTTGGAACCGGCTGTACCGGACAAAGGCAATGTGCTGAACCGCCTGAGCGCATTCTGGTTCGGGCAGACGAAGGAACTGCTGGAGAATCATGTCGTCCATATCGATGTGGACCGTCTCGGCGGTATCGTCAAGGCCCCGGAGCTGCTGAGAAACCGCATCATGGTTGTGCGCAAGGCACAGCGGATCGACATGGAATGCGTGGTGCGCGGATACATTACCGGCGGCGGCTGGCGGCAGTATCAGGAGACCGGCAAAGTGAACGGCATTGAGCTGCCTAAGGGTCTACGCAAAAATGCGAAGCTGGCGGAGCCGATCTTCACCCCTGCTGCCAAGAACGACGTTGGCCACGATGAGGACATTCCTTTTGCTAAAATGCAGGAATTGATCGGCGAGGAGCTGGCGAACGAGCTTAAAGAAAAAAGCCTGAAGCTGTACGGCTTCGCCCGTGATTACTGCGCGGAGCGCGGCATTATGCTGGCCGACTGCAAATTCGAATTTGGTATTCTGGACGGCAAGGTGATTCTGATCGACGAGATTTTTACGCCGGACGCCTCCCGTTTCTGGGCCAAAGACAAGTATGCGCTGGATATTGAAATCGACAGCATGGACAAGGAGCCCGTGCGGGCTTATCTTGCCACTTCTTCTTGGGACAAGAATAGTACCCCTGACCCGCTTCCGGAGGAGGTCGTCACCGAGACGAGCCGCCGCTACCTGGATATTTACCACCGGATTACCGGCCATTCACTGAACTGATTTTTTGGATATTTGGATATTGAGAAATTTAATATAAATTAAAATGCTTAACGGCATGAATATTTAGGAGGAACGACAAGGGTATGTTAAAAGCGACGGTATATGTCACCATTAAAAAAAGCGTGCTTGATCCCCAGGGTGTAGCTGTACAAGGGGCGCTTCATTCCGTAGGATTTCAGGAAGTTGAAAGTCTGCGCATCGGCAAGTATATTGAACTGACTCTGGATACGAACGATCGTGAAGAGGCCGGAAAACGGCTTAAGGCAATGTGCGAGAAGCTGCTCGCAAATACGGTAATTGAGGATTACCGATACGAATTGGAGGCGTGAATGTCATGAAATTTGCTGTCCTTGTCTTTCCCGGCTCCAACTGCGATATCGACTGCTACAAAGCGGTGCAGGAAACGCTTGGCGAGCCAGTTGACTATGTGTGGCATACGGCGACCGACCTGTCCGCTTATGATTGCATTATCGTTCCGGGCGGCTTTTCTTACGGCGACTATTTGCGCTGCGGCGCGATTTCGCAGTTCGCTCCCGTGATGAACGAGGTAGCCAAGGCGGCTGAGCAGGGCAAGTACGTGCTCGGCATCTGCAACGGCTTCCAGATTCTGACCGAGGCGGGACTGCTGCCGGGCGCGCTGCGCCGGAATGAATCGATCAAATTCCGATGTCACGATACGACGCTTAAGGTCGTTAATTATAAAACGCCGTTCACGAAGGACTATGCGGAAGGCGAAGAAATCGTCATTCCGATCGCCCACGGCGAAGGCAACTATTACTGCGACGAAGAGACGCTGGCTTCGCTTAAAGCGAACAACCAGATCGTATTTACCTATACGGACAATCCCAACGGCTCTGTCGCCGATATTGCGGGCATCTCCAATGAGCGCGGCAACGTCGTCGGCATGATGCCGCATCCGGAGCGGGCGGTTAATACCCTGCTCGGTTCCGAAGACGGCAAGCGAATGTTCAGTTCCATTTTGAAAACCTGGAGGGATACCCATGGCACAGCAAGTGTCCGCTAAGGAACCGACCGCGGAGCAAATCAAAGACCAGAAAATTTACAGCCAGTTCGGTGTGTCGGACAGCGAATACGAGCTGATCTGCTCGTTCATGGGACGCCTTCCGAACTACACCGAAATCGGCGTGTTCAGCGTTATGTGGTCAGAGCACTGCGCGTACAAAAATTCGAAGCCGCTGCTTCGCCGTTTCCCCGTAAGCGGCCCCCTCGTCCTGATGGGACCGGGTGAAGGCGCAGGGATTGTCGACATCGGCGACAACCAGGCTGTCGTATTCAAAATTGAAAGCCATAACCACCCTTCGGCGGTTGAGCCTTACCAAGGCGCCGCAACGGGCGTGGGCGGAATTATCCGTGACATTTTCTCGATGGGCGCCAGACCGGTAGCCATTCTGAATTCCCTTCGTTTCGGCAAGCTCGAAAGCGACCGGGTTAAATATTTGTTTGAGCACGTCGTGTCCGGCATCGCGGGCTACGGCAACTGTATCGGCATCCCGACCGTTGGCGGCGAAGTAATGTTTGACAACAGCTATGACGGCAATCCGCTCGTCAACGCGATGTGCGTTGGCCTGATCGACCACGACAAAATCCAGCGCGGCGTCGCCAAAGGCGTTGGCAATCCGGTGTTCTACGTTGGACCGCCTACGGGACGCGACGGCATTCACGGCGCGACCTTCGCTTCGGTTGAACTAAGCGAGGAGTCGGAAGCGAAGAAGACGGCGGTGCAGGTCGGCGATCCGTTCATGGAGAAGCTGGTTATGGAAGCCTGCCTTGAGCTGATCGATACCGGCATCGTCCTCGGCATTCAGGACATGGGCGCAGCGGGTCTCACCTGCTCCAGCTCGGAAATGGCGAGCAAGGCGGGCAATGGCCTGGAGCTGTATCTTGACCAGGTGCCGCAGCGCGAGGAAGGCATGACGCCTTACGAAATGATGCTGTCGGAGTCGCAGGAGCGGATGCTCTTCGTCGTCGAGCCGAAGGATGAGGCGCAGGCGCAGGAGATTTTTGACCGCTGGGGCGTTATTTGCTGCAAAGTCGGCAAGGTAACGGACGATGGCCGGCTGAAGCTGTTCCATCACGGCGAAGTGGTTGGCGACATGCCGGTAACGGCGCTTGTGGATGAGTGTCCGGTGTACGACAAGCCTTCTTCCGTACCGGCTTATTATCAGGAGAACGCATCTGTTGATACGCTTCGTTATGAAGAAGTGACCGATCTGGGCGGCGCTCTGAAAAAAGTACTGGCTTCCCCGACGGTGGCAAGCAAATCGTGGATCTACAATCAATACGACTACATGGTTCGCACCAGCACGGCGGTTCGCCCCGGCTCGGACGCTGCGGTCGTGACGATCAACGGCACGCGCAAAGGACTTGCGATGACGACGGACTGCAACGGCCGCTACGTGTACCTTGATCCTGAAGTCGGCGGAAAAATCGCGGTCGGCGAAGCGGCGCGGAACATCGTCTGCTCCGGCGGGCAGCCGCTTGCGATTACGGACAACCTGAACTTCGGCAGCCCGGAGAAGCCGGATATTTTCTGGCAAATGGAGCGCGCCGTGGACGGCATGGCGGAAGCCTGCCGTGTGCTGGACACGCCGGTTATCGGCGGCAATGTCAGCCTGTACAACGAGAATGCAACGGGTGCCATCTATCCGACTCCGGTAGTCGGCATGGTCGGACTTGTGGAAGATACGGATCACATTACAACGCAAGCGTTCAAGAGCGAGGGCGACGCCATTCTGCTGCTTGGCGAGACACGTGCGGAGCTTGGCGGCAGCGAGTTCCAGTACGCCGTGCACGGCGTAACGGAAGGCCGTCCGCCGCAGCTGGACCTTGCGGTAGAGCGCAAGCTGCTTGACGCCGTACTTGGCGCCATCCGCAGCGGCCTTGTCCGCTCGGCGCATGACCTGTCCGAAGGCGGTCTGGCGGCTGCGCTGGCCGAGAGCTGTATCAGCGGCCGGATCGGCGCAAATGTCGAGCTGGCTTCGAATGGCCTCCGCCGCGACGTGGCGCTGTTCAGCGAGAGCCAGTCGCGCATTCTGCTTACCGCTTCAAGCGACAAGGCGGAGGAGCTGCGCGCGTACATCGCTGCTGCGGGCGTGCCGGTGCAGGTCATCGGCAGCGTAGGCGGCGACCGTCTGCGGGTAAATCTTGACGGTTCTTCCGCGCTGGATGAACCTGTAGCAGAACTTACAACCATTTGGGAGGATGCTATTCCATGTCTTATGAAATAAAGACCGGGAAGAAGCAGGCGGAACCCCTCCTGTGGACCGGCGACTTTTACAACGAAGGAACGGGCTCGGGAGATATATTTGATACATTAAAAGAAGAATGCGGCGTTTTCGGGGTCTTCGGACACCCGGAAGCCGCTTCCATGTCTTATTATGGCCTTCACGCGCTTCAGCATCGCGGCGAGGAAAGCGCGGGGATCTGCGTGGCGAACGGCCGGGACTTCAATTACCATCGCGGTATGGGTCTGGTCAAGGAAGTATTTGACAAGGATAAAATTGAGTCGCTTGTTGGCGACATGTCCATCGGGCATGTGCGTTATTCCACCAGCGGCGACAGTCGGCTGACGAACGCTCAGCCGCTCGTCTTTAAATACCGGGACGGCGATCTTGCGATTGCCACGAACGGCAACATCGTGAACGAGCCGCTGATCCGGCGGGAGCTTGAGAGCAGCG
>NZ_ASSD01000478.1 GCF_000520715.1 Paenibacillus zanthoxyli JH29
AGAATCGCTGAGCTTATCGCTCGTTATGCTCTCGGGCGACAACTTGAGCGAAGTCACGGCATGATCCGCGAGATGATGGGGCTGAACCGCTTCGGCGGCAAGATGGTAGCTCTGCACGCTCGCCTCTTCCAGATGGCGGGACTGGATGGAGAAGGGGGCGATCTTCGAGCCGGTCACCGATTTATCCTGAAGTTCCTCTCCGCTGACCGCGCCTTCAGCCAGCCGGTCGCTGCCAATGCTCTTGGGCGCAAGCTTGTTTCCAGTGATCGAACTGTCGGGCAGCAGCTCCGGGGAGCGGACCTCAGCCGACAGATGCAGGAGCGTAATTCCACCAGCCACGATGTGGCGGCCTTCCACCCAGCCGTCCGCCAGATGCTCTCCAGCTACAGATTCCGCAGCCAAATGCTCGGAGTGGACGGCTCCCTCACCGAGTTTTCCAGCGGTGACGCTGCCGTCCTGAAGCTTTACGGACGAGACCGAACCCGGCTGGAGATGGCCGAGTCCGATGGATGAGGAGCGGATATGCCCGCCGCTGATACTATCGGGGGATACATGCTCTGACTGAACCGCTCTCGACTGAATAGCTTCCTTCCCAACCGAACTTTCCGCAAGATGCTCCGATTGAACAGCCGAGGCCGCCAAGTGCTCCCCGCCGACAGAGGATGGAGCGAGATGGCTGCTCTGCACGCTCGCCTCTTCCAGATGGCGGGACTGGATGGAGGAAGGTGCGATCTTCGAACCGCTCACCGCTTCATCCTGAAGCTCCGCTCTGCCCACCGCACCTTCGGCCAGCTGATCATTACTGATGCTCTTCGGTGCAAGCTTGCTCCCGGCAATCGATCTGTCGAGCAGCAGATCCGAGGAGCGCACCTCATCTGACAGATGCTGAAGTGTAATCCCGCCGTCTGCGATATGCCGGCCTCTCACCGAGCTGTCCGTCAGATGCTCCGCATTGACGGATTCCGGGGCCAAATGTACGGGACCGACAGCATTTTCCCCCAGTTTATCGGCGGTGACGCTGCCTTCCTGAAGCTGGACGGATGAGATCGAGTCCGGCAAAAGATGGCTAACGCCGACAGACAGAGAGCGGATATGCTCACTGCCGATAATGCCGAGGGACAAATGCTCCGACTGAACCGCTCCCGCCGCGATTGCTTTCTTCCCTACCGAGCCGTCCACCAGATGCTTCGATTGAACGGACGATGCCGCCAGCTTGGCGGATTGTACGCTGCCGTCAGCAAGCTTGGCGGCAGTTACCGCGCAATCTCCAAGCTTGTCGTTCGTTACGCTCTCGGGTGACAGCTTGAGCGAGGTAACCGCATGATCCGAAAGATGATGAGGCTGAACCGATTCTGCGGCAAGATGGAAATCCTTTACTGCGCCTTCCGCCAGCTTATCCCCCGAGACCGATCCTGGCTGAAGGGCAATAGGGGCTACGCTGTTCTTGCGCAAATGCCGGGTATCCACCGCCCCGGCCGCCAGATGCTCGGCTTCCACCGCCGCGTTCTGCAGAATACGGGCACTGACGCTGGAATCGGCGAAATGCTTCTCTCCCACCGAGCAGAACGCGATATGCTCTCCGCTGACCGCACCCGGCGCAAGTGCGGCTCCGCCAACCGCACCTGCGGCCAGCTTGCTTGCAACTACACTGCCGTCAGCGAGCTTGGCTGCGGTAACGCTCTGCGGACGAAGATGCCCTTCGCCCACCGCTTCCCCGGAGAGCTCCCCGCCCCCAACGGCTCCGGCCGCCAGGTGCCGGGAATGCACCGCGTTGTCCTGAATCTGGCCAGGTCCCACCGCATCAGCTGCAAGCTGTTCTTCGCTTACAGCTTCACGCTGAAGGTGGGCGTTGCCCACGGACTGAGGGGCAATTTGCGGACCGCGCACGGCGGATTTGGCGATATGCCGGGTGCTCACGACCTCGTCGGCCAGCTTGTGCCCGAGCACGCTCTGGTCGGCAATCTTGGATGAGGTGACCGCCTGTTCCACAAGCTGCGCCGTGCCTACAGCGCCTTCCGCCAGCTTGGCGTAAGTTACGCCCCGGTCCGCCAGATGACGTCCCGCAATCGCTCCGCTGGCGATATGCCCGCCGGCGATGCTGTCCGGCGCAATATGCGAACTCTGTACGGAGTCACCGGCTAGCTCCTTGGAACCAACCGCTCCTTCAGCCAGATGCCCGCTGCCGATGGTGCCAAGCTGGATCTGCTCCCCGCTGATGATCCGGCCCACGAGTTGTTCTCTGCCGATGGCCCCCGGCGCTAGATGCTTCGCGCTTATAATGCCATTTCCCAGATGGCGGCCTTCGATGATACCTTCCTCCAGCTTTGCGCCGGAAATAGAGCCGTCTTCGATGATGTCGCCGCCAACCGATCCGTCGACGAGCTTGGAACGGTCGATAAGTCCATTCTCCAGATGGCGGCCGGCAATCGAGCCGCTCTGGATTTTGTCTCCGGTGACCGCTCCTTCCTCCAGCAGCTCGGTGGTGACGACGCATTCACTCAAATGGCGGCTTTCAATCGACCGCTCGGCAATTTTACTGGCATCGATCAGACGGTCGGCCAGCTTCTCTGGACCGATGCTGCCCTCCTTTAGCTTCTCGCCGCCGATGGAATGGTCCAGCAGCTTACCGCCCGAGATGCTGCCTTCGGCCAAATGCTCACCAGACACGGATGCCGGCGCGATTTTGACCGAAGTTATCGCCTTGTCCGCGATATGGATGGTTTGCACTGCATAATCCTGGATCCAGGGAGCGCCGATAATGCCAGGCTTCAGCTTCGATCCGTCGATGCTGCGCGGAGCAATTTTGGGTCCGGTCACCGCTCCGTTGGACAGGTCGTCGGTGTATACCTTCCGCTTCTCTTTCTCCAGTTTATCGGCAAAAGAGAGCATATCCGGCTTTACGTCGGCAGTGACGTCTATGGCTTCCGCCACCGAATGCAGCGCCAATGCCTCTTTTTCCATGTTGTCTGCCGGTTTGACAGCCGGGGCTATGGTACCTTCTGATTTAACTGCCGGGACTATGATGTCTTCCGGGTTAACAGTCGGGGCCATGGTGTCTTCCGGTTTGACAGTCGGGTCTATGATGTCTTCCGGTTTGAAGGTCAGGTCTATATCCGTTTCATCACTTTCCACATCACCCTTCCCAGACTGCTGCCACCCGTCTTCCAGTATACTCAGTTCCTTGATGTTGGGATTATCCACAAAATACAGCCGTTTTTTCGCCTTGCTCGGCAGCTTCTTTCTGGATCTGCTCACAAGCAGTCCCTCCCTCCCTGTGTTATCGCCTAAGCATCATATGCGGGAAATCGGGCGAATGACACCCTTTTATCCCATTTCAGAAACCAAAAGGCGTATAGAGATAGAGATCCATCTTATTAGACAAGCTGCTCGGTCAAGCGGACAACTATTTTTATCCATATGAAAGGAATATGTAAAAAGGGCTCCTGCCACTCGCTCATTCGTCCACCCTGACAAGCGGATATGCACATATCTTAAGAAGAGATCGACATTAGCCGCAAGGCGCGGATTACCACCCGGGAGGGATAGACTAATGGAGCAAAAACTCATCGGCATACTACTGAATGCCGCCGCCCACCGGGGGGTTCCCCAAGGCAGGACGGGATGGGAATCCCTTGCACGCTATGAGGAAGCTGCGGATGCCTACGGCCTGACTCCCTGCTATTTGAAGCTGTCGGACATTGATCCCGCCTCCGGTTACAGCGCCGCTTATATCAAGGGTCCTCAAGGCTATAAGAGAGTCGTTATACCGATTCCCCAAGTCATCCATAACCGGGCGATTTATCCTCCCGGAAATACCGGGACACAGCGGCTGGCCGCCCGTGGGGTCAAGTTGTTCAACCGGCGCAGCAGATACGGCAAGGATGAGATCCACAGGCTGCTGTCGCTTAATCCGGAACTTCTCCGCCATCTTCCGGGTACGGAGGCCGGAAGCAAAAGCCTGCGGAGAATGATGGAGCTGTATCCGGATCTTATCCTGAAGCCCCGCCGGGGGAGCATTGGTAAAGGGATCATGCGTCTGAGACGCGAAGACCAGAAAGGCTGGGTCTTGGATTATCTGCATAAGGACCGGATGGTCACTGTCAATATCGATCCCTCCAAACTCCCGCATGCGCTGCTGCGCCGCATGAATGCCGGCTCTTATCTCATTCAGGAGCGCATTCCGCTTGCGGAGGCGGGCGGAAGACCCTTTGATTTACGGGTCACCGTCCAGCGGGGATGGGGCGGCGATTGGGCCGTAACCGGCCTCTTCGCCAAGCTGGCGCCTCCCGGCGGCTTTGTCTCCAACATCGCCCGGGGCGGAGAAGCTGCGCAAGCTTCCTATGTGCTGGAGCAGGCTTTTCCCGCCCGCGCCGCCGCTCATTACCGCATGTCGGCTGCAAGCCTTGGCATTGCGGTCGCACACTGCCTGGAGAGCAGCCTGCCGGGACTCGCCGATATCGGACTCGATATCGGACTTACGCGGGACGGACAGCTTTTTTTCATCGAATGCAACGGACGAGACCAGCGGTACGGATTCTATAAGGCGGGACTGCCTGAAGTCTGGAAGGACAGCTACCGGCGGCCGATGGGAT
>NZ_ASSD01000479.1 GCF_000520715.1 Paenibacillus zanthoxyli JH29
GAAATTAAGTTGTGTTAGTGGATTGGACATCCGTACTTTTTTTTACAGACATGCCCTTCTTCTGCTGTGAGAAGAAGTGAGCCGAAGCGGCGGTGACTTGCCGACACTGGCAAGGTGACGTAGTCCGCGGGAAACGGGGCTTGCGGCGAAGCGATTACGCCAAGATGAGTCTCTAGGCTGAGCATGGGAAGGCTGAGGAACACGAACCTATTAAACCGCATCTGAGGGTTGAAATGTCACCCCTGCCTACATCGCTTAACAGGCAGGTCACGGACTGAACTGCCGTTAGCCGCATTGACGGCATTCACGAAATCCGGTCAAACATGTAAGTTGATCGGATGGGATTCACGGAGAGTGCATGGCTAGACCGCGATGTCCGCGACGACTTGCAGAATGCAAGGATAAAGACTGCGATAGGCAGCCTAACCCATGTGTGGAGTCCAGCATGTGAAACTGGGGAAAGTCAGCGATAGCGGAACTCCTCGCTGGTTTCCAGCCACTTGACTAAATCCTTGATATGGGCATCCCATAGGCATAGCTTATCCCAGTTCAATACTCTTCAGCCAATTAAAAATATAATGCTGAGCCCATAAAAGGTTGTTGACCTGGCAGTGAGCATCGGCTCCCGTTGCTGCAGCAAATTCCAGTATTTTTGACGCCGGCCGTCTTTGTTTTATCGATTCATAAACAATTCTTGCCTGCCGCATTGTTTCCCCATCTTCACTCATACCGACCAAAAATAGGGACGGAACATTGATCTTCTCATAATCCGCGATACCCGTAACCTTGAATATTTCCAGAACAGAGGCAAGCCCTCCGGGTCCGAACTGCCAGTTATACTTCTTTAATGCACTTTCCAATGTCGGATTCAAGTTACCGGCTATTCCCAACAAGGTTCTTTGAAGCCAGCCCGACGGATTACCGGTGAGTAAGGCCGGCATCGCTCTTTCTATTGTTATTCTCATGTCAAATATAGGTGTGCTCGCAATCCAGGCATCAATTCTCTTCTCCCGTGACAGAAACATTGTGGTAAAATAGCCGCCTCCGCTGTACCCTGACAGTATCTTTTTCCCTTTAAAACCTATTATCTCCATCTGGTCAAGTACGGCTGACAGTGCGTTTACTGTATCTTCGCCAAAATGCATTCCCGCATAAGGTGTTTTCCCTTGACCGGGCAAATCAACTAACAGGACATTGTACCCATTCTTTATAGCTTCCGAACCGCCGAAGAAATATAGATCTTCGCGGTATGTATCGCCCCCGCCGATAACAATATACAATGCTTTTTCATCAGACAATGGTGCTGTCATATATCCAGGAAGCTTTTTACCTTTAAAATCAAAATCGTAAGGCTTCAAACCCGTCTTCAAAAAATCCATTGCTTTTTGAAAAGCATCCTCCATTATTTTTACCGTATCAATTGCATGTTCTGAAGCAGGATCACACATATGAAGCACCGACCTAGCCGCATGAGCACAGGCCAGATATTTCATTCCGGCTCCGTTGTTATCTCCGGCATCAGAGCATTCCTCAGCCATTTTTCTCTGAAACCTCATACTGTCTGTGAACGCTTCCACCCATGAGTCGGGCTTTCCATCCTGGATTTTATTCAGGCAATCATAGATCTCACCTGCCGACAATCCGCCTATCTGACTATATCCAAGAAGCCATCCGGCGGCAAAATCCATGGTTCCGTTGTTGAAATAATAGTGGTGGGATTGCCTTTTACCTACATCCTTTTGCTTTTTCACTATAAATCCCTTCCTTTCTCATTCTCTTGATAGCCTGGAAAGAGCACTGAGCAACTCGCTTTTTACAAGATGGATCCCCCTGGTTTCGATACCTAGGGATTTTGTAAATATGTCTTCCAATGCAGCAATATGCCGCTTCATCTTCTCTTCATCCTCTATAAGACCTTCTTCAAAGTCATATAAGGAAGCAATCATTCGAAATAAAAGCTTCACAGTCTCTTCAGGAAATTCAACTTTCATACTGCCCTTGGAAATACCCTGTTTTACGATCTTTACAAATACCGGAACATATTTTTCCCACATCATGACATTATGCTTGTGAAAATGAGGATTGATATCCCGCTCTCTGAAAAAAACCTGGATAATCTTTGTCTTTGGCATTTTCATATGAAACTGCATTTCCGAAAACAACTGTATTTTTTGAAGTGCATCGATATCATCCATTTCCGCTATTTCTTCCGCGGCTTTTACTGTCTCATTGGTTATGCGGTCAATAATGGCAATAAAGACATCATTTTTCGATTTGAAATGATGATAAAAACCACCCTTGGACAAACCGGTACGTTGGAGAATCCCTTCCACTGTTGTATTCTCGTAGCCTTTCTCAATAAACAGCTCTTCGGAAGCTTGAATTATTTCATTCTTTCGGATTTCTGGATCTTTTTGCCGTATCATTTTATACCCTCCTATCAAGACCGACGTCGGTCTGTAATCATAATATAAAAAATGGCATATGAATTGTCAATCATATGTATCATTTAGCAGAATTTTTTACACTGCCATTATCATTTAATGGAATATAAGAAAATCGATTGCTCACATGATGTCAATGTAATAAACTTATTTTTTGTTTATATGAAAACAAAGGCATTAGGATTATTTCATCTCAATGCCTTTGGAATTTCTTATCTGAAATTGCGTTTTAAGGTAGTCATCTTGAACCTCTCATGACTAAAGTCACGAGATTCTTGG
>NZ_ASSD01000480.1 GCF_000520715.1 Paenibacillus zanthoxyli JH29
ATGAGCATGGTTTTGCCCTTCATCCACGGCTCGTCTAATAGCGCGAGCGGCGTCATCGTTGTCTTGCCCGCTCCGGGTTCCGCGATAAGGACGGCGGACGAGGAGTCCGCAAGTCTATTTTTAAGTTCAGGCATGATCTGCATAATGGGAAGTGTGCTCATTTGATCGCTCCGATACCAAGTTAAGAATGGATATTGTTCACCTAAGCTGGCAATTGCTTCATTAGTGAATTACAATGAAATATTGAGTAAGAAAGTCTTATATTTTATGAAAGACACGTTCAGTTATTGTAATCATGGGTGAAACGCCGGAAAAATTCAAGAGCGGTGCATAATGCTTCCTCTCCTCCGGCTTATGACAAACCGCCCGCTTTCGCAAGTCATATTTTTACGTTTCACAAGGAGGGTTCTCCCTTGTTCACTGATATTGTTCCGGCCGGCAGCGTTCGCGGCCGCTTCGCCCCCTCGCCATCCGGCGACATTCATATCGGCAACGCCCTGGCCGCTCTGATGGCTTGGCTGCAAATCCGCAGCCGGAACGGAAAACTAGTGCTCCGCATGGAGGATATTGACACGGCTCGCTGCCGTCCGGAATACGCCCGGCATATTATTGAAGATCTACGCTGGCTCGGTCTCGACTGGGACGAAGGGCCTGACGCGGGCGGTCCATATGGACCCTATGTCCAAAGCGAACGGCTGAAGCTGTACGAGGCTGCGCTGAACCGGTTAAGAGCCGATGGAAGATTGTATCCCTGCTACTGCAGCCGCCACGATATTCTGGCCGCTGCCGCCGCTCCTCACGGTCTTGCTTCGGAAGGCCCGGTGTACCCCGGAACTTGCCGCTACCTGTCTGCCGAGGAAGCTGAACAGCGCTCCTTAAGCAAGACGCCATCCCTTCGCTTCGCCGTGCCGCCCGGGGAGATTGCTTTTACCGACGGTGTGGCCGGAAACCGCCGGGCCAATGCCGCTGCTGGAGGGGACTTCATCGTGCGGCGAGCCGACGGCATCTTCTCGTACCAGCTTGCCGTCGTTGTAGATGATGCCCTGATGGGGATTACGGATGTGCTTCGGGGGGCCGATCTGCTCGATTCCACGCCCCGCCAGCTGATGCTCTACGAAGCGCTGGGCTGGAAGGCGCCGCGGTTTGCCCATGTCCCGCTCCTCATGGACCGGGACGGCCGCAGGTTGGCCAAGCGTCATGGGGGAATTACGCTTGCAGAGCTCCGTGAAGCCGGTGCGACGCCTCAGACCGTAACCGGCTGGCTTGCCTGGGCAGCCGGGCTGCTGCCCGAACCGCTCCCGGTCTCGCCGCATGACCTGATCCAATCCTTTCAATTGGAACGGATCTCCCGGGAAGACATTATCGTCACTCCGGACATGCTGGGCAGACTGCATCCGTCACTTGGGCGGCAGGAGACATAAGAAAAACCTATCGGAGTCTTTTCGAAGAAGTTGTCGAATCCTTCATTTGCGGTTGCTTTTCTTTAATCTAAAAAAAGATACCCTGCCGCTGCTAAAGCATGCGGCAAGGCATCCGGGTTCATACGGATTTATTCTTTATCCAATCTCATCCGGATTTGTTCCCCGTACTGCGCGAATGCGGCGCTTCCGTCCAGCCCGCGCTGCCGAAGAAGCTCCTCCAGACGCAGTTTCTTTTCCGTCAATCTGCGGCTAAGAGTACGCCTCTCTGCTCCGCTATCATGACAAGCGGCAAGCAGATTCTCAAGGGTTGCACATTCCGCCCGCAGCTGCAGCTCCTCGGGAAGAAGTCCGGCATTCTTCATAATTTTGAACGACATTCGCAGCTCCTCGGGCACCCCCGACAAGTCTTCCAGTTCCAGCGGCTTTCCATGGCCCGGCAAATTCCGGAATTCGCCTTTTCGCATCGCTTCTTCAATCCGCTGCTCAGCCAACCAAGACATTATGGCCATTTCCGCCGCCTCCTTTATCATGGTCCGGCGCTCTACGCGCCACGCTTTATTTTACCATAGATATGCGTTGTCCCGCTTCCTCTTAGCAGCCCGCTTCTAAGTCAGCAGCGACTCGGCGCCATCTATGACAATCTGCGCTCCGGTTATATGAGACGATTCATCCGACGCCAAAAAGCAGACCAGCTTTGCCACATCTTCCGGTTTGCCGGGGCCATCGGCCAGGGGCTGCTGTCCTTCCGGGAACTCCATCGGGATAATGATCGATTCCAGTTCCTCATTCGGCTCGGTGCTTTCATCAATATTGGTGGCAATGGCTCCCGGAGAAATAACGTTTACCCGGACTTTGAACTTCGCCAGCTCCAGAGCGGCCATTTTGGCAAAGGCCACCTGCCCGGCCTTCGTCGTGCTGTAAGGCGAAAAGCCGAAGCTTGCGAACCGCCTATTGCCGTTGATCGAGCTGGTGATAATAATGCTCCCTTTTCCTTTTTTCTTCATATGAGGAATGGTGTATTTCAAGGAAAGGAATGTCCCGGTAAGGTTCACCGACAGCGTGCGCTGCCAATCCTCAATACTCAATTCTTCAATGGGGCCGATGGACCCGTTAATGCCGGCATTGGCGAATACGATATCCAGCCCGCCGAAATGCTCGACCGTTCTCCGGACTGCATCTTCCATCCGAACGGGATCGGAGGTATCCACATCCATAGCAAGTGCGCAGCCTTCACGCATACGGTTCAGCTTATTCTCCACTACGGAGGTGCGGTCATTCACCAGATCGAATAGGGCAACATTGGCGCCTTCCCTAGCCATCTGAATGGCTGTGGCCCTGCCGATTCCCGAGCCCGCTCCGGTAATAATCGCTGTTCTTCCGGCAAAACGCTGTTTTGTTCCAGTATTGGGGCTCATAATCAGTCTCTCCTTCCATTTTCACGTCATAAGTGACTTTGTCTCAAGATTACCCAAAGGGTCTCCCTTTTTAACTAGATTCAGCAAAAAAAGATTCTTTCTCGAACCAAAATTCAGCAAATCTACCCCAATATTTTCTCCAAAAAAGGAGGTCTGCAATCCTTTACCCGCTAGAACATTTTCCGTACGCTGCCCGGTGAACACATGCCATTGTACAAAAACAGCCGCCCCCGGTTATACCGAAAGCGGCCAGAACTATGGTATCAAGCACCGCAATCCATGCGGCTCCAGCTTTATTACTTATCTAATAATTGCACATCCACCGTTACTTCCAGCTCGCCTGCAACCCCGCGATACACGCCTTTAACCGGCACAATATCTTTATAGTCGCGTCCATGCCCCAGCTTTACGTAACGCCAGTTTACTTCTACATTGTTGGTCGGATCAAAGCCAAGCCAGCCGGTACCCGGAATATGCGTCTCCACCCATGCATGGGAGGCCTGCTCGAAATCGGCGTTGCCGCCCTGAAGATCGCTCACATAGTGATAGCCGCTCACATATCTTGATGGAAGCCCGACGCTGCGGCAGACTGCGATCATCAGATGGGCATAGTCCTGGCAGACGCCGCGTTTGAGTTTCAGCGCTTTTTTGACCGTCGTGTTGACGCTGGTCGCCCCAGGATCATACGTAAACTGCTCATATATGGTAGAGGAGAGCTTCCGGGTCCATTCATATAAATCTTCCGCTTCGTCAAAAGGATGCTGGGAGGCAAATTCCATCAGCTCCGGGGTAACCTCCGTATAACGTGTGGGCAAAATATACTCGGTATACCGGTTCTGAAACTCCTCGTCCTTCATCCGTTTGATCTGCTCCGCAAGTGGCAGCTTCGGCAGATCTGCCCCTTGAGCCTTGTCCACCGTTACGACTGTTGCACGGGTATGAATGACCATCTCCGTATGCGGTTTATTAACAGAGTATGCGTGAACCCGGTTTCCGAAGAAATCTTCGTAAGTAAGGATGTTGGCCGGCGGAAAGATTTCCACCTCATGATGGAAGCAGGATTGCCTGTAATTGGTCCGCGGAGTCAGCCGGATCTCATTGACACTGTCCGTCACCGGCTCCGTATAAGTATACCGGGTCGTATGATTGATTTGAATTTTCATATCCTAACCCCTTCTTGGCGAAAAAAGGCCGTTTCCATCGTTCTTCCCAGCTTCAGGCAGGAAGACTTCAGCGACTCCAGCACCTGGTCCACCTGATCCCCGGCGATGTCTTCCTTCTCCATGTAATCAAGCTCGGCTCTAATCTTTCCTGCTTGGCGGATGACCCGTTCGTAGCCCTCGCCCCCATCCGCGAAATCAATTTCGATATTCGACAGATGGTATTCGAGTTCATGGGAAGCAAAACGGATAGAACGCGGAAATGCAGCATTCGTAATCAGAAACTCCAGTATGCATTCCGGGGATACCGCATCCGCAAAATATCTGCGGAACGCTTGATATCCGCTGACCGATTTCAATACGGCCTGAAGTTGGGTGTAAATAGAGGTGTCATCCTTATCCTGGCAGGATAAGATTACCGACTGCAGAATACGGACGGTGTTCTCCGCTCTTTCCAGGAATCGTCCGCTTTCAATAAACCGCCACTCATTGCCCCGCAGCATAACGGACTGCTCGGCGCCCAGGAATGTGGCCGTCCGTTCCTTGATCTGCTGATAGAACTGATGAGGGCTCTTCATAATATCCGCAACGGACCGTTCGCCGAGCCATAGGTTGAAGCTGTTGGCGATATCCCACAGCTCGCTCGGCAGCTGCTGGCGCAGAGTGCGCAAATTATTACGAGCCTGATGCACGCATGAGAACAGTGAATTTGCATTCCCGAGATCCAGTGTGATAAAGGATAGGACGTCCTGCTCCGAAAAGCTTTCAAATTGCTGCAAATATTCATTTCTAGCGCCGATCGCGTCGATCAGCCTGGACCATTTATGCCCTTCTTCCTGAAAGTCCTCCTCCTGCTGAATATGATAATGAACGTCGATCAGTCTTGCATGATTCTCCGCTCTTTCCATATAACGTCCGATCCAAAACAAAGCTTCCGCATTTCGATTCAGCATTTACCGTCACTCCCTCGTCCTAGATTGTTGCTCTCTTTTTGTTATTAAACCTGTTTAGGACATTACCCAGGTATCCTTAACACCGCCGCCTTGAGAGGAGTTTACTACCAGTGTGCCTTCCCTCATCGCCACGCGCGTCAATCCTCCCGGAATGACATGTGGCTTACGGTCCGCGCCCATTAGGACAAAAGCTCTCAAATCAATATGCCGCGGACTCATTTTACCTTCTGAAAGTATCGGCGCTCTTGACAGAGACATAATCGGCTGAGCTATGTAGCGATCCGGTTCGGCAAGAATTTTAAGGCGGAAATTATCCTGCTCCTCCTTGCTTGCCTCGCTTCCGATCAGCATACCGTATCCTCCGGACAACGAGGTTTCCTTGACAACCATTTCACCCAAATGATCCAGCACATACTTCCGGTCATCTGGTCTCGAAAGCAGATAAGTAGGAACGTTATTTAAAATCGGGTCTTCATTCAGATAATAGCGGATCATATCAGGCACATATACGTACATAGCCTTATCGTCGGCGACTCCGGTTCCCGGCGCATTGGCGATAGCCACATTGCCTGCTCTATAAGCATTCATAAGTCCCGGTACCCCAAGCAGTGAGTTCGGATCGAAGGCGAGCGGATCGATATAGTCGTCGTCAAGCCGACGGTACAGCACGTCTACCCGTTTAAGTCCATTCATTTCCCGTAAAAATAATTTGTGATCCTGAATGACCAAATCACGTCCTTCTACGAGGTGAACGCCCATTTGCTGTGCCAGGAAGGCATGCTCATAGTATGCGGAGTTGTACTGGCCCGGGGTCAGAAGCGCAATAACCGGATCTGACGTGCGTGAAGGTGAAAGGCTGCGCAGAACTGATAAAAAGCGGTTGATGCTGCGTTCCACATCCCGGATGGAGCTGGAAAAAGAGAGCTCAGGGAACAGCTGGTTCATCAGCGATCTTCCTTTAAACAGGTAGGAAAAACCGGAAGGTGTGCGCAGATTATCCTCCAGAATATAATAATTCCCGTCGTGATGCCGGATCAGATCGATTCCAGAAGTCGTAATGTAGGCTCCGCCGGGAACGCGAAGTCCTGTCATTTCCGGACGGAAATAACAGTTGGAGATAACCATCTTGCGAGGCACGATGCCGTCCTTAATAATATATTGTTCGTGGTAAATATCATGAACGAACAGATTAAGCGCCGTCACGCGCTGAATAATTCCTGCCTCAAGCTTCTCCCACTCATCCTTGGGGATAATCCTCGGAATCATATCGAAGGGGATTGTCCGTTCCATGGGTTGGTCTTGAGCCGGGTTGTACAGAGTAAAGGTAATGCCCTCCTCCATCATGCGCCGCTGCATTAAATGTTGTTTAACTTGCAGCTCTTCGGGACTCAGTCTGGCAAATGTGTGGTTGACATTCTTGTAATGAGGGCGGACGCTGCGTTCGCCAGCGAACATTTCGTCATAAAAATGGTGCAGCGGATACGGAGACAGACCGGGCAGTGGATCAAGTTTGGACATGAGCCCGACTCCTTTCAATAGATGTAATTTTTAGCAATAAATCATACTTTTAATTAAGACAGTATTCATAAAAATATTCAATCACAATTTCATAATACGTAAACTTGAATCCTCATGTCAACATATATAACAAGACTTTTGCTAGCCGACCATTTCGCCGGTCTGATGAAACCGTACTCTTTTTCGGGTCTGGAGATTCGCAAGGATGGATCATAGATAAATGTGATGTGGGATAAGCTGAAATAATCACTATTATGAATTTTTCATATGATGAAATAATATAATTGTTGGCGAACTTACAATGCTTTGACAATTTATGCGGCGTTTAGGTTAAAAGAATGTCGGGTTTCCTTACATTTAGTCTTAGCGGGTTTCCTTTACTGGCCAGACGCAAGAGAGCGCCGGCATCTGCCGGCGCTGCTGAATGTCTCTTATTAGAACGTTATTTCAATCTCCCGAAGTCTCTTCTTCCTTCTCGTCGATAATGATCCCGGCGAACAGAGCATGAACGAATTGTTCGGAATCGAACGGCTGCAGGTCCTCCATCTTCTCGCCAAGTCCAACCAGCTTTACCGGAATGTTCAACTCCTGGCGGATCGCCACGACGATGCCGCCTTTAGCCGTTCCGTCCAGCTTGGTGAGGACAAGGCCCGTCACGCCGCTCTTCTCACCGAACAGCTTAGCCTGAGCAAGCGCGTTCTGCCCGGTCGTTGCATCGAGCACCATCAGCACTTCATGCGGCGCGCCCGGAATCTCGCGCTGGATTACGCGGAATATTTTGTTCAGCTCTTCCATCAGATTGCTCTTGTTCTGCAACCGTCCCGCCGTGTCACAGATCAGCACATCAACGCCGCGCTGCTTGGCGGCCTGAACCGCATCATACATCACCGCAGCGGGATCGGAGCCCGCGCTCTGCTTGATCACATCCACACCGGCCCGCTGTCCCCATACCTCAAGCTGCTCGATGGCGCCCGCACGGAACGTATCGCCGGCGGCCAGCAGAACTTTTTTGCCCTCCTGCTTGTACCGGTGCGCCAGCTTGCCGATCGTTGTCGTCTTGCCGACGCCGTTGACGCCGACGAATAGAATGACCGTAATGCCGTCCGGATTCTGATTAAGACGGTTGTCATCGTCACTGCGCAGCAGCTCCATCAGCTTACGGGAGAGAATCGGCTGCAGCTCGGCAGCATCCTCGATGCGCTCCTTCTTCACCTCGGTGCGGAGTTCGTCAACCAGCGTCATGACCGTGTTCACGCCAACGTCGGCGCCGATCAGGATTTCCTCCAGCTCCTCGTAGAACTCCTCGTCGATTTTTTTGCGGCGGATAATCAGGTCGGATACTTTCTGGGCGAAGCCTTTGCGGGTCTTCTCCAGACCTTCCCGGAACTGCTTCGTTACGCTCTCCGTTTTGCCCGCAATACTTTCTCTTAATTTCTTGAAAAAGCTCACTCTTGTTCCTCCGTTCAGTTATTAATGGCAAGCCGCCAACTTAAGCGATCTCCGACTCTTCATCTTCCAGACGCACAGAAACCAGCTTGGAGACCCCGCCTTCTTCCATCGTTACTCCGTAGAGCACATCGGCCTCTTCCATCGTCCCTTTGCGGTGGGTCACCACGATGAACTGGGTCTGCTCCGAGAATTCGCGGAGGTACTGGGCAAACCTTACGACATTCGCCTCATCCAGCGCCGCCTCCACTTCATCCAGCACGCAGAACGGAACCGGCTTTACCTGCAGGATGGCGAACAGCAGCGCCATCGCCGTCAGCGCGCGCTCTCCCCCGGACAGCAGCTGCAGATTTTGCAGCTTCTTTCCCGGCGGCTGGGCGACGATATCAATGCCGGTATTCAGCAGGTTGTCCGGCTCCAGCAGCAGCAGATCGGCCCGGCCTCCGCCGAACAGCTTGGTAAAGACCGTGCCAAATTCTCTCCGAATGGCATCGAATGTCTGCTTGAACCGCTTGGACATCTCATCTTCCATTTCACGGATGACTTGATACAGCGTAGTCTTCGCTTCAACGAGATCATCCTTCTGCTCGCTGAGGAATGTATAGCGTTCATTCACCCGCTGGTATTCCTCAACGGCTCCCAGATTCACCTCGCCGAGCGCGGAAATGCTCCGTCTGAGCTTCTGTACTTCAGCCTGCGCCGCAGGGACATCCTCCGGGACAGGATAACGCTGTTTCGCCAGCTCGTAGCTCAGCTCATAATCGTCGCTCAGCTTGCGCAGGATGTTATCGAGCTCGACGTCGAGCCTGCCGACGGAAACCTCCGTCGCACGCAGCTGGTCGTCCACCGCTTTCAGCGCCTGCCGCTGCTCCTTCGTCTCGCCTTCCTCCAGCTCCAGCTTTCGGGTTAGGGACGTTCGTTCCGCGCGGGCGTAATCCAGCTTCTCCGCCGCTTCTTCTTTTTTCAGGCGGTAGGTGTTCAGATCTTCCTGCTGCTTGACGGCTTCTACGGCATTGGTCTTCAAATCCTGTTCAAACGTCATGAGCAGATTGCGGTTCTGACGCATCTCCTTGTCGTGCGAGCCGGCGTCGGCCTTCAGTCTTCGGAGCTGCTCCTCCTGCGAAAATATCTCCTGATCCAGCTTGCCTTCCGCAACCTTCATGCCGGTCAGCTTGCCCTGAAGCTCCTCCCTCTCGGACTCGCTCGCCTTGCGCCGCGATTCCGCATGACGGATCGCTTCATGGGCGGCTTGCTCCTCTTCCTCTAGACGAGCCAGTTCGGC
>NZ_ASSD01000481.1 GCF_000520715.1 Paenibacillus zanthoxyli JH29
CGGTACATCTGATCCCCGATCAGCGGCGAACCGATGGATGTCATATGCACGCGGATCTGATGTGTGCGGCCGGTAAGCAGCTTCAGCTCGACTTTTGAGGCGGAAGGATACCGCTCCTTCACCTCGTACCGGGTCAGCGACGGATAACCGTCCGGCGTTACGATCCGCCGATGCGGCTCAAGCGGATCGCGATCGATCGGGCCGTCGATGTCTCCGCGTTCCGGCGCGGGCACGCCGTGAACGAGCGCGATATAACGCTTGTCCACGGCGCCGCTTAGCATCTGCTCTGAAATATGCTGATGGCTGTACGGATTTTTCGCGATTGCGAGCACGCCGGACGTTTCCTGGTCCAGCCGGTGAACGGGCCGGAAGCGGTAGCGCTCTTTTTTGTGCGCCCAATAATGCACGACTCCATTAGCCAGCGTCCCGGTATAATGGCCATGGGTGGGATGAACGATCATCCCTGCCGGCTTGTTGACCACGAGCAGATGCTCGTCTTCATAAAGGATATCGAACGGGATCGGCTGCGGCAAAATATCCTCCGAAATCTCCGTCTCCATCCGAATCTCCACGAGATCGCCGGCGCGGACATGCACGCTGATATAGACTCTTTCTCCGTTCAGGGTAATTCCACGCTCGGTCAGTTTAAGGCGGGACAGCAGCTTGCGCGACACGTCCATCCGCTTTTGCAGAATGGTTTTGAGCAGCATGCCCGCTTCTTCAGCAGGAACCGTGTAGGCGATGGGCGGATAGTACGTTGTCATCTCAGTCCCTGAACACCTTGGCGCCGCGGATATATTCCACATCGGCTACCCCAAGGCGCTTATTGGCCGTGCGTGCCAGTGCGAAGAAATAATCCGAAAGCCTGTTCAAGTAAGCCACCGTCTCCCCATTGATATCCGTGCTGCGTCCAAGCGTGACGGTCCGGCGTTCAGCGCGGCGGCACACGGTCCGGCAGATATGCAATACAGAGGCAAGACCGCTGCCGCCCGGCAAAATAAACCGCTCAATCGGCGGATTCTCCGCCTGTAAAGAATCGATCCACCGCTCCAGCCGTTCCGCCATTGCACCTGTTACCTTGTATTTTCCTTGGTCCTGCTTTACATAAGCCAGATCGGAGCCGCAATCGAACAGCTCATGCTGAATCTCCAGCAGTTGCTCCCGCACATCGGTAAATCGTTCGTCACCCATCATGCTGCGCGCCTGCCCGACAAAGCCGTTCAGCTCATCAATCGTTCCGTAAGCTTCGATCCGAAGATCATCCTTGAAGACCCGCCCGCCGATGACCGAGGTCTCTCCCCGGTCGCCCGTTCGTGTATAAATCGCCACTATCGCATCCCTCCGCTTTATTTCATCATTGCATGTATAACTTGGACGCTCCGCTCCACATTTCCGGCGGCAGCCGGTATGGTAACGAACAGGCCCTCCGGCGTGTACCCGGCGTCCTTGAACAGCTTCACGTCCGAGACAGGGATGCCGTATAAATGCGTCTCCTGCTTCAGCTCTGTCTGTTCATCCCCGGATTTACGCTCCACACCGCCCTCAAACACTCCTTTAGTGTAATCACTCTTGTTAAAATAGTCATCGAGCGGAACATTGGAGCCCTGTTTTCCGTAATCCAGCATATCCTGTTTGGGCAAAATAATAATATCATTCATTGCCCCCGCATATTCCAGCAGCAGTTTCTGATTATTGTAGATAGGCGCCACATTAAATTCCACCTTCAGGTCCTGCCCCAAATTCGCTTCCAGCTTCTCCTTTAGCTGTTCGGCCATGCCATCCGGCGCTCCATTCTGGCCCATCAAAAAGACCGTTACCGTACTCGCGTCTTTCCCGCCGCAGCCCGAAAGCAGCATGACCAGCGAAATCAGCGCCGCCAGCACGGTATAACCTCGCATCTTCCGTCCTCCGCTCAACCCATCGTCCCTCCCGGCTTCAAACATTGCATGTATTACTACTTTACCATAATCGCATCAGCTTGTAAGGGTCGTGTGTTCCTTCATGCCCTGAATTCATCATACTGCGGTAAAAACAAAAGAGGGCCCAAAGGACCCTCGCAGCCAACTCCCGTTATTTATTGCGGGAATGTCTCTTCATGTATTCGATAATCTTCAAATCCAGCTTGCTGCTGATCTCCACTACGTTATCCGAGGTGAGTGACTTCTCCTGCATAAACAACTGCTCCATTCGTTTCCGGAGTATGTGGATCTCCTCTTCGAGAGAGAGGCTGCACGAGACAGCATCATCTCTGGCGGAAGCTTTTCCGCTTTCCGGGAAACGCTTCGCGCCAAACCACATATAGTAATCGGTACAAAGCACCAACATCCCCCCCCCCCAAAAAGTTATATGGAGCACAGCTTCACTAATATTTCCGCCCTGGCAATATCTCTCCTAAAGTATATCCAAAATAACATTTATTGAGCTTAACTCTCGGAATAAGCGGTAAATCAAGGCTAAATTATACCATATGACAATAGCTATCGTCTTCATTCATGTTTTCATTAATATTTTCATTGAATAACAATATTTTCATACTTTTTTTCAATTAGTCAGGCCTTATTTTCTCTTTCTTTCTTCAAAAGCGCCACCAACGCGCCGATCCGTTCGAGCGCTTCGTTCAATTGGCTTACGGAAGTGGCGTAGGAGCAGCGCAAATAGCCTTCGCCGCCAAGTCCGAACACGCTTCCCGGCACAGCCGCCACCCTAAATTCCCGAAGCAGGCGTTGGGCGAATTCGTCTGAAGTCAGTCCGGTTCCGGCAATGCTCGGAAATGCATAGAACGCACCCTGCGGCTCATGGCATTCCAGTCCGGCCTCGCGCAAGCCTTTGACAATTAGTCTGCGCCGCTGGTTATAGGAATCGACCATTCGGTCTTTTTCCTCCATGCCATTCGTCAACGCCTCAAGCGCCGCTACCTGGCCCATAGAAGGCGCGCACATCACCGTGTACTGGTGAATTTTGAGCATAGCCGAGATCAGCTCGGGATGTCCGCAGGCATAGCCCATCCGCCAGCCCGTCATCGCGAACGCCTTAGAAAAGCCGCTGACGAGAATCGTACGGTCCATCATCCCGGGCAGAGAGGCGAAGCTGACATGATTGCTGCCGTAGGTCAGCTCGGCATAAATTTCATCGGAAATGACGATCAGGTCATGCTTCTCCACCACTTTGGCGATAGGCTCCCAGTCTTCCCGGCTCATGATCGCTCCCGTCGGGTTGCTCGGGTAGCACAGAATCAGAATTTTGGACCTCGGCGTAATTTTCGCTTCCAGCCCTTCAGCCGTCAGCTTGAACCGGTCCTTGCCGAACGTCTCGATGCCAACAGGAACCCCGCCTCCGATTGAGGTAATCGGTGAATATGAAATATAGCAGGGCTCCGGAATCAGAATCTCGTCTCCCGGCGATATCAGCGCCCGAAGCGCCAGATCGATTGCCTCACTGCCGCCCACGGTCGTGATAATCTGGTCCGCGGGATCGTAGTCCAAGTTAAAGCGGGCATGCAGGTAATTTGCAATCCCCTCGCGCAGCTCCGGCATTCCCGCATTGGAGGTATATCCGGTAAATCCCCGTTCCAGCGAATAGACGCAGGCTTCCCTGACATGCCACGGCGTCTTGAAATCCGGCTCGCCCACCCCTAAAGAGATGATATCCTTGCTCCCTGCGGCCAAGTCAAAAAATCTGCGGATACCCGACGGCTGAATCTGCTGAACCAGCGGGGACAGATAGGATGACATTGATTTGCTCTGTTCTCCGGACAGCTGGGTTTTATTCGTAATCATATATTCTCATCTCTTCCTTTACGGGGAGATCATCAGACGGTTGTCTTCTTCGTGATCTTCGAAAATAATCCCGTCCTGTTTATATTTTTTAAGGGTGAAATTCGTCTTGGTCGACAGTACGGAGTCAATGGGAGACAGCTTCTCGGAGACGAAGTTCGCGACCTCGCGCAAGTTGCGGCCCTCCACTTCTACCAGCAGGTCATAGGCGCCGGACATCAGGTAGACAGACTTCACCTGGGGATACAGATAAATCCGTTCGGCGATGCCCTCAAAGCCGCGTCCGCGCTCAGGGGTAATCTGCACCTCAATCAGAGCCGTAACCCGCTCGTCGTCCACTTTATCCCAATTGACCACGGTCGCGTATTTAACGATAACATGATCCTTCTCCATCTGCTCAATCGCAGTCTTCACTTCTTCTTCTTCTGCTCCAAGCAGCGTCGCCAAAAGCTCCGGGGTTCTTCTGGCATCCTCTTTGAGCAGTTCCAGCACTTTTCTCTTCAGCTCATTCACTTGTTCCATGACTTCCCTCCGGGATCTTCGCCGGGAACGCGCCCTCTGCTGCCGGCGCTCCGGCGAAAGAATTGGTTTCATAAAGAGTTTAATATTAATATGACATGAAAAGGTCATATCTGCAAACAAAAATAACCCCGCCAATCAGCGGGGAGTAATGGGTTTTTTCGAATATGGGCTAAAGCGGGAAGCCTTTTTCTCTCTCACATAGCAAGAACGCATCGTACTTTCGCTGAAAGCCTAAGCTTTCTACGGCAACACAGACAGTCCTGCAACCGCTGCTCGCTTCAAACCGCGTGCGGCAGAGTTACATATAGTAAGGGTTATGCACGTTAGCCTGGTGCTGCGATACATTCGGGGCTTGGGCATATGCGCCTTGACCGCTGATTTTTTGCTGAATGAACTGCTGCGATTTTTGCTGAGTCTGATGCGCATTTTGGATTTCTTTATCCAGCTCCTGGCGTAGCGCCTTGGAAGGAGCCTGGTACATGTTCATCTGCGACATCTGCGTGAACAGCTCGCCATGAAGACGGAGCGTATCCATGGTCAGATCACTGAAGGTGCGGCGAACGGACGGACATGCGGATTCGGTCGTGGCTGTCGTATATTCTCCAACCGTCCGTTTCAAATCTGCCAGAATAATATTCAGCAAATCCTCGTCCTGCATAAAAGCATTTCCAGTTTGTGCGTACACGTCAATTGACCTCCTAAAAGTGTTGTGATGATTCGCTTACAAGTAGACTTTGGCAAAACTGGCTTTGGAAGCCTATGCTAAAATGTTGTGATGATCGGCCTTGGAAGCATGCGCTTAAATTATGCGGAGTGGTTCCTTTTATTGCGGCTGGTTGGGTGCGTACTGCTGATGCTGCTGAAGCAGTTGAATCAGCGCTCCCATATGTTGGCTGTGGTTTTGGATTTGCTGCTGGCAAATTTGGCGAACCGCTTGATTTTGCGTAGTTCCGGCAGTGGCCGCATACTGCTTGATCAGCAGGTCTTCATTGGAAATGGAGTCGGAAATGTACTCCAGTTCTTTAGTGCTTAAAGGTTGCATTTGCGTAGATTGCATTATGTTCATTCCTTTCTTAGAATAGTTTAACCAAATTTAGTATGCCGCTTCGCCTGACAGTTTATGTGCTAAAATTCGCAAGCGGTTCCCGAACCTTCGATATTGATGCTTCCCCCTATGTTTGTCATAATGGAGCAAACAGTTATCCAACCCAGAAGGAGAGATTGTCTGCAATGTGGAAAGAGTTCAAAAGCTTTGCGCTGAAAGGGAATGTGCTAGATCTCGCTCTTGCCGTTGTGATCGGGGCTGCCTTTGGCAAAATCGTGTCTTCGCTGGTAGCGGACATTATCATGCCGGTAGTTGGACTGCTGATCGGCGGCATTGACCTGAAAAGTCTGGAATATCCATACCGCGATACGGCGCTAAAATACGGCCTCTTCCTCCAAAGCGTGGTCGACTTTTTTATCATCGCCTTTTCGCTATTTGTGATCGTCAAGCTTGCCGGAAAGTTTAAACGTAAACGGGAGGAAGCGGTTAAAGCAGATCCTGCACCGACGCGCGAGGAGCTGCTGCTGACCGAAATCCGCGATCTTTTGAAGGACAGATAGGCACTGTACTCTGTGAAAAGCTAAATGAAAATCAAACAGCCGTCTCTCCTGCCACATTGCCCAGGGAGACGGCTGTTCGTTCATGCTGATGAATCGGGTATGGTATAGGCCGGCTTCCGTCATGAACGTTCCGGTAAAGATTCCCTGCGCAGCATCCGGTGCAGAAACAGCCAGCTTCCAACCGGCGCGGCTCCAAGCCCCAGCAGCAGCAGAGTAACGGTGCGCGGTGCGGCGCTGACCGACAGAATGGCGATAAAAATAAACGTTCCCGCCAGCCGTCCGGTCATCAGGCATAGCTCGCGCAGCACAACCAATTCAACGCGCTTGCCGGCGCTCTCCTCGCTTTCCCCCATCAGATCAAAGCTGGTGGAAACCATCGGCAGCATGTACAGCGGGATGAACAGCGATGTCCCGATGCCCATAACGAGCAGCATGCCGTAGCTTACCGCCCACAGCATAGGCACGATCACTGCCACGAGCAGGAGCGCTCCGCAAAGCATACCGGCCGACCGGAATTTGGGCTTCAGCCATTTGCCGGCTGCCCAGTAGCTGACGAGCGACACCGCAGAGGTAATCAGCGTGAACTGACCCAGCTTGCTCTCCTCCTTCGCCGCTATGTATACCAGGAGACCGATCAGAAAGGAAAATACGCCTTCACGGAGACCCTGAAAAAATAGCGCAGCCCCCGTTACGCGCCAATCCGCGTCTCCGGAACGCAGCTGATGCCAAGGCTCCAGCCATTCGTAGTTGCCGGAGGTTTTGCGCTTTTTCAGAAAAAAGCTCAACACCGCCGCCGTACCGTAAACACAAAGCGAAATCATAAAAACTATCCGGTAGCCCCGGTTTCCATGCAGCGCGGAGATTAGCCAACCGGAAAGCCACGGCCCGACGATGCCGGTCAGCGAACCAAGAAGCCCGACCCAGCCGTTAAACGCATCGCGG
>NZ_ASSD01000482.1 GCF_000520715.1 Paenibacillus zanthoxyli JH29
GCGAATCTGCTCGCGGTACAGATCCAGAGCCGCGATCGGCAGCGAACCTGCCGGTTCCACCACGATAGCGTTCTCGTTGTACAATTCCAAGATAGCCGTACAGGCTTTGCCCTCCGGCACCTTTACGATGTCGTCAAGCGTGCGGATGCAAATATCGTACGTAAGTCCGCCCACCCGCTTCACCGCTGCGCCATCGACGAACTTGTCGATCTCCGAAAGCGTGACGACCTTGCCCAGCTTGAATGCTTCACTCATGGAAGCCGCACCGAGCGGTTCCACGCCGATAACCTTGGTCGACGGACTGACCGTCTTCACATAGCTTCCCACACCCGCCGCAAGCCCGCCGCCGCCGATAGTCACAAATACAAAATCGGCCGGATCGGCCAGACTCTCCATAACCTCCATCGCAATCGTTCCGTTGCCGGCGATGATCTTCGGCTCGTCGAACGGATGAATGAGCGTCATTCCGTGCTCAACGCAGGCCTGCATCGCTTCATCATAAGCGTCGTCGAACGTATCTCCCTTGAGCACTACTTCGACATACTCTCCGCCGAATCGCCGTACCTGCTTCACCTTCTGGCTGGGGGTAGTGCTTGGCATATAGACTTTGCCGTGAATCCCGAGCGCACGGCAGGAGAAAGCCACGCCCTGCGCATGATTGCCTGCGCTGGCGCAGACGATTCCCCGGTTTCTCTCCTCCTCGGAGAGACTGCGGATCATATTATAGGCTCCGCGGATCTTGAAAGAGCGCACGACCTGAAGGTCCTCGCGTTTTAAATATACATTGCAATCGTATTTGGCCGACAGCACCTCGTCGCGCTGCAGCGGAGTCCGAACAATGACCTCCCGCAGCATATGATGCGCTCGCACGATGTCTTCCAGACCCACGATCCGGTTGTCGCTTTCCTTCATGAACTCTCCTCGCTTCACTGTCTTGATAGCGTTTCGTATCCGAAACTTGCCGATTTTGAAATGAACAAAATGCCGCTTCTTGTAACATACTCCCCCAGCGGCTTTTTTTCAAGCATTGCGGGTGCGGCAGTCGGCAAAACCGGCAAATTTTCGCCAAAATAGGGCGTCCACCATGACCGTCCAGATCCGCATCCGGTCATTTATGCTGCCATTAAAATAGCCCCTGCGGTTAGTAACTAATCGCAGAGGCCGGGACTTACGACTGAGGCCTAATCCGGCCCTAAGCCTTAAAACGGGACACCGTTTCCAGCAGCGCCGACGCGCTGGTCCGGATTTCTTCCATTTCCGTCACAATGCTGCCCGATTTCTCGATAATCTGTTCCGTTCTTTCAGCAATACTGCCCGCGCCTTCGGCGCCTTCATTCGTGGCAATGGCTGTTTCGCTGATGGCATGCAGCATACTCTGGATGGATGCAAGCAGCTCCTCCGTAGTCGCGCTGAAATCCGTAACCAAATCTTCCACATACTTGGCGTCCTCGCTGTACTGGGAACCCGTCTTCTGCATGGCGTCGTAATCCTGCAGGACCTGCTTGTCCATAAAATGCAGGATATCCTCCGCTCCTTCGACGAGGCTGCCCACAGCCGTAACAACCAATCCAGTTACCTGCATAATTTCATTCACAGCCGAGCGTGAATTCTCCGCCAGCTTGCGGATTTCCTCGGCGACTACGGCAAATCCTCTCCCCGCCTCGCCAGCCCGGGCCGCTTCGATGGAGGCGTTCAGGGACAGCAGATTCGTCTGCGAGGCAATCTCCATAATGGAAGTCGTCAGCACCTTGATCTGTTCAATCGACCGGGACTGCTCAATGGCGCTGCGAAGCTTCTCCTCGCTGTGGCCGTAGACCTGCTCGGCGGCCTGCCGGGACGCGATGGCCGACTGCTTGAGCCGCTCGGCGCGCTCATTGATTTCTTTGGCCGACCCGGCGCCATCCTGCGCCTTCAAGGCGATATTGTTAATCGCGCCTTCAATCTCCAGCGTGCTGGCGTTCATCTCTTCCATTGCAGCGGCGGTCTGCTGCATTCCCGCCGACAACTCCTCGGTCGTAGCGGAAACATCGGCAATGTTCTCGTCCAGAACGGATACATTTTTCTCCGTATTTTCGACATGGTCCGAAATGCTGTGCGAGGTGCGCATGATTTCCCTAATCATATCCTGTTGGGAGGAAATCATCTCATTGAAGCCTTTGGCCAAAACACCGATTTCACCTTTAGCCTTGACGTTGGCGCGGACCGACAGGTCCCCGGCCATCGCGGCTTGGAAAGCTTCCGTCAGCACCGGAATCGGTCTCAGGATACTCGCAGCGACAAAATACAGCACTAAGCCTATGATGATGATTGCCGCAACGGTGGACAGGATGAAAATCAACTGGAAGGAGCGCAGAGCTCCCTCCGCAGCTTTTGCCGGAACAACGAGCGCTTCCGCCCATTGATTGTCGACGGCAGGCGCATAGGAGACGTAGCTGGACTGACCGTCAATATTTGTCTTGATGACGTTTGAGTCCCACTTCAGCATTTTACCGCCGACCGTCCTCCATTCCTCACCGAGCTCGTTAATCTTTTTAAGCAAAATATAATCGCTGTTCGGGTGGTAAATGAAAGTTCCGTCCTTATTGACCAGCAGCGCAAATCCGCTGCCCTTGTAGTTGAAGCCCTTCAGCGCCTGCGTAATTTGCTCCGTCGAAATGTCCGCACCCGCCACGCCGATCAGCTTGCCGTTATCGTCCAGAATCGGAGCGCTAAGCGTAACGACCATTTTACCGGAGTCGGCGTCAATATAAGGGTCGGTCACAGTAAGCCGGTTATTCTTAACCGCCGAGGCATACCAAGTACGTTCCTTCATGTTGTAGTCGGCTGGGGGTTCGAACTCACCCTGGGTAATGATCTTGTTAACAGAATCCAGACCGATATATACGTTCTGCAGATTTTTATCTTAAAAGCCGAGAAGACTCCTTCCTCTA
>NZ_ASSD01000483.1 GCF_000520715.1 Paenibacillus zanthoxyli JH29
TAGCAAAACAAGTCGCACAAAAGAAATAGACCGCCCTGCTCAAGGATAACGGTCTATTTCTCGAGGCCTACCTTATAAGCCGCCGTCCTTAAAAGCGGCTATTGCTAGGGGAGTCGTGTTACCAGCACGGCTCTCTTTGCATTGTACGCTGTTTCTGAGTTGAGTATACCACAGGGGGAAACAAATGTTAACACGGTTAATGCTGTTAGCTGGCGCTAGGATCCGCTTTTGGGTTAAGTTATTATCACCATTACTGGCGTTTATTTGGATCTGTTGGTAAATTCGCCTTATCCGCAGATTTTTGCAATTCAGGCCTTCCTGCCGGTTCCAGCCTGTATCAACTCACCGTGCGGAGCGACTTCAGGCTGCTTTGTTTTCTTAATGAAGAAGGACATCACCAGCCCGATTGCTCCAAAAATAATGACGGCTAAATATGCATCGTTCATCCCCGCTATAGAGGCCTTCTGCAGCAATTGCGACTGATCGCCAATCACTCCTTCGGCAGCCATCCTAACCGCATGAAACTGTGCACGGTTGGTCAGGATCGTGACCAGAAGCGCTGTGCCGATGGCACCCGACACTTGCTTGACCGTATTGGAAATGGCAGTTCCGTGAGCATGGTACGAAGCCGGAAGCTGGTTAAGTCCCGCGGTTGTAATCGGCATCATGAACAATGCCATTCCGATTCGTCTGCCGGTGGACATGAGCAGAAGATAGATATAGCTTGTGGAGTCCGTTAACGAAGTAAAGCCGATGGTTGTCACAATCGTAATGGCGATACCGATGACCGAAAGCCATCTTGCGCCAAACCTGTCGAACAGTCTGCCCGCAACGGGCATAAGCAAGCCCATAATCAAGGCGCCCGGCAGCATCAAAATTCCGGCATCAAATGCCGTGTAGTGCCTCATATTCTGTAAATAGATCGGAAGCAGCATCATATCTGCATACATGACCACCGTCACAGTAACATTAATAAGGGTGGTCAGCGTAAACATGTTGTATTTGAATGCTTTCAATTCCAGTAAGGGGGTTTTGCTCTTAAGCTGGGTTATTGAAAAAAGAACCAGCGAGATCACGCCAACAAGCAAGGTTACAATCACTTCGGTCGATGTCCAGCCGATTGCGCCTGCTCTGCTGAATCCATATAGTAAAGTGCCGAATCCAACAGTGGACAAAATCATGCCGGTAATATCCAGCTTGGGATAGGCCCGCTCTGTTACATTTTTCAAGTAAAAAAAGGCCAGAAGGATAACCAACGCCGCAAACGGAATAATGACATAGAACAGCGAACGCCAGGCGTAATGATCCAGCATATACCCGGCATAGGCCGGACCGATTGCAGGGGCAAAGATAATGGCTACTCCAATAAGCCCCATTGCGCCTCCACGCTTCTCCTCAGGATAGATGGCAAGCACAACATTCATCAGGAGCGGCATAATGATGCCTGCTCCCGCAGCCTGCATAAGACGCCCAATGAGCAGCAGTTCAAAGCCAGGAGCTACTCCAGATACAACAGATCCGGCTAGAAACGCAAGCATAGCTGAAAGGAATAATTCACGGGTCGTAAAACGCTGCATCAGATAGGCTGTGATAGGAATAAAAACTCCATTCACCAGCATGTACCCTGTTGTCAGCCATTGAGCCGTTGTGGCCGAGATGTTAAAATCTGTTATTAATTCTGGAATAGCGACACTCATAATCGTCTGATTCAGAACGGCTATGAAAGCACCCAATATCATGATGAACAACAGAGGTCCTTTATTAATCTTGTTCATTTATTTCAGCACTCCTTTTTGTTCCAAAAGATCTGCGGTTGCCCTCCATAGCTTGTTCTGCATTTCGGTATCCCCGCCCGGGTGCACAGGCCTAATGGAATCTCCGGTGCCAACGTTAAAATATCCTCCCGTCACCTTCTGGTACTTCGGGTCCACAACCAGCCGGGTGATGATTTCAGCTCCTTTGCGCGGATCGCCAATATGGAGTAATTTTAAGATACGTTCAAGTATGGACGCGAACCAAAGCTCACGTCCAAGTCCTGTAACATTGAACCCGGGATTCAACGCATTTACACTGATTCCAGTTCCGGTTAACCGACGGCCCAGTTCAGCTGTGAACATAATATTGAGGAGCTTGGTTTTTCCGTAGATTGCAGATGAGCCTCTGGCTGTAAATGGAGTGGTATCGGTTAAATCACCCGGCAGCTTTAGAATCCCGTGATTTCGCGAGGCTTCCGAAGCCACATTTACAATTCTGGCCGTTCCCGCATTTCTTAAGGATGGTTCCAGCACTTGCGACAATAGCCACGGGGCCAAGTAATTCACCGCAATCATTTCAGGAAATCCCTCAGAGGTAGTGCGCTGTTCAAAGGCATGGAGCCCCGCATTGTTCACTAGCACATCGATCTTGGGAAAAGCAGCTGTAATTTCCTGTCCAACACGTCTCACATCCTTCATCAGGGACAAGTCCCCGTAAAAGAAATCTACTTTTGTTGAAGGTGAACTGTCTTTGATCCATTGCCTTGTTGCCTCAGCCCGCTCCTTGCTTCTGGCGGTCATGACAAGGTGAGCGCCGCGTTTCGCCAAATCCATAGCGACAATTTGCCCCAGCCCGCTTGTTGCTCCAGTGATGACAACGATAGGTTTGTGGTTCATAATTAGTCTCCTCTGTGGGTTATACTTTTTTGATTGACATATGTCAACTATATTGATTTAATGGATATATGTCAACTACTTACACGGATTAATCTTATTATTTATAGAGGATGGGGTAAAACAGTGGAATATGATCAAGATAATGACCAAGGCAAAAATGTGATAAGAGAGCAATTAGAACTACAGCTTGGCGAACAGCTTCATGCGCTTATCAGCGCCTCCCATGCATTGAATGTTCGGGCTGCAGAAAGGTTCGATCCTACAATCCAACCCGCTGCCTTCCACATTGTTCGTTGGCTCTATTCCTACGGTCCGACAAGCGCCGCTGCGTTAGCTGAATCCACAGCCATGGACCGGAGCTCCGTTAGCCGCCTTGTTAAACCTCTGGAACAGAAAGGGTATGTTAACAAGGCAAATTCGCCGGATGATGGACGAGGGGTCCTTCTGTCTCTCACTGAGCTTGGACACCAAATGACCATTCATGCCCTTAAGGAGAAAGAGAACGCATTCTATGAGCGAATTTCCAATTGGAACAATGATCAGCTTGAAGCGTTCATTACGATGCTCAGAAACTTCAATGGATTTGATTAACCTCACGCATTAAAAAGAACCCTCATCTCCACTTAATGGGTGGATTTGAAGGTTCTTTTGCTTGAAAAACGGGACTCGCCTATTCAGTCGATTCTGGCAAAAGATAAGAAGATCACTCGGACCGCAGATTTCACTCCTCAATTTATATGGGACCTGTATTCAAATGCTGTTGTTCCATATACGCTTTTAAAGTGTTTATTTAAATGGGTTAAATCAACAAAACCGCATTCAGCTACTGCTGAATAAATATCTCCGTTTTTTTCTATTAGCTGCTTTGCACGTTCGATCTTGCAGTTAAGAAAGTATTGGTATGGTGAAATTCCAGTATGAGCCTTGAATAGTCGGATAAACTGAAATTTCGATAAATTAAGCTCTTTACATATCTCATCAAGTTTAAGTACAGTTTCCAGGTTGGAATGAAGCATATCCATTGCTTTTCTAATTAGAGCGTTATCTTTCTTATATTCTGTAGACAGATTCGTTTGAATAAGGCTATCCGTGAGGGATAAGAGTAACTCACTGCACAAAGCCTCATCTTTTTCGCTTAATATTGCATTAGAAAGACTTAATATTTTTTGTTCAAGTCCATAATCATACACAATCGGGGTTGAAAAACGTACGATTTCCTTTTTCTCAATAACTTCTAAAAGCAATTGCGGCTCAATATACAGCATTACATAATCCAGTCCTGCCTCATCATGCGCCATTCCGTCATGTGCCTGCTCCGGATTAAAAAGCATAACACCATTTTGATAAGATAATTGCAAATTGCCGTCCAGGTTATACTCTTGAATACCTCGCAATGTTACACCTGCTGCATACTCCTTGTGAGAGTGCTTTTTATACGTAAAATCAGTAAGGCTTGCTGACAACGCAGTAATACCTGCCGATTTTTTATAGATAAATTTGTCCACTTCATTCACCTCTTGATAGCTTACCTATATCCATATCATTACTGCAGCATAAGCTAAAAATAGAGCCATCATTACATTAACAGCCCTTGTATGCTTTTGTAAAAACGCCTTGAAGATTGTACCGAACAGAACCCATGTAATAAAGGCTAAAAATCCAATAAGAGTAATAGTTATAACACTTATTGTCACAGCAGGCATTGCGGTATAGTAGGGCAGAATAAAGCTGGGGATTACAGTCATTGTAAATAGTAAGACCTTGGGATTTAAAAACTGCATAAGGAAGCCTGACATAAAAGTACCCGTTTGGTTTACAGTTGGTTTTGATGTATCCATTTTGTAAATTTGATAAGCGAGATAGAACATATAAAAGCTTCCGATGATCTGCATAATAATTAAAATTTTAGGCATTACCGTTATAAGCATAGTATTCAACATAGCGGAAATAACAAGCAATAGACCAAAAGCAATAGTTGCTCCATACGTATATTCCATTGCCTTTTTTGTCCCAAAATTATGCACTGTGGATAATATGACGATATTAGTAGGCCCTGGCGTTATAGTGATAATAATACAGTATAATAAAAAAGATGTAATATTCATGAGGAAAACTCCCTTCAAGTATTCTCACATGACTATACATCTTAAATTTAAATGGCTTATAGTATATTATTGCAGGTTTATAATGGACAAGGCATCAGGCCTATTCACTAGAAGTCGCAGAAAAGGCAGGAAGTCATAAGGATAAGTTGTGAACTACCCCAAAGGTAAAGTGAATACGGAAAACAGTATCAATAAACCGCGTAGAATAAGGCGTATACCAAGCTTTGACGCTGATGATTTCATTCGCGACACTGGTTACGCTGATACTCACCAATAAACGGAAATAGACCGCCCCAGGCAAGGGAAGCGGCCTATTCTGCTACTCCGATTGTCTACAGCCGAACCGCCCTTAAAAGCGGCTATTGCTTGGAGAGTCGTGTTATGTGAAGAACTTATAACACATGCTCCCAATCCAAATAGCTAACAAAATCCAAACTAAAATAATTATTGCTCCAGTCACCCAATTTTTCGGCTTTCCGTTCTTTCGAATTTCCTCCGCCCTTACCTTACAGTCTTCAATAACCGAAGTTGGAATCATTTTAAGTGCAAGCGTTATCCCGAGCGGAACAATAATTAAATCATCAAGATAACCCAAAACTGGAATGAAATCAGGAATTAAATCAATTGGACTAAATGCATATGCAACAACTAATATCGTAAATAGCTTAGCATACCACGGAACTCTTGGGTCTTTATAAGCTAGGTATAACACAAAAATATTTCGTTTTATTTCTCTTGCCTTACTCTTTACTCTTTCCAATGCCTTCGCTTCTCCCATGATAAAGCCCCCGATTTAATCTTTTGTAATCTCCCCTTCAACTTTACCTTCAGTCTAATAAACGGTTGTTATTTTTTATGCCATCTGTTAAGTTTAGCAAGTTCCGCTTCATTCTCTTCCACTTAATGAAAGGTGAAGTTTCCCTTTTTTTGTTTCAGTCTCAACCCTTGTCGCATCAGCGATTCGGCCTATTTTTTCGCTTGGAAAGTTGAGTTATTAATATTGAAAACTAATTGCCGGGAAGTTGGATGCCGCGCCAGCCGCTTACATCGCATTGGCCATATTCATTATCACCCACAGCAACCACCGTGCCGTCCGATTTAAGGCCGAGAGTATGAGCGCAACCCGCCGCAACCGCCACAATATCGCGCCAGCCACTTACATTGCATTGGCCATACTCATTCCAACCCACAGCCGCAACCGTACCGTCCGATTTAAGGCCGATGGTATGATTACTACCCGCCGCTATCGCCATAATACCGCGCCAGCCGCTTACATCGCATTGGTGATGCTTATTCAAACCCACAGCCGCCACCGTACCGTCCGATTTAAGCCCGACGGTATGAAGGTAACCCGCCGCGACCGCCACAATATCGCGCCAGCCGCTTACATCGCATTGGCTATACCGATTATTACCCACAGCCGTCACCGTGCCGTCCAATTTAAGCCCGATGGTATGCCAGTCACCCGCCGCGACCGCCACCATATCACGCCAGCCGCTTACATTGCATTCGCCTTCATTATTTCGGCCCACAGCTACCACCGTGCCATCCGATTTAAGCCCAATGGTACGACGCCAACCCGCCGCAACCGCTACAATATCGCGCCAGTCATTTACATCGCATTGGTCATGCTTATTCCAACCCACAGCCGCCACCGTACCGTCAGATTTAAGACCGATGGTATGAGCATTACCCGTGTTCGTCGCCATATGAACATTACCAGCCGCAATCGCCACAATATCGCGCCAGTCGCTTACATCACATTGGCCATATTTATTATCACCCACAGCCGTCACCGTTCCGTCAGATTTAAGACCAACGGTATGACGACGACCCGCCGCTATGGTATCTTTAGGCCACCGTTTCACCTTTAACGCCGCTTCTTTCGGTGAAATGTAATCCATGTCTTTCCTCCTTGAAAACAAGACCTAACTCCACCGCTTTACATTCATAGTTGGCTGGGTATTTTCTCGTTTTCCATCTTTATCATGAAAGATTCATATTTAAAGCAGGACGCACACCATAACCGTCTATACTGTTATTCCCATAGCTGCGAACACTGCAATCTGTTCCTACAAAAAACGCACGTGAAGGCTTGTTTCCTTGTGTTCGCAGCCACCACCAGGAACAGCCAACTTCTTCGCCGTCTTTGAAGATATAGTTATCTTTGTTCGTTTTATCATATACATATAAGCTGCATCCATCGGGCTTTTTCGTCTTGGCAAAATCGGTTCCAACAGCGCGCCTTAAATCCTTGCCGTTGATCTCAGATAACTCCTCTATCTCGGCAACGCTTAGCAGAAAGACCTTGTCCTCCGTATCCGGGCAGCCCTCTCCGTTGTCTGTGCAATGAGTTGTCTTTATGAATTGCTTTTCGGCGTCACTGAATGCAGCGTTATAGAATTCATCATTCAGCCATTCGCGCAAATCGCAGTCATGCCACGTAATTTCCATGCAATCACGCCACTTCAGTTCCGCGCTCTTACCGTGATACCTCTTGCAGTCTAAAATATACTCACTCAAAACAAACAGCTCGCTTCCTGAATTTTGAAGAACACGCCATTTAATCGCCAGTTCTTTACCGTCTACAGACTGCGGATACGTGCCGAACGTAATGAATTCCCCGGGCTTTAGGTTCCAGTACGTTAAAGCAAAATGACCCTTTTCCATTAAGTTTCCTCCTCGATTTTTCATTCCAACTTGATCATATAACATTCATGCAAGATTTCGTTTGACATACCAAGAATCCTTGTGTGGACGACCATTGTCTCTTATAATATTGTTTCCGTACTTTAGAGTTTGACTTTAAGGAAGGTGTTGCAGGTGGACAAAACCTTTACTCCGAAACAGATGGCCGAGAGACTCCATGTCAGCACCACAACCTTGCGAAGATATGAGAGTCTCGATTTGGTGCCTGACGTACCTCGGACAGCCAGTAATAGAAGATTGAAGTTAGACTGAATAGTAGACACAGAATATACTG
>NZ_ASSD01000484.1 GCF_000520715.1 Paenibacillus zanthoxyli JH29
ATCGTCGCTGTCAATAAAATTGACAAGCCGGGCGCTGATCCGGACAGAGTGAAGCAGGAGCTTACCAATTACGAGCTTGTTCCCGAAGAATGGGGCGGCGATACCATTTTCGTCAATGTTTCGGCTAAACAGCGCATCGGTCTTGAGGATCTGCTTGAGATGATTCTGCTCGTTGCTGAAGTAAATGAATACAAGGCGAACCCGGATAAACGGGCTCGCGGTACCGTAATCGAAGCTGAATTGGATAAGAGCCGTGGTCCGGTAGCTCGCATTCTCGTTCAGAACGGAACGCTGAAAGTGGGCGACGCCTTTGTGGCGGGGGAA
>NZ_ASSD01000485.1 GCF_000520715.1 Paenibacillus zanthoxyli JH29
GCGATTGGCGTTCGCCTCGATTTTGGTTCCGTCCACAAAGTAATGCTCCAGAGAAACGTATTTTTCGTCAGCCAGAAACTGAAGCACGGCGGTAAATACCTTTTCGAGGACGTTCTTTATTCGCTGGGAACGGAAGCGATTAAGGGTGCGGAAGTCTGGTCGCTGCCGTCCGGCCAGCCACATGAAGGGAATGTTCTCCCGCACAGCTTTGGCGATTTGACGAGACGAATAGATTCGCTGGGCGTAGGCATAGATAATGACTTTGGTAAGCATTTTAGGGTGGTAGCTGTCGCGGCCACCGCCGGGATAGGCAGCGTCAAAGATGGCGTCGTCGAGCCGATTCACGGCTGCGTTAACGACACGAACGAGGTGATGTTCTGGAATGTTTTCTTCCAGATCCATTGGCAAGCAAAGTTAGTCCATGGTATATTGAATGTACAAAGAGATCGCTCCTTTTGAAATGGTTGGGTGGTACCTCCATTTTACCAAAAGAGCGATTTCTTTTTTTGCGTTCTTAAGAAACTGTTCCCGCTTAAAGCAGCGGAGAGGACGGAACGATTGTGGAAAAGCGGCAGCGGTCGCCTTTGTGTCCGGATTTTCACCGCCCAGGAGAATGAAAAAAATCTGGACACAACAGCGATTGGAACAACGGTCCGTTCGCGGAGCGTCCACACCAAGCACTCACGTCGATCCTGCTCTAAACATGAGGG
>NZ_ASSD01000486.1 GCF_000520715.1 Paenibacillus zanthoxyli JH29
CCCGTCCCTATGGCGAGCCATATTTCCCTGCCCCAGCTGTGCAGCTTTACATGAATGAGCCGCCGCTCCAGCAGCGTCTGCCTGCGGTAATAGAGGGCCATAAACAGCAAAGCGATATAATAAAAGGGCTGCGCCAGCATATGCAGCGCGGCATTCCCCAAGCTTGCCAGCAGTTCCAGCATGTCATTCAAACCGATCGTCACGCTCCTTTGGCTGCGCTATCTTAAATCGCGGCTTCATCCTTTATTCTAATGGAATGGGATAGTCAAAGACAGGCTTTTTAAACGGGAAATATTGGGTTTTGCTCTTTAGCGGCATGAAAAAAGAAGGCTGTAATCAGCCTTCTTCATGAATTCGACGCCTTCGCCCCGATTTCCTTCCGTATCTCTTCAATTCCCCGGTTGCGCTGATTGTCGTTCACAGGGTTCCGTATCGCCTTGATCAAGGCGGCTTCCAGCGCCTCCGCCGTCTTGGCGTCAATGATGCCGGTAGCTTTCAGCTTGGCCGCGCTCTGGAATTTCTTTACCGCGTCCTTCGTGCCGGTGTCAAAATATCCGTCTTTGCGCCCCGGCTTGTAGCCCAGACCGTCCAGCATCGTCTGCGCGCTCTTCACATTCGAGCTGTTAGAGTTGTACTGGAGCGGTGCACTCTTGTCGATTGGCGTCACCGAAAAATAATCCGGCTGCGCCACCGCGATATCCGGCTTAATTCCCTTGCCGTGAATCCAGCTGCCGTTCGGTGTCAGCCATTTGGCGATCGTAATCTTGAGCAGGCTGCCGTCACCAAGCTGCTTGTCAAAGCTGGTCTGCACCGTTCCCTTGCCGAAGGAATTATCGCCGATCAGCTTGGCTCCGGCGGACTGCTGCAGCGCTCCCGCCAAGATCTCAGACGCGCTTGCGCTGCCTTTATTCATCAAGACGACGACCGGATAATCCTTGCCTCTGCCCTTGGAGGTCGTCAGCTCACGTTCCTTGTTCTTGTTCTCGACTTGAACGATCGTCTTGCCTCTTGGCACGAACTGCTCGGCAATATCGATGACAACCGGCAGCACGCCGCCGGGATCGTTGCGGACGTCAATGACAAGACCTTTGAGTCCCTTCTTCTCCAGCTTGCCCAGCTCTTCCTTGAAGCGGTCGGCGGTGTTCAGCGAGAACTGCGTAATCTCGATCACGCCAACGCCGTTCTTCTCCATGGAGGAGTTGACCGTCTCCAATGTCACGTTATCCCGTCTGATATTGAACGTCAGGGGCTGCGTGGAACCGCTTCGCTGGATGACGAGAACCGCTGTGCTGCCTTTGGGGCCGCGAATTTTGGCGACTGCGTCGTTCAAATCCATTCCTGTAAGCGATGTTCCATTAACAGAGACAATAATATCCTTCGCCTGAACTCCGGCCTTCTCCGCCGGCGAGCCTTTAATCGGCGACACGACGACTACTTTGCCGTTATCTGAGGCGACCTCGGCTCCAATGCCGGTGAACGAGCCCTCAATGCTCTCTTCGAATTTCTCCGCCGTCTCCTTGGCCATATAGTTCGAGTAAGGATCGCCGAGCGCTTCCATCATCCCGTTAACCGCGCCGTCGATCAGCTTGCTTCGATCCACGCTCTTGTAGTAATTGCCCTCGATCAGGCTTAGCGTCGTCCCAAGCTTCTTCGCTTCGCTCTGCGCAAGCCCGCCGCTTGCCGGGGCGGATGCCACGCTTTCTCCGGCAGCTTGTCCGGAAAAGAGCGAGCCCGTCACCGCCAGCGTTAACAGACTGCCACACAGAAGAGCTGCGATAACCATAAAAGCCGCTGTGCTCTTTTTTAACATGAAGCCTTCACCGTCCCTTCTTGTCCACCATGCCGTCAGCCTGAGGTCCGTCCCGTCAGATCGGTCTGACTTCCAGTATATGCCGTAATGCTAAATATTATTTATAATACCGCTAAATCACAGGTAATCCATCGGTTCTACAGGCTTTCCGTCAATCCGCACCTCGAAGTGAAGATGCGGTCCGGTTACCCTGCCGGTGGCGCCCGATTCCGCAATGGTCTGTCCGCGCTCCACCTTGTCTCCTACGCTAACCTTGATACCGCCCTCGCGGATGTGTCCGTACAGCGTCCACATGCCGCCGCCGTGGTCGATAACGACGCAGTAGCCGTAGCCGCTCCACCATTCCGCGACAATGACAGTGCCCGCTTCAGCCGCATGAATGTCCGTGCCCTGCGGAACGGCGAAGTCAACGCCGGTATGCAGCTTGCGCTCTCCCGTCACCGGATGGATCCGGTAACCGTACGGCGAGGACACCCGCGCGTTGCCCACGGGCAGCAGCAGCGGTCCG
>NZ_ASSD01000487.1 GCF_000520715.1 Paenibacillus zanthoxyli JH29
GGCCTGACTGCATATTTTCAGCCCCGGCTTCACCAGCAGCTTGTCCGCCTTCCGATATGCTTGCGCCATTAACCGCTGCTTCGCTGCTTCCTGTCAGGCCTTTTCCAGTGACTCCGCCGGGGGCTTGCATTTCGCTTCCATCCGCTTCCATCCCCCGCCCAGGCTGTGTCTTTCCGTTAATACCTTCAACGGTATCCGGATCTCCCTGTGTCCCCGGAGCCGACAGAACTGCCGTGCTGCTATCTGCCGATTCCCCGGTGGCTTCCGTCTTTGCCGCTTCGCTCCCCGCTCCGGCGCTACCACGACCAACCGTATTCGAGTCCGTTCCGGGAGGCGGCAGCTTTTCGCCCGAAGGCTCCGCATTTCCCGCCTGCGCTCCAGTGTCTAAAGTTTTCGCCGCTCCGCCAGATCCTACTGCTTGATTGGCGGGATTTCCGGCGACGTC
>NZ_ASSD01000488.1 GCF_000520715.1 Paenibacillus zanthoxyli JH29
GGATACCGCGATCCGGCAGATCACTTCGCCGACCGCGACCGTCTGCCCTTCCTCCGCCAGAATATCGCCCATGACGCCGTCCACGGTGGACGGCAGCTCGGCGTTAACCTTATCCGTAATCACTTCACACAGCGGCTCATACTGTTCCACCGGATCACCCGGCTTCTTCAGCCATTTGCCGATTGTCGCCGATACCAGCGACTCCGCAAGCTGCGGCATCGCAACATCCGTCAACTTCTTGTTGTCGGTCATACTTTCACTCCTTAAACATGCTGTTCTCGCCAGATGGTTACTTGATTCCCACCAATTCCTGGTCCTAATACTGCGCCAGCCGCAGCATTTCCGCTTTCACTTTGTCCTTGCTGAGCATGAAAAATTTCTCCATCGGCGGGCTGATCGGCATCGCCGGAACATCTGGCCCGCACAGGCGGAAGATCGGCGCGTCCAGCTCGAACAGGCACTCCTCGGCGATGATCGCCGCTACCTCGGCACCTACGCCGCCCGTCTTGTTATCCTCATGCACAATCAAGACTTTGCCCGTCTGCCGCACAGCTGCCTTGATGGCCTCGCGGTCCAGCGGCTGCAGCGTGCGCAGATCGAGAATATGCGCCGTAATGCCCTGCTCACGCTCCAATTCCTCCGCCGCCTGCATCGCAAAATGCATCGGCAGGCTGTAGCCGATGACCGTGATATCATCACCCTCGCGGAGCAGGTTCGCTTCGCCGATCGGAATGGTATAGTCGCTTTCCGGAACGTCTCCCTTAATTAGCTTATAGCATTTCTTATGCTCGAAGAACAGCACCGGGTCCGGGTCGCGGACGGCCGCTTTCAGCAGCCCTTTCGCGTCATATGCCGAATACGGCGCGACGATCTTAAGACCGGGTGTGCCGAAGAATATCGATTCGGTACACTGTGAATGGTACAAGCCGCCGAAGATGCCGCCGCCGATCGGCGCGCGGATGACAACCGGACAGCTCCAGTCATTATTGGAGCGATAGCGGATTTTGGCCGCTTCGCTGATAATCTGGTTGGTCGCCGGAAGCATGAAATCGGAATACTGCATTTCCGCAATCGGCTTCATGCCGTACATCGCCGCGCCGATCGCCACGCCGGCAATCGCCGATTCCGCAAGCGGCGTATCCAGCACGCGCTCTGCGCCGAACTGCTCTTGCAGCCCCTTGGTTGTCGTAAACACGCCGCCCTTAACGCCGACGTCCTCCCCCAGGACGAAGACGGAGTTGTCGCGTTCCATCTCTTCCTTCATCGCCAGCCGGATGGCGTCGATATATTCCATCATTGCCATGAGCTACACCCCTCCCTCGGATTCGCTGTACACATGCAGCAGCGTATCTTCCGGTTTCGGGAACGGCGCATTGTCGGCGTATTCGATTGCTTCTTTGAGATCCAGATTACACTGAGCAGCTAGATCGCGTTCTTGCTCCTCGCTCCACAGTCCAAGCTCAGTCAAATACTCCCGGAAACGGGCTACCCCGTCTTTTTTCCAGTTCTCCTCGACCTCTTCTTTGGTACGGTACGCCAGGTCGTTATCGGAGGTGGAGTGCGGGGACAGGCGGTACATCATCGCTTCGATCAGCGTCGGGCCTTCACCCGCTATCGCCCGTTCACGGGCTTCCTTGACGGCGCGGTACACTTCCAGCGGATCGTTGCCGTCTACGCGCACGCCCGGAAAGCCATAGCCAAGCGCGCGGTCGCTAACCTTGCCGCCAAGCTGGCGGTGAGCCGGAACCGAGATCGCGTACTGGTTATTCTCGCACATAATGATAACCGGAAGCTTATTCACTCCGGCAAAGTTGCACGCTTCATGAAAATCCCCCTGATTGCTGGAGCCTTCACCGAACGTGACGAAAGAAACAAACTTCTTCTTCTGCATCTTGGCTGCCAGCGCAAAGCCGACCGCATGGGGAACCTGCGTCGTAACGGGGCTTGAGCCGGTAACGATACGCAGCCGCTTGCTGCCGAAATGACCGGGCATCTGCCGTCCGCCGCTGCTGGGGTCCTCCGCCTTGGCGAAGACCGACAGCATCAGCTCGCGGGTCGTCATGCCGACAGACAGCACGAATGCATAATCGCGGTAGTAAGGCAAAAAATAATCGTTCTCCCGGTCGAGCGCGAAGGCAGCCGCCACCTGCGCCGCTTCCTGGCCGATGCCCGAGACGTGGAAGTTGATCTTCCCGGCCCGCTGAAGCAGCAGGCTGCGCTCGTCGTATTTGCGCGCAAGCAGCATATATCGGTACATGTCGATCACTTGGCCGTCGGTCAGTCCAAGCGGCTCATGCCTGTTCACTTTATTTGCAGTACCTTGAGTATCCATAGTAGAGGTACCTCCTTAGTTCTGACCCCGATCCCGCCGCAGGAAGACCATTTGTTGATCTGATCTTAAAACCTGGTACTAATCGGGTATAAGTCTATTATATAGCGTTTGACTTCAAAAAGAAAAGCCGATCAGCGCCCGTTTGCGCGTGAATGACGCGGGGACGGGTGAAGCATTCTCCCGCTTCGGCCCGTATGCGGGCGCTGCAGAACTTTTTAGGTAAGTTACCTTCATCCGGAATGTCCGTAAATTGCGCCGGCCCGCGGGCTATTCAACCTCGGCCCTGTCAAATGCCGATGGCCTTGCCATCCACGGCAAGCATCGCTTCGCCGACAATTTCGGAGAGCGTCGGATGCGCATGGATCGCCTCGCCGATTTCCCAAGGCGTCGCATCCAGCAGCTGGGCTAATGCGGCCTCGCCGATCAGATCGGTCACATGAGGCCCGATCATTTGCACACCGAGAATGTCTCCGCTTGTCTTATCGGCGACTACCTTCACGAAGCCGTCCTTCGAACCGTACACAAGCGCCTTTCCAATAGCCGAGAAGGGAAATTTGCCGGTTGCGACATCGCGGCCCAGCGCTTTGGCCTCCTTCTCCGTGTACCCTACGCTCGCCACCTCCGGCCGCGTATATACGCAGCGCGGGACAAGGTGGGTATGGTAGGGATGCAGCCGCTCTCCGGCCAAATGATTGACC
>NZ_ASSD01000489.1 GCF_000520715.1 Paenibacillus zanthoxyli JH29
AGCCTCCGGGTAATAGAACAGGACATTATCCGCCAATGTTCCACTGAAAATGTACGGCTTCTGCGGAATATACGACGTCTGGCGCCGCCAGGCGTCGTCGTTCAGCGAGCTCACCTTGCAGCCGTTAACCGTTATACTGCCCCCGCTCGGGTGTAAAAAGCCAGCGAGCACATCGATCAGCGTCGATTTACCGGCGCCGCTTTCGCCGATGATGCCGATTTTGCCGGTGCCGGTGAACTGTAAACGAATCTCCTCCAGCGAGGAAGGGCCACCTTCCTCATACCGTACGCTAACGCCCTGAAAAGACAGCGTACTGCTGCCGTTCCAGGAAAATGTCGATTCGGGCAAGACAGAAGCGCCTCCCCCGGAGACTGCCGCAGAGCCCCCCCCACCGGGGGAGTTCCCGCCCGGTTTACCGCCCGAAGCGTACCCCGCAGCTTCATTGCGGCGGCCTTCAGGCGGCCCTTCCTCTCCTACCGGAGCATCCGGCGGGGATGGCTCCCCACGTTCCAGCGCCACCGCCTTGACCGGTTCACGGTCGATAATACTCTTCATCGCTTCACCCGCTTCCTTGCCGTCAAGCGTGGCGTGAAAGTCGGCGCCAACCAGCCGCACCGGCAGGAAATATTCCGGCGCCAGAATTAGGATCGTCAGTCCCGTAACCAGTGTCATATCGCCGTTTACCAGCCGCACGCCGAGACTGACAGCCACGGAAGCAACGGACAGCATCGTGAAGAAATCAAGCGCGAACGATGACAGGAACGCCACACGCAGCGTGCGCATCGTTGCCGAGCGGTAGCGGTCGCTGACCTCGGCGATGGCCTCGCTGTGGTCCTTGCTGCGTCCGAGAAATTTCAGCGTCTCAAGCCCCCGCAGCGAGTCCACAAAGTGATTGGACAGCGTCCGGTACGATTCCAGCTGCCGGTCCATCTGCTTACGGGCCGTCATGCCGATCAGAATCATGAACACGATAAGGATCGGCATCGTTAAAGTCAGTATTATGCCGCTCATGTGGTCCTGCGTATACACATAAACGAGCAGCAGCACAGGCGTTACCGCCATTCCCACCATACGCGGAATAATCAGCTCCAAGTAGGTGCGGAACTTGGTAACGCCCTCCAGTACGAGCGTCACCAGGGTTCCCGTTCCTTGATCCCCGGCCATTCTCGGCCCCAGCCGGAACAGCCTGTCCATCATCTCCCGCCGCATGGCGCTGCCCGTCTTCTCGGCGAACCGGTACGAGATGCTGCTCATCAGCAGGCCGCAGGCATGCCGCGCCAGAAACGCAAGAAGGAACAACAGCGCAGTGCCCCATTGTTCCTTCAGCGGCTTCCCCGCGAACAGCGCGGAGATAACTTCTGCCAGCGATGCCGCCAGCAGCAGGATGGACAAGCTTTGCACCAGGGTAAGGAAGCCCACCGCCAGAAAGACCGGTCTCACTCCTTTATACCCAAGCAAATTTCTATCCATTAATATTCAAGAGTCTCCTTGTCACTAAGCCGTTTGTGGAAGATAAAATAGCTCCAGATCTGATAGCCCAGCACGAACGGCAGCATTGTCAGCGCCACGATCGTCATCACTTTCAGCGAATATTGACCGGATGCGGCGTTCGTGATGGTCAAGTTGTAAGCCTCGCCAAGCGAGCTGACCATAACCCGCGGGAACAAGCCCACGAATACGGAGATTACCGAAAGGCCCAGCACCGCGCCCGTCATGCCGAATGCCCAGCCGTCGCGCTTCTGCTTGCTGAAATAACCCGCTAGTAAAAAAGCGACCAGCCCCAGCGCCGCGATCGCCCACAGCAGCACTCCGCGCACTTCGAAGATATCCGTCTGGAAATAAGTCATGATGACAAAAGCCAGCAGCAGCACGCCTGTCGGCAGAAGCAACGTACGCGCCCGTTTGCGCGCCCGTTCCTGCAACTCGCCGAAGGTGCGCAGCGCCGTGAACAGCAGACCGTGAATATTGCACATCAGGACAACCGCAAGGCCGGCCAGCACGGTATAGACATTGACAATGTCCCCGAAAAAGGCTGCATGCATCTGCATATCGCCGTCAATCGGCAGTCCTTTGATGAAGCTCGCAAATACTATGGCAAGCAGGAAAGGCGGCAGGAAGCTGCCGATCAGAATGGACAGATCCCAGGTCTTTCTCCATCCGGCGGTTTGCGCTTTGCCTCTGTATTCAAAGGCCACACCCCGGAGAATCAGACCAAACAGAGCGAAGACAAACGGCACATAAAACCCGCTGAACAGCGTCGCGTACCATTCGGGGAAAGCGGCGAACATCGCCCCCGCCCCGGTAATCAGCCATACCTCGTTCGCATCCCAGAACGGACCGATCGAGTTGATCATAACCCGGCGCTGTCTTTCATCCTTCGGCAGCATTTGCGACTGCATTCCCACACCGAAGTCGAAGCCTTCCAGGAAGAAGAATCCGACGAAGAGAACCGCAATCAGCACAAACCAAAGTTCATTAAGTGAGATCATGGTATCACCCCTTCTTCTTGTTATACGGGTCCGTCGAATGCGATTCTTCTTCCACAGTGTACGGGCCTTTTTTAACAACTTTCACGAACAGATAGATCAGCACGATAAAGAGAGCCGCATATATAGCGTTGAACGTGATTAGCGAGAACAATACCTGGCCCGGCGTAATGTTGGGC
>NZ_ASSD01000490.1 GCF_000520715.1 Paenibacillus zanthoxyli JH29
CAAGGATTTACGCAGAATAATCGTTGCTTTTAGAATATCAAGCGATCTTGAGCGGATGGGTGATTTAGCACTGGACGTGGCTAAAGTGACTCTCCGCATCCAAGGCCAGGATCTGATCAAACCGCTGGTTGACATTCCCCGTATGGCTGAAATTGTTACACTCATGACCAGTGAAGCAATCACCGCCTATCTGGATGAGAATACCGATCTGGCGCATAAAATGGCAATGGACGACGATCAGGTCGATCATTTGTACAGCTCCATGATCAATGATTTGTATAGCTATATGATTGAGAAGCCTGAATCGGTCTCTCAAGCAATGCTGCTTACGCTGGTTGGGCGGTACATTGAGCGGATTGCCGACCATGCGACCAACATCGGGGAAAGCGTCGTTTATTTGGTAACAGGTAAACGTCCGGATTTAAATATGTAGCAAATTGCCAGATCGTTTGGCGAATACGCCGAATATGGCTATAAGAGAAAGCGCATCATTGCCGCAGAGCGGCGAGGGCGCTTTCTTCTTTTTTCACAGTATGAGTAAGCTTTGAAGCCGCTGCGGCACTTTGATGGGCTATTTGGGCGGGCCATGTGGTAAAATGTAAAGGATAAGCAATAAAAGACGAGGTGCAAAATGGACAAGCTGATTCTTATAGATGGAAATAATGTCATTTACCGCGCATTCTTCGCCATGCCTCCTTTGACCAATACAGCGGGGCAGCAGACCAACGCCGTGTACGGCTTTACTACCATGCTGCTGCGGCTGATTGAGGAGCATAAACCAACGCATCTGATCGTCGCGTTCGACGCGGGCAAGGTCACCTTCCGGCACGAAGGTTACCAGGAGTACAAAGGGGGCAGGCAGAAGACGCCGCCCGAGCTGTCGGAGCAGTTCCCGCTCCTCAAAGGTCTTCTGCGGGATCTGGGCGTGCCGCAGTTTGAGATTGAGAACTTTGAAGCGGACGATATTATCGGCAGTATCTCCCGGCAGGCGGACGAGGCAGGACGCCAGGTGATGATCGTATCGGGGGATAAGGACATGCTGCAGCTGGCGTCGGAGCATACGACCATCGCGCTGATCCGCAAGGGCGTCACCGATATTGAGTTGTACGGTCCGGAGCAAATCCGTGAAAAGTATGATTTAACGCCGCAGCAGATCATCGACCTCAAAGGGCTGATGGGCGATGCGAGCGACAACATTCCCGGCGTACCGGGTGTCGGCGAGAAGACTGCCCTCAAGCTGCTTGCCCAGTTCGGTTCCGTAGAGGGAGTAATCGCGGGAACGGGCGAACTGAAGGGCAAGATGAAGGAAAAGCTGGAGACGCATGCCGACGACGCCATCATGAGCAAAAAGCTGGCGACCATTTACCGTGAGGTGCCGCTGACGCATTCCTGGGAGGATATGGCTTTCCATGGTCTCAAGAAAGACACAGCCGGACCTGCGCTGGCGAAGCTGGAGTTCAAGTCGCTGCTGGAGCGGCTTTCCTTGAGCGGGAGCGCTCCCGTGAACGAAGAGACCGCTCCCAAAGCTGACGACTTGGACATCGTCATTGCTGGCGAACCTGAGCTTGAAGAACTAACGGCTGCGCTGACGGATGTCAAGGCGCTGCATGTGGAGACGAGCGGCGAGAACCCGCACCGCTCCGAAGTGATCGGTCTTGCGCTGTCGACGCCGCAGCGGCATTATTTTGTGCCGTTCGAGCTGCTGAAGCTCTCCGCGGCGGCAGGCTTGCGCGATTGGCTGGCCGACGAGCATGCGCCGAAGAACGGCTACGACCTGCACCGCACGGACTTGGCGCTGCATTGGCAGGGTATACCCTTCGCCGGAGCGGCGCATGATGTGCAGCTTGCTGCATACTTGCTAGACCCGACCGAGGCCAATCAGAACCTCAGCGACCTTGTCGCCAAATACAGGCTGCCACGCCTTGCGCCGGACGAAGAGGTGTTTGGCAAGGGGGCCAAATACAAGGTGCCGGAGCTGAACATTCTGGGTGCGCATGTCACCGCCAAGTGCGCGGCCGTGCTTGGCCTTGTGCCGAAGCAGGAGAAAGATTTGACCGATACAGCCATGTCAGGGCTGTTCCATGATCTGGAAATGCCGCTTTCGCGCATTTTGGCCGACATGGAGAAGCAGGGGATTGTCGTTAATATGGACGGTCTCAAAGAGCTCGGCCGGGAGTTTGAAAGCACGATCTCGGGTCTCGTTGAGCAAATCTACGAAATCGCGGGCACGGAATTCAATTTGAATTCGACGAAGCAGCTCGGGGAGATTTTATTCGATAAACTGGGCCTGCCCGTCATCAAGAAGACAAAGACCGGCTATTCTACCGATGCCGAAGTGCTGGAGAAGCTGGAGCCTTACCATGAAATCGTGCAGAAGATTTTGCAGTACCGCACGCTTGCGAAGCTGCAGTCCACCTACGTGGAAGGGCTGCTGAAGGAAATTGCTCCGTCGACGGGCAAGGTGCACACCTTCTACCGCCAGACGATTGCGGCGACCGGACGGCTGAGCAGCCAGTTCCCGAACCTGCAGAACATCCCGATCCGGCTGGAGGAAGGGCGCAAAATCCGCAAAGTATTCGTCCCCTCCGAGCCGGGCTGGTCGATTCTGGCGGCCGACTATTCGCAGATTGAGCTGCGGGTGCTCGCGCATATCTCAGACGACGCAAGGCTGAAGGATGCTTTTTTACATGATATGGATATCCATACCAAGACGGCCATGGACGTATTCGGCGTTCCTGCCGAAGCGGTCGACGCCAACATGCGGCGTTCCGCCAAAGCGGTCAATTTCGGCATCGTATACGGTATCAGCGATTACGGCCTTTCCCAGAACCTGAATATTACGCGGAAGGAAGCCGGAAGGTTCATCGAGCAGTATTTCGAGGTGTTCCAGGGCGTGCGCCGCTACATGGACGAGATTGTCCGCGAAGCGCGCAAAGCGGGCTACGTCACCACGCTGCTGGAGCGCCGCCGCTATCTGCCGGAGATTAATGCGAGCAACTTCAATCTGCGCTCCTTTGCCGAACGGACGGCGATGAATACACCGATTCAGGGAACCGCGGCCGATATTATCAAGCTGGCGATGATCCATATGGACCGGGCCCTGTTCGAGCGTAAGCTGAAGAGCCGTATGCTGCTTCAGGTGCATGACGAATTGGTGTTCGAGGTGCCGGAAGATGAGCTGGAGACGATGAAAAAGCTCGTGCCCGAAGTTATGGAAGGCGCGCTGAAGCTGTCCGTTCCGCTCAAGGCTGAGGTAAGTTATGGAAGTAACTGGTATGAAGCGAAATAAAAGCCCCCGCGTGCCTTGCTTATCCGGTATAATGGAGTAGAGGTGAAGACATCATGCCGGAATTACCGGAAGTAGAGACCGTCAAGAGAACATTGAACACCTTGGTACAAGGAAAAAAGATACTGAAAGTCACCGTCCGGCTGCCGCGTATTATCCGGCGTCCGGACGATATTCGAATGTTTGAAACTATGCTGGAAGGCCACACGATTGAGCGTGTAGAGCGCCGCGGTAAATTTTTGCGCTTTCTGCTGGACGGTCTGGTACTTGTCTCCCATCTGCGGATGGAAGGACGGTACGGATTGTATGCGGCTGGGGAGCCTTTAGATAAGCATACACATGTTATTTTTCATTTTGAGGATGGGACTGAGCTGCGCTATACGGACGTAAGACAGTTCGGCACCATGGATTTGTTCCTGCAAGGAGAAGATCTCAGCCTTCCTCCGCTGAACAAGCTGGGACTCGAACCGCTTGACCCGGAATTTACACCCGAAGCGTTTAGAGATTTATTGTCCGGGAAAAATACAAAAATCAAGCCTTTGCTGCTCAATCAGGCATATGTGGTCGGCATCGGCAATATTTATGTGGATGAGTCCCTGCACCGGGCCGGTATTCATCCGGAGAGGGCTGCCAAGTCACTGACTGCGGAACAATTGGACCGTCTTCATCAGGCGATTGTCGTCACACTTGCGGAAGCGGTAAATGCAGGCGGCTCCTCCGTCAAATCGTATGTGAATGGCCAAGGGGTAAGCGGAAGCTACCAGCATAAGCTGCTGATCTACGGCCGCAAAGACCAGACCTGCTATTCCTGCGGGTCCGTGGTCGAGAAGAGCGTAGTCGGCGGACGCGGGACGCATTTTTGTCCAAGCTGCCAGCCGCCGCTTTAAACCTGAGGATCAGTTGTTTTTCGCTGAATTACGCTGGTTTTCTTCGTATTTTGCGTTTTTTCATAAAGGTTGACACCCGTAGCCCATCCCGCCCATATACTGTGTGAAGAATGCTACATTTGCGACCCGACGGCTTCCGTCTTTTTGCATCGGAGGTTTCGGTTCTTCACGGGAGGGATTGCGGGTGATCAGCCCCATTTTTTCACTGCTGCTGTTGGGATTTGCTCTGAGTCTGGACGGTTTCGGTGTAGGTATTACATACGGATTGCGCAAATTGAGAATACCTCTACCCTCCGTTCTTATTATTTCGCTCTGTTCGGGAGTTGTGATGGGCGTCTCGATGCAGGTTGGCGTGCTGCTGGCCAAAGTCGTCTCTCCTCATATCGCTTCCCTGATTGGGGCGGTCATCATCCTTCTTATGGGTTGCTGGTCGCTAGTGCAGCTGGTAGTGCAAAGGGAAGAAGATAAGGCGGAAGACGAAACTAACGGGATGCCGGGGTACGCAGAGAATCACAGCCCGGATATTCTTGCAGCAACAGCTGGTACTCCGGAGAAAGAGCCGGAGAAATCCGCGGTATTTTCCCTGGAGCTGCGGCGGCTGGGGATTGTCGTTCAAATTTTGCGCACTCCGTCCTCGGCCGACTTGGATAAATCGGGCAGCATTTCCCCGGCCGAAGCGCTTGTGCTGGGCGTCGCCCTTTCGCTTGACGCTTTCGGAACGGGCCTTGGAGCCGCGCTCCTTGGATTTAATCCGCTGTGGACGTCGCTTGTTATTGCCCTGTTCAGCGGCAGTATTTTACTTCTGGGACTCCATACGGGACTGCGTTTTGCCGGAACCTCCTGGATGAAGCACGCTTCGGTGCTGCCTGCGCTGCTCTTGATTGCAATAGGAATATTGAAGCTGTTATGAGGTGAAAACATGATTATGGGCTTAACCGGGGGAATCGCCTCGGGAAAAAGCACCGTGTCCGCTATTCTCATCAAGAAGGGGGCAAGGCTCGTCGATGCCGACGTCATTGCCCGGGAGCTCATGCTCCCCGGACACGAGGTGCTGGCCGCCGTTACCGAATATTTTGGCAAGGGGATACTGCTTCCTGACGGAACGTTGAACCGCCCGAAATTAGGCGACATTGTCTTTCACGATCCTGAAGCCCTAAAGGCTCTGAATGGTCTGACCCATCCGGTAATCCGGCGGGAAATCAGGGAACGGATGCAGGCAATGGAACGGGAAACGCCTGAGCGCCTGATCATCGTGGATATCCCGCTGCTCTTCGAGTCGGGACTTGAGGATATGTTTGAACGGATTTTGGTTGTGTATACTCCGCGTGTGGTACAACTTGAGCGTCTGAAGAGACGGAACGGGTTAACGCAGGGTCAGGCTGAGGCCCGGCTGAACTCACAAATGGATATTGAGCTTAAGCGCTCCAAAGCCGATTATGTCATTGATAATAGCGGGGATTTTGCCGATACCGAGCGGCAGATCGCCGTTTTGTGGGACAGGCTGGGTCTTCCATGCTGAAATGGCTCCTGAAAAAAAGAGTGCTGCTGCTGTTGTTTCTCGGTTTTACCGCTATATTGTTTCTCAGCACGAACTGGATGTCCTGGTTTTATCCGATTTATTATAAGGAAGAAATCCGCAAGCACAGCTCCACGTATCAGGTGGACCCCTATCTTGTGGCGGCAATCATTCGGGTGGAGACCAACTACAAGATCGGACGCGAATCGAAAAAGGGAGCACTCGGATTGATGCAGTTGATGCCTGATACCGCCAAGTGGGCGCTTGAACAGGCCAAGCTCCCCGATGTATCCATGAGCCGGCTCAAGAACGAGCCTTCCGCCAACATTGAACTGGGTACCTGGTATTTGCATACCTTATCCGGAAAGTTCGACGGCAACCGTACAGCGGTCATTGCGGCCTATAATGCCGGACCTGGAACGGTTCAACGCTGGCTCACGGATGGTTCATGGAACGGCAGCGAAGGGGATATTAAAAATATTCCGTTCGGCGAGACCCGCCATTATGTACAGCGAGTCATCTATTATTACAATCAATACACGGAGATCTACGGGGGCGTTTTTTAAGCCGTGCATCAAATAATACCACGTGAAAAGAAGTGCCGCCCAGCCGCTTGGACCGTTTGGCACTTCTTCGGCAAGCTTATGTTGGCAGATTATTGGAATTGACCTGCCAGTTGTTGTTCGGCAATAGTTACAAGACGTTTCGTAATGTAACCTCCGATCGAACCGTTCTCATAAGAAGTTTTATTGCCTTGATATCCGTCCGGAGAAAGAGTGATACCAAGTTCTTGGGCAACTTCATATTTCAGTTGTTCCAAGGCAGCGTTGGCTCTTGGTACGACAAGATTGTTAGAGCTGGAGTTGCCATTGCTTGCTTGTGCCATTTCTGTTCACCTCCTATCGGTTGGTAACTGTATTATGCGCCGGACTTCCCACATTCATTACTCATAATTAGAGGTGTTTTCTGGAAAGGTAACATCCATACCCTTTGCAAAGGAAGTGAACAGATCATGAAATGCCCATACTGCGACCATACTAACACTAAAGTGCTTGATTCCCGTCCGGCCAACGAAAATAAATCCATACGCCGCAGGCGGGAGTGCGAAAGGTGCAGCCGCCGCTTCACCACGTTTGAGATGGTGGAGGAGACTCCGCTGATCGTTATCAAAAAGGATGGCAGCCGCGAGGAGTTCAGCCGAGACAAAATTCTGCGCGGCCTGATCCGCGCCTGCGAAAAACGCCCCGTATCCGTGGAACGGCTCGAGATGATCGTCTCCGAGGTCGAAAAATCGCTGCGCGGCATCGCCGTAGCCGAGGTCGAGAGCCGGCAAATCGGCGAACTTGTGATGGAACAGCTCTACCCGGTGGATGAAGTCGCTTATGTCCGCTTCGCGTCGGTGTACCGCCAGTTCAAAGATATCAACATGTTCATGAAGGAACTGAATGCACTCCTGCTCAAAAACCCGACGGAAACGGAAGGACTGTAAGCCCAGGCTTAACAGTCCTTTATGTCTTTCGCATATTCCTATTGATACGGTAATCTGAATTAGTCCCCAGGAATTTTTTAAAAAAACTGTTGACATAGGTCTCATGATTTTATATGATATAGAAGTCGGCTGCGGGACAACATGATGTGGAACACCAAGAAGAAGCCGATATTATACATATCGGATATATATTAACATGGGGCCTTAGCTCAGCTGGGAGAGCGCATCGCTGGCAGCGATGAGGTCAGGGGTTCGATCCCCCTAGGCTCCATAAAGATGAAGAAGAGTCTCACTCCAAGGAGTGGGGCTTTTTTTTATTTACATGGTTTTGAGGTTCGAACCCGAAGGGTTCGCCCGAGCACAGGAATCGCCAGCGTACGAGTACGGGTGTCTCATTCCACTATAGCGATCTGCTTCGCCCGAGTTCCGTCATCCATTAATACGTATATATTGACAAAGATTCCAGAATATAATACTATAATTATAGTTTATAAAACTCATAAAAATACTAGGAATAAATATGTTTTAGCGAATATAATGCTGAAGATTATCGAAAACTTTATAAAAAAGTTGACCAGAATACTGGAGGCAATCTATTGTGGATAAGGCTTTGCCTCTTTAATTTTAAGTAATGGAACTAGAAGAGGGAGGAGTATTTGTTGTGAACTTTAAAAAAATAAAAACGATGATTTTTGAATCAAGACGCTCAATTTACTTCATAGAAATTTCATGATAACTAATTTCGGGATGGGTATATCTCCCTTTTTCCTCGGTGCTTTTTCCGTATTGAATGGCTTTGGATGGACAATAGTGGATACATGCCAAGCATTGGGCACAGCGATTCCCCCACTGCGGCTTTTTATTCACAAGATGAATAGAATTGCAATTACAAACCTTTTCACAAATACCGCAGCCGGTACATTGATCATTGACATGAAATTTTGCGGTATTCATCGCGTTTTTATTAAACATTGGATTAACGAACCTGGTTAACAGCCACGCTAAAAAGCCTTTGTCTAAATTAAATTCTCCCGATGTTCTTTGTTCAATGGCAGGATTGATTCTTTTCAAAGTTTCTTCGGCCGCCAATCGCTTTTCTTTCTCCACTTTTTCTGAATCCACATCACCCATTAAAATATAGTTGTTTGGCATTTTAATGCTAAATCGACCGTTTAAATGCATCCCTTTTTTCTTCAAGCGACCGTCCATCACTTTCATCGTATTTCCGATGTTTCCTCCACAAGTTGCAACTGAAAAGATGTAGTTGTCGCGGTAATGATTCAGCTTAAGCTTTCCTATAAATTCAAGCACCATTTTGGGAGGCCCCCATGCATAGATCGGGAATACAAAGCCAATCCTTTCCTTGTCCTTCAGGCTGTATTCAAAGCATTCATTTCCGGTGTTAACAGCCGCGGATATGGAAACTAATTCTTCATTGTTGTGCAGAGCAATACTTTTAGCGGCATAAATCGAGTTACCCGTTCCGGAAAAATAAAAAATCATACGATCATCCTCTCCAATCCATGGCTCTGTTATTATTTTTGCGCTTTGAGCAATGCGTCTTCTACTGCTTTTAGGTAGGCTTTAGAGGTAATGGTAGCCCCGCTAATCGTGTCTACCTGCAAAGACTGTGACCTGATTACTTTATCATACAACTCATTCGTGAATTCAGACGGTCTGCCTTCAGTACTCTTTAACAATGCAATGCGTGCGACTTTACCGGATGACACGGTAACCTGAACCTCATTGGCTCTCCATTTAAACCGTCCGCCCTCATATGTGCCGGTATAAGTGCCGTCAGCAAGTCGCTTAAAATCCACACCGGTGAGTGGCAGATTTTTTCCTTCCCGAAGTTCCTTGGAAAACAGGGTCCAACATATGATTCCGCCTACAAGAACGATGATAATGATCCCGATCATTATATTTCGCAATACCATGCTATCATCCTCCGCAATCTAAGATATTCACATTTACACCTTCGCCAGCCTGAAAGCAATCCTTTAGCCCTTTCGTAACGAATACCTGTAAATCCATATCCACGAGAATGGCTTCGGTTCCAGGGAAATTCCCAAGAAATTCAAGTCCTTTTTTCATCCCGGCTGCAAATAATATGGTGGACAACGCGTCGGCTTCCGTAGAATGATCTGAAACGATAGTGACGCTTGCCAATCCCGATTCCGATGGATATCCTGTAAACGGGTCCAGAATATGATGATACCGTTTGCCGTTTCGGTCGATGAAGCATCGCTGGTAGTCTCCGGATGTAACCACCGCCTTATCAACTACAGAGAGGAGACCCAATAAGCTGTTGTCCACTCTGGGGTGCTGAATGCCGACACGCCACGGGGAACCATCTGGCTTTGCCCCTAACGTAACTACATTACCTCCAATATTCGTACAAGCGGAAGAGACACCGTATTTCTTAAATACCTCCAAAAACTTGTCGCCGGCAAATCCCTTTCCTATCCCTCCCAGGTCAATGAACTGTCCCGTCTTCTTAAGTCCTGCCGACTTCTCGCAGGGGTCCAATATCAGGTCGGCATAGTTAACGAGAGGAAGAGTCTGCTCTATCCTTGACTCATCCGGAGGTTTGGATGCATCGTTGCCGATATTCCATAAGGTTACCAGAGGCCCAATCGTCACATCGAAGATGCCCCGGCAGCAAGTGGAGAATTCAACAGCACGGGACAGCACTTCATAAACTTCGTTGCTAATTTTTTCGCATTTCCTTCCCGCAGATCTGTTGACCCTGCTGATCTCGCTTCCGGGTATAAAGCGGCTCAGCAGTTCTTCCATCCGTACTGTTACCTCACAGACAGCCCTAATGGATTCTTCAGCATGCTTGCCGAAAGCTTTATGGGTTATTACTGTACCCATCCCTTGGTTCACGGACTGGGCAACCCTGGTTTCGGTCACTGGCAATCCCCCTTGTTCGATTTTTCAATGTGCGGATTGAGGCCGGCAGTCAAGCCTTTCATAGTAAACTCCCCTAAATAATCTAAGATCTGGGGGAAATATTGAATCCCGATTTCATCCTTATGCGTATCGATATTGATGAGCGCCGAAAAAAAAGCCATGATCAGCCCGCTATCGATATCATCCCTCATTTTACCTTCTGCTTGCCATCGTTTGATCAGCTCAACAAAACGGTTGTATAAGAAATCAACATGACCGATTCCGTTGTCTTCACGGTATTGCTGTTCTATCCTGCTAAAAACATCCCTGTTGTACCATTCCTTTAATATCGGATTAGAGTTCATACCCATCATGTTTAATGACATGATTTCTTTCATTACCTTGAAGGGATCGTCATCCAGGTTAACAGCTTCTACAATGCTTTTTTTAAGGTTCGCGTTTTCTTGTGAAAAAATCTCCATGAATAGCTTCTCTTTCGAAGCGTAGTAGTTATAAAATGTGCCTACCCCGATTCCCGCCATTTTTGTAATATCCGAAACATTCGTGTCTTTGAATCCTTTGGAGCTGAATAGCTTTTTTCCGCAGTTCAATAGGTCTGTTTTTGTGTCTCTCATTGGTTGAATAACCTCCACTAACGCTAACCTGTTATTGCTCCTATACCAGATGATGAATGAATAAAAAAATATTCATTCATATTATAACCTGGAACCTTTTTACAATCAAGCCTTTTTACTCGCCACGATGTGGAAAAAGTTAATGATTGCCGAATTAGATAAAATGCCTTATGATCAAAATAAATGAATGAACCATTCATTCAATAACTATGAGGAGGCTATTCATATTATGGAGAATTTATATAAAAAATGGACCGTACAAGGCAAATATGTGATAATTACCGGAGCAACCAGCAGAATCGGGCTAGCCGCAGCAAAGGAGCTCGCAAATCTGGGAGCAGTTCTGGGACTTGTCGCCCGTAATCAGACAAAAGCGAATAAAGTAGCCGCTCAAATAAAGTCTAGTACCGACAACAGAGCCAAGGTAGACGTATTTATGGCGGACATGGCTTCTCAGGAGTCTATTTACAGCGTTGCTGCGGATATACTGGAAAGATGGCCCCGTGTGGATATTCTGATTAACAATGCCGGGGCGATATTTCTCTCGAGGAAGCTGACTGTCGACGGTCTGGAGATGACTTGGGCGGTCAACCATATTGCTCCTTTCCTGCTTACGACACTGCTCCTCGATCGGTTGAAGGAAAGCGGTCATGCCCGCGTAATTACCACCGCTTCCCACGGCCACAAGATGGCTAGGAGGGGGATTCGATTTGACGATCTCAGCGCGGAACGGCTCTATCGTATTCCGCAAAGCCTGTTGGGAGGGGCGAATATACGATATGGTGAGACAAAGCTCGCCAACATCATGTTCACGGCCGAATTAGGGCGGAGATATGAGGGTAAAGGCGTTACTACAGCCTGTTTTGACCCTGGCTTGGTATCGACGAACTTCAACCAGGATAACGGATGGTTGGCTTGCTTGACCATGGCCGTCATGAAAATGTTCTCCCGCAGTCCCGAGAAAGGTGCAGAAACCTTGGTCTGGTTGGCGGACTCGGACGAGATGAACGTCTCCAGCGGGGGATATTACAAGGATATGCAAAGAGCGATTCCTTCCGAGTCAGCTCGGAACATGGATGCCGCCAAACGTTTATGGAAAATAAGCGAGGAACAGATCAGATATTAGTTTGAGTGATGGAGGTGAGAAGGTTTGAAGCAAATCAATGATTCGAAATCGGATGTCCTTCAAGATGAACGCAGAGACCAAATCAAGAGAGCGGCTCTTAAAGTATTTGCAAAACGGGGAATCGACGGAACAAAAATGAGCACAATCGCGGCTGAAGCTGGAATCAGTCAAGGTCTATCCTACCGTTATTTTAGCTCCAAAGAAGAGATATTTACTGTACTTGTACAGGAGGCTATCGAAGAAGCTCAGATTGCAATTCGAAATGTCGGTCATTTACCCGGTTCTCCGAAAGAACAATTGAGATTATTCACACAAAGATTGCTTGATGAGAGCCACAAGCATTACTTTTTATTACTTCAACATGCGCTGACGTCGGAAGAGGTACCTGTACAGGCTAAGCAATTGATGGAGCAATATTCTCCGAATGAAACGATTGACCAACTGGTTCCCATATTCATCAAGGGACAGCAAATGGGCGAATTTTACGAGGGCGATCCTCATAAGCTGTTGTTCATTTACTTCTCTGTTATAACAGGCCTTATGCTGCAGGAAAGCCTAACTCCCCATGACTATTGGATACAGGAAGTGGACATCTTGATGCGGATTTTAACGGTTGTTGCATCATCTTAAACATTTGAAGGAGGATGATTCCATGTACCATTCCATCATTCGCTCTCAGCTGCTGAAGATTTTCGACGAACTCAACAAGGGTAATTATGAGCCGATTCTCAATGGCTTTGCCCCGCGATTCGAACATTGTTTTTACGGAAAGCATGCTTTGGGAGGGGCCCGTCACACCTTGAAAGAGACACGTCGATGGTATGAAAGATTGCAGCGCGTATTACCTGGTCTTATCTTTGAAATCAAAAACGTGAATGTAAAAGGCTGGCCTTGGAATACGATCGCGGCGGTAGAATGGAGCGATAGCGGAACGACTTTGGACGGAAAACCTTTTCGGAATCAAGGCGTGCATTTTGTAAATATCCGTTTCGGAAAAGTTACGAGTCTGCGCATTTATTGCGATACACAAGTATTGCAAGATGTATTGCAAAGAAATGCCGCACAAGGCCTTGAGGAAGCTGCGGCGGATCCGATCGTCGATTAAAGTAAAGACAACAGGGGAGCTTCCGTCAGTTCATATCACCGAGGTTGAGCTTGATTCCGATTGTTCTGCAGAAGTATCAAAGAACCGGTTCAAACCGGAAAATCAATTGGAAACATTGCCAGGATAGTGGCCTTCGTCCGTTTGATCGGAGAGCATGGTCATATCTGGCAGGATGATTGCAATCCCCTTGGCATAGACAGCCAGATCCCTGACAGAGATATACTCGGTTCGGGCGAGCGCCAGGCGCATGAAATAAAAAAGCGTTGACCATTACCATTAGGCCAGTACTTTTTTATTGGAGTCGTAGGCTGATGAGGGCTCCTGACGAAGGGGTTCACTCCGCGCGAGGGATCGAAGGTGACGAGCATGGCGTCTAAAACTTGCTAAAGAATTGTAAAACCGTTATTTCAGGAATAATTAGACTTCTCCAAATATAACGAATCCTATAATCATAATTTCATAAAAAAGCAACCTAACCTAATGGTATGGAAGAGAATAACGGTACTAAAATTCGTTAGAGCTTCGGACAGGTTCTATATGCTCAAATAGCGACTACTGGATTCGTAAGCTAAATGAACGGTATCTTTGTTTTCCGCTTACTACGAATAGAAGTTCCTTCTCAACCAACTTTCTCAGGATTCGTCTGGCATGCTGGGCTGTGATCCGCAGATGTTCAGCCAACTGGCTGGCTGTGAATGGACGTAGTTCACGGCGTGCATAGCGAACCGTTTCAGACTCTAGCCAGGACAAGTTAGCTGGGACATCAGGTGAGATGAATTTGCCAATGAAAGCGAGAACTAGCTGTTGGCATCGCTTAGGCTCTTCAGTAATGGATAAGTAAGCAACGTGTAAAAGAAGCCAGTCATCCAGTGCCAGCAGACTATGCCGCCAGCATAAATCCTTAAATCGTCTAACGTCTAGATCTCTGGCGTGAGATCCGTAACCTTGAATTTCAATTGCCCCTTTCGCATTCCCGGGCATATACGCCAAGTCGATATAGCGGTATCCATTGTTAAAGTCGCGAACCTCCCATTCAGGATACAGATGGTCGAAGCTTTTTACAGCCGGAAACCAAACGGAACGCAGAAATTCATAGGTCCCGTGCCCCAATCCCCTTTCTAGAATTTCGCATCTTCTAAGATTTACTTCTTGTGTAATATTGTCTTGTAACCATTCCTTATATTTTTGTTCAAAGCTTGACATTTTTTACACCACTCCCTTTTCTCTTTAGCAATGAAAAAGCCGCCCCGATACCAAGTATCGAAGCGGCGTGTGCTGCACGACCGAACATAAATCTAGTGTAGCTTGTAATTGTCATTTCGGCAATGGGAGCTTATAAGTAACGTACTAGCGAGGATTGACCACAGCAGAAACTGTATCATCTTCAAAATATTTTTTCAGCTTTGCTCTTGTTGCCGTATTTGGCGTATAGATCATGACTTTGACATCAGGATCTTCGGGAGCCTGCAAAGTGATATGCTTAAATTCCAGGTAACCAAAGACCGGATGATCCATCTCTTTCTCTCCTCCAAGGGAACTCGACGCTTCATAATTCGCCCAAAGCTGGCAGAACTCAGGACTTACACGCTTCAAATCCTCAAGCAGCCCCTCGAATGACGCATTCCCCTCATAGCGTGTTCTTGCAATATGAAATTCAGCGATAACGGCCCGTGCGATTTGTTCCCAATCTCGAAAAAAAGCTTTTGCGGCCGGATCGGTAAAAATCCGCCAAATCATATTGTAGTCATGGGGCGGTGACGGCTCAGAAAGAATGAAGACCTCATTTGCCACCTTATTCCATGCCAAGAAGTCCCATCTTCTCCCCAAAACGTATGCAGGAGTTGTGCCGAGATCATGCAGCACCTGCCTAAGGGTCGGACTGATTATCTCTTCTGGTGGAGACGAGTTCGGGGGAAGGGATTGCTTGGCAAGCAGAAAAAGATGACGCCGCTCATTCGGAGAAAGCCTTAGAGCGAGTGCAAGACTTTCCAAAACTTGAACCGACGGTTGTATGTCTCGCCCTTGCTCCAGCCACATGTACCAAGAAGTGCCGACATTGGCCAATTGGGCAACCTCTTCACGGCGCAGTCCGGGCGTCCGGCGCCGAACGCCGGAAGGCAAGCCTACATCCATCGGGGAGAGGCGGTTTCTCCGTTTGCGCAAAAAGTTTCCGAGGGCTTGACCGCGTTCGTTATCGTTCATGCCAAATACTCCTAGTATTCCGAGACCTATGATGAAGACGCTCTGGTTCCTATTTTACAAGCTTAGTATACTCATTTTGCATGATTGGGTTCAACTTAGCAAAGATTGACTCGTAAAAGGAAGGGGAATATTCATGAATGTTAAAAAACCTGGGAGGAAAGCGATGTATATAATTGTGATGATCATGGTGATTGCAGCAGGTGTGACGCTTGGGATCAGGCAACTGTTGGCACCGCCTCGGACGACGCCGGATTTTACCAGCTCCCGGCCGGAAATTGCAGAGGATGGCTTTATCACCCATACTGAATCGGTTGTCATTGATATGCCGCTGGATCGGTATGTTGCATGGGTGGTGATGCAGCCGCTTGAAGCCGGGTTAACGGGAAGTGATGGCGTCCCCAGTGTTATGAGTACTAAAAGTTCCGCTATCAGGTGTGGGGCTTTACCAACTATGCACGCTTCGCCACCGATTATGCCGTCGGCGAGTTTGTGCAGGAAGAAATTGACGGCAAAGCGCATATCACATGGACGTACTCCTTCCACAAGCGTTCGGCTTTGACCAGCCGCTTTCTTGAAAGCTTCGTAAAAGACACTTGGGGGCCGTATATGCTTCAATATCTTCAAACTTCAAAGACGCAGAGCGAAAAAGACTTAAAAGGCACAATGTGAGTAAAAATAAGGAGCCGATGGCGAAAATGCCAATCAGGAGTGTTCTAGGCAAGACGGTAATCATTACTGGCGGAAGCGGAGGTTTAGGGCTGGCATGCGCCAAGCAAATCGCGATGGAGAATAAATCCTGGTTGATTGTTCTCGCTTCAAGGGATATGACGCGGACCGAAGATTTCCCCCATTTCGCGCTCTCGTCTGCAATGCCGGCGTTCAATACGTACAAGGCACGGAACGGACGGAGGACGGCTTCGAAGCAACGTTCGGGGTTAATCATTTAGGACATTTTCTGCTTGTCCGGTTGCTTCTGCCTATGCTTCAGTCTCCCGCCCGCATCGTCATCGTCAGCAGCGATACGCACGATCCAGCCAAAAAAACAGGGATGCCCGCACCGCATTATTTTCAGCCGCAGCGGATGGCAGACCCATTCCGGTCCGATGAGGAGTTATCCGCGTTGAGTGCGGCGCGGCGCGGCCAGGTTAGATATACGACATCGAAGCTGTGCAATCTTTACCATGTATACGGACTTCATGACAGGTTGCAGCAAGCGGCGAAGACAGACCGAGAGCGGGTGATTACGGTCAATGCCTTTAATCCCGGAATGATGCCTGGTTCCGGTCTGGCGAGAAATTATGGATTGTTCTCCAGGTTAGCATGGCATTATTTGCTCCCGCTTATGAAGTATTTCAAGTCTTCCGTCCGGAGTACGCAAGAATCCGGCAAAGCATTGGCGAGACTGGTTACCGATAAATCCTTGTCTCAGGTTAGCGGAAAATATTTCGACGGATACGACGAGATCTTGTCCTCGCCGGAATCATATCTTGCGAAAAGAGCAGAGGAGCTTTGGCAATGGAGCGCGCAACTGGCAGGGGCAGAACCTGAGGGGTAAAATTATGCCTTTGCGCCTTCTTTACTTTAATGGGGAACCTCTAGGTTCCATACGAAAAAGAAGCCGCTGGACACATAGGTGCTCAGCGGCTTCTTAACTTAAGCTTTTTCGGGGATTATTTTTATTGCTCAATCAGGCTCCTGACGGGGACCGTTTGCTCGTTTTCCGGCTGATCCAATGGATAGATTCTGGCCATATCGGTGTTCTCATCTACATGTTGGATATAGATGGGCGTTCCTTCATAGGTTACATTTTCCATAATCGGCGAAGCGGCGATCTCTTGGGCTCTTTGTGTATTCATTGCTTACCCTCCTCCAGATTTCAGATAACAACGGTTAGTGTCCCGCTAGATGAATGGATTATGCATATGTTTCCGCCGTGTAAATATTTCCGTTAGAGATCATATTAAGAGTCTGCTATTCTAAAGGACGGAAATTGAAATAGTAGGAGGACATCTCAGATGAGACCGAAGTTGAACCAAATGATTATTTTTCTGTTATTCCCTTTTTTATTGGTTGCCGCAAGCTTTCCAACATCCGCCAATGCTGCTGAAACCGCTCTGCTGCACAAGTACTATCCTTCCGACATTGAAGGCCATTGGGCCTATGACGCGCTTGATAATTTCGTCAATGCAGGCTTGCTAAGCGGCTATGCCGACGCCGATGGAACGATCCATATTAAGCCGAACAATAACATTACCCGCGCCGAATTCGTAACGATGCTCGTTGGTGCGGCGGGCCTCACCAGCAGTCAGTCAGGTAAAACCTTCACGGACGTCAAAGCTGGAAAATGGTACGCTGATCCGATCCGGATTGCCAATTCGCTCGGTATCGTCGGAGGCATTACCAACACGGAATTCGGTCCTGACCGGCCGATCACACGAGGCGAAATCGCCGTTATGGTTGTCAAGGCTTTTTCATCATCCGTAAAGTTCGACGGACAACCCAAAATCTTCACGGATGTCCCGCAATATTACGCGAAGCCCGCCATTCAAAAAGCCAGCCAAGCCAGCATCGTGACCGGGATGACCGAGGCTGAATTTAAGCCGTTTGGCCGTGCTACCCGCGCACAAGCGGTTGTCATGCTGGAACGCTCTCTGAAGCTGCAGCAGGGAAACCTGCCGCTCGAACAAAACTTGATCGACCTTGCCGCCAAGGCGGACAAAGAAGAAACACAGCTAATGTTGGACAAGAAGTATGCTGACCTGGAGCGGATTTTTCTTAAATACTATACAGGTTATCAGTTCGCTTACAGCATGTCTTCCTTGGCCGAGATCAATCAAATGGTCGCCGAGGGCGGAAGGTTAGACATTGAAGTTGTAAAAGCCCCGACCTTCCGCGTTACGGAGCGTTCTGATCGTCTTGCGGTTTTGGATTCGGTATACGGTGAAATCAAAATGAAAATTTCGAACGGGTCAAATACCTACGAAGACACGATCAAGACGGACGGCCAATACCTGCTGAAGAAAATGCCGGATAGCAGCTGGAAAATCTACGCCATACTAACGAACGAATAATAGGCAAAAACGGAGGTTTCTTAGGAATCTCCGTTTCTTGTTATTGGATATGTGAAAAAAGTAAATTCATAAAAGGCAAATAAAGAGTACAATCAAGAAAACGGTTTACCAGACAGCATCAGGAACCGGCACAGCATAGCGAATAAACGGTCTGATTGATTATAAAACTGGTTACGGGAGTTTAGTTGTATGGAAAAGATCTCTAAGATTCAATTGCCTCAATATTCCTTATACTCCTACCTTGAATACAGTCCTGATGCGATTTATATTTTGGACCTGAATAAAAAAGTAGTGTATGTAAATCCTTCCTTTATTCAATTGTACGGCTGGTCTAAAGAAGAGTTGAATGATCTGAATTTCCCTCATATACCGTCTGAATTATATAATGAATGGGCCGGTATTTTTCAGTATTTCGACCACAAGAAAGAGGCTGTTACGCTGGATACGGTCAGAAAAAAACGGGATGGTGAACTGATCAGCATCAGTATTACGATCTCCCCGCTCGTGGAGCCGGATGGTCAAATCACCGCTTTTCTTTGCCTTTCGAGGGATGTAACAGAATATAAAATGTCGGAGCAAAAATATTACCGCTTGTTCAACCAGGCAAATGACTCCATATTTATCTTTGAATACAATGATCAAGGAAAAGTCTCTAATTTTATCGATGTGAATGACACAGCTTGCCAAAGACTCGGTTATTCCAGACAGGAGCTTCTCGCGAAGTCACCGCCCGATCTTGGGGACCCAAGTCTTGCGGATCAGTTCGATCTAAGTTTCAGCTCCATTGTACAAGGAAAAACAACTTTTATTGAATGGATTCATGTGGCTAAAGACGGAACAAGAATTCCGGTTGAGATTAATTCTAAAATATTTAAGCTAAATAATAAGAACATGGTCATTGCTATAGTTCGTGACCTTACGGAACGGAAAAGAACGGAGGAGTTATTAAGAAAGAGCGAGAGCTTTTCCCTAATCGGAGAGCTGTCAGCGGGAATTGCTCATGAGATCAGGAATCCGTTAACCAGTATAAGAGGATTCGCTCAGCTATTATTTTCTGAAACCGAATCCATTCAAAGTTATCGTGATTTAGTCGTATCCGAGGTGGACCGGATTAATTCCATAATTGGGGAGCTATTGTTTCTTGCTAAACCGCAAAGCTCGGATCTAGTCGACAAGGATCTCATCACCCTGCTGAGACAAACGATAACCTTGCTTAACGCCCAAGCACATTTGACAGAGAATGAGATTGTTATGGAAACCAATCTTGGCAGCCTATACATAAGATGTGCTGAAAACAAGCTTAAACAGGTCTTTATCAATATTCTGAAAAACGCCATTGAAGCGAGCCCAAAAGGAGCCGGAATTGAAGTTAAGGTTATCCGGACGAAGCAGCATGTATTGGTTCGTTTTTTGGATCAGGGAGAGGGTATTCCCGCCGAGATCCTGAGCCAAATCGGTTCCCCCTTTTTCACAACAAAGTCAGGGGGTACGGGACTCGGAATAATGATCAGCCAAAAAATTATACAGGATCATCATGGAACCCTTCATTTTGCCGCCAACCAGCCGAAAGGAACCATTGTTGAAGTTATGCTGCCAATAAAAATATAGAGAGGGCAAGATGGAACCCAGCGGAGTCAAAGTATCAATGGATCAATTGGCTCTTATTTGGGCAAACGGCAAATAGCCCCCGTCTTTAAAAAGTTGGGAGGCTATTTGTAATCCCCAGCGAATTGATTTAGATCAAAACAAACTCGCTCATTCCTTAGCGGGATGCCCTTTAGTTACTACGAGTTTGAAACAACGAGCTAACAATCAAAGACAAATTTTTCCTGTATATGGAATAGGCCGATTCTACATCTCCCAAGTGTCCACCCATGTATAGATGGATAACGCCGTGGAGCGAGGCCCAGAATATACGTATAACGGATTCCGTGTCATACTGGCCGGGAATCAGTCCTTGCTCTTGCGCATTGCTGATCACGGTCAATAATTGCTGCATGGCTGTTACGGTGCCGTGCATACTTTCCTCATCCGGTTTGAAATCTGCGAAGGCTCCTCCGAACATCAGCTTATAATAGCTGGAGTAACGCTGCCCGAATTCCCAAAAGGTTTCGCCAAAATTCAGTAAGTGCTGTGCAGGAACTGCAGCTTTCGGCGTCCCCTCAAATTCGTTAGCTAGAATCTTACAACCTTCTAGGTACAACTGCTGAGCCAAGCCCTCTTTATTGACAAACAAGCTATAAATGATTTTTGTCGAGCAATCCATTTTCTGCGATACTTTACGAACCGTAACGGCTTCCGGGCCCTCTTCTTGCAAAAGCGTTGCCGCAGCATCAACAACGAGCTTTCGTAGATTTTCTATATTTTGCAAGCGAGCTTCTTGGTAGGTTTTCAACTTTCGTGTGCTCGCATTGGAGGAGATATCTTGGTCGCTCATAATCATCACCTTCGGTTATCATGTTTTCGTTAGGAAACAAGGTTTCCGACTCTCTTACCAAGAATTTTATATAGTTGTTATGCAGTTGTCAATGTAAGTTGGATGTTCGAAGAGAACATATTGACTTTCTAGAAAAGGGAAGTTACAATGAATTCTAACAGAAACACTGTTACCAGATAATGCGATGATTCTTAACTTTCTTGGGAAAGTTGGGGATTATTTTTAACTTCTCGGCAACAATGTTTCTAAATCAAAACTTAGTATCCGAAAGGGGGATGTGATATGGAAATTAAGGGGAAATGGTCGCTCGTCACGGGAGCTTCTTCCGGTATTGGAGAGCAATTCGCGAGACAACTGGCCAAACAAGGCAGCCATTTGGTGCTCGTGGCCCGATCGGAGAGCAAGCTTGAGGACCTGGCATCAGAGCTTAGAAAGAGGTATGGCATCAAAGCCGAGGTTATCCCTTTGGATCTTGCGAAAGAGGGCGCGCCCAGTGAGTTATATCAGCAATGTCGGCTTTTGAAAGTGGAGATCGAACTGCTGGTCAACAATGCAGGTTTTGCTACACATGGTTTGTTTGAACAAGTGTCAGGTGAGCGTCAACATGAAGAAGTGATGCTCAATGTCGCGGCTGTTGTAGATATGACCCACTTGTTCTTGCCGGACATGTTGCGCAAAAGTTCAGGTGCAGTAATTAATGTTGCTTCAACCGCCGGATTTCAACCGCTTCCCTATATGGCCGTATATGGGGCAACGAAAGCTTTCGTCTTATCGTTTACTCAAGCATTATATTGGGAAAACCGCGACCGCGGCGTCAAATTTTTCGCACTTTGTCCCGGTTCGACGGATACCAGTTTCTTTAATGTCGTAGGGGCGGAAGAAGCCTCCGTCGGAAAGAAAGACACTCCGGAAAGAGTCGTAGAGGTTGCGCTTCGCGCGTTGAAGGAAGGGAAACTGTATGTCGTTCCCGGTATGCAGAACTATATGGGGGCGCAGCTAGCGCGATTCATTACACGAAAGCAAGGTCTTCGGCTTGTTGGAAGCATGCTTCGGCCGCGCGAAGGATCCGGCAATTATAAGAATCTGGGTAATCAATCTGATCTTGCAGGGAGGACTAATCAATGAAAGCTATACAACTGACAAACGGCTTCGGCTTTGAGGAATTGACCTTGGCGGAACTCGACATACCAACGCCGGGCCCTCAGGAGGTGCTGATCCGCATGAGGGCAGCTTCTCTCAACTACCGGGATTTAGTGATCCTGAATGGATTAATGCCGGTCGACATCAAGTTTCCCTTCATTCCAGTATCAGACGGAGCGGGAGAAATTGTAGCTGTAGGCCCAGGAGTAACAAGATTTCAGGTAGGACACCGGGTAGCGGGTAATTTGCAGCAGCGATTCATTGCCGGCAATCCAAGAGCGGAGGTATTAGGAGAAAGTTTGGCAGGTCCGTTGAACGGAGTGGCGGCCGAGTATGTCGTCCTGCATGAAAATGGAATCGTCCGTATTCCCGATCACCTCACATGGGAGGAGGCCTCCACATTGCCGATCGCCGCATTAACTGCTTGGAGCATGCTGATCGAATACGGCGGTTTGCAAGCGGGTGATACCGTGCTGCTGCAAGGAACAGGCGGTGTTTCCATCTTCGGCCTTCAATTCGCTGTTATGGCCGGAGCACGAGCCATCATCACATCAAGCAGCAACGCCAAGCTGGAACGGGCAAAGGCACTCGGCGCATGGCAAACGATCAACTATTCGGAAGTTCCCGAATGGGATAAGGCGGCGTTAGAGCTGACTGACGGCGGCGTCGACCATGTTCTGGATGTTGGAGGAGCGGCGACGATGGTGAAATCCATCAATGCGCTTCGCATTGGAGGGACAGTGAGTATGGTCGGGTTCTTATCGGGATTGACCATTCCGGAATACGATGTCACCGGCATCTTGCAGAAAGCTGCAACGGTTCGCGGCAGTCAAGTCGGCAACCGGGATCACTTTGAAAAGATGAATCGGGCAATTGCCCATCATGGTTTGCATCCTGTCATTGACCAAGTATTCCCACTGAACCGAATTGGAGAAGCATTCGCGCTCTTGGCCGAAGGAAAGCAATATTTCGGTAAAATCGTAGTCCAAATTTAAAATTTTACTTCCATGACATAGGAGGCGCTCTAATGCCTAATACAATAGATTTCTCTACTAAAGCTCCTCCAGGCGGAAATCATCCGAAACGCTCAACACATAAACGGATACGCAGAGTGGGATTATCGCTGCTTGCGGTGATCCTTCTTGGAGTGATCACTTTCCTGCTTGTACCTTCACCTATCGAACCGGCAAAATGGATCGCGCCAACGGCCCCGTCTTTTCAGGAAGCGGGTCCGTGGCAACAGAACAACAAACTCAGCTCGGCTCAGCTAGTTACGGATGCCCCTAAATCCCCGGAATTCATTACCTTTGATAAGGAAGGTAATCTATATACAGGAGATTCTGACGGGAAAATTTATAAGGTTCCTTTCGATGCAGAGGGTAATCCGCAAGAGGCTCAAGTGTTTGCAGACACCAAAGGAACGCCCAACGGACTTAAATTCGATGACAATGGGAATTTGATTGTTGCTGATATCAAGAGGGGACTGCTATCTGTAAACCCATATGGGACCGTAGAGGTATTGGCCGATCAAGTGGACGGCAAGCCGATCTATTTAACCAACGAGCTTGATATTGCCCAGGATGGTACCATTTATTTTTCCGACACCTCGACCTATGGCCGCGTGATGTTCAAAGAAATGGCCGAGAACAAGCCGCATGGACGTTTGCTGAAATATGATCCGGTAACCAAGCAGACGACCGTCCTGTTAGAGGGGCTCTATTTTGCCAACGGAATTGCCTTGTCTAGTAAGGAGGATTTTGTGCTTGTGGCGGAATCGTATCATTATCAGTTGACCAGATACTGGCTGAAGGGTCCGAAGAAGGGGACATCTGATATTTTCGCGGACAATCTTGCGGGCTTTCCAGACAACATTACGCGCGATGAGCAGGGTCATTTCTGGGTCGGGATCTTTACGACTCGCATTTCTTTTGTAGATCAGATGCATCGCAGCCCTTGGTTGGCCGGTACCATGGCCAAAGTGCCGGAGTCGCTGCTTAGCGGAGCAAGCGCACCGGCGAAGCATGGGCTTGTAGTGGAGCTCAGCCCGCAGGGGGAGCTGATCGAAAGCTGGCAAGATCCGGAAGGCTCGCTGTATGGCGTAACTACGGCTGTAAGCCATAACGGATATCTATATATAGGGACGGCGCCAGGAGGCAGCCAGGGCGTTCATCGCGTGCCGCTAACCAAATAATTGCCTTCACGGCAAGCCCAGCGGTTCCAAAAAAGCGACGTCAAATTTTGGGGAAGCGCCCCCGAGCCCGGAATATCCGCTCCCGGACGAAGCGAAGAGCCTGATCATGAACACCCGGCTTACTATTTTTGGAAGCAATGTGATGTTTTCCGATACTTTTCCCGGTATGCCTTTTAGGTAGGCAACAATATTAGCCTTGCCATTGTGACCGACGACAAGGACGCCTTGCAATCCGCGTTTGATAAACTTAAAGAGGGCGGTAAAGTTGGCATGGAGCTTCAAGAGACCTTTTGGAGCAAAGCTTACGGAAGTCTGTCGGACAAGTTCGGTGTGCAGTGGCAGTTCAACCTTGGTATGGAAGAATTGTGACGGGATGTCAAAGGGTTATGACAGTAATAGCAACGCATTTGCCAGAGCGCATCGCTGACAGCAATTAGGTCAGGTTCATCCCCCCAGGCCCCATTATAATGATTTAATGACCTTCCGAATGCGGAAGGTCTATTTGTTTTATACAGATTTAAAATTAAAGGATAACACTGATTTTTAAATTTAATACTGTGGCTAAAGTTGTTTATATACCTTGATTGATGTATGTAAAATAACCAATTCATTTTGTAAACTTATCTGGAGTGAGCGATTGCTTGCTCTACAGCGGAATCATGAATCCGCACAAATGAAAGGAGGTGTTTGATATTGAGTCCAAATCTGACTTCAGCCGCGCAAAGTGCCGCGAGTGGAGTTTCTTCTGTTCGCCTTCCGTGGGCCGGATTATTAGCCCTTGCCATGGCAGGGTTTATCTGTATCCTCACAGAGACGCTTCCAGTCGGTTTGCTTCCCCAGATCGGCGGGGGACTTGGAGTTTCGGAGGCGGCTGCCGGCCAGCTTGTCACTTCGTATGCTATCGGCTCCCTGCTCGCCGCAATTCCCTTAACAACTGCAACACGAGGGTGGAGGAGAAGGCCGCTGTTGCTGCTGTGTATTATTGGTTTTCTCGTATTCAACAGTGTTACAGCACTATCCTCTAGCTACATGCTGACGCTGATTGCCCGTTTCTTGGCTGGTGTATCTGCAGGTGTCTTGTGGGGGATGACAGCAGGCTATGCCCGGCGTATGGTGCCGGATGTTCTTAAAGGCCGGGCCGTGGCGGTGGCAATGGTCGGCACTCCTCTTGCTCTGGCGCTTGGTGTCCCTGCCGGAACATTCCTCGGCGTGCTAGTTGGCTGGCGCTCTATTTTTGTAATCATGTCGCTGCTGGCGGTGCTGCTCGTTGTTTGGGTGCTCTGGAAAATTCCGGATTTTCCCGGACAGGCCGCGGCCCAAAGACTCCCCCTTCACAAAGTTTTCATTTTGCCGGGGGTGCGGCCCGTGTTGATTGTTGTGCTGGCATGGGTGTTGTCTCATAACATTTTGTACACATATATTGCGCCTTACCTTGCCCGGACCGGACTTGCCCGTCGTGTTGATATGGTACTGCTTATTTTTGGGGTTACATCGGTTGCAGGGATCTGGATAATCGGACTGTTGATTGACCGTATACAGCGCCTATTGGTATTGATAAGCCTCGCAGCTTTCGCATTGGCATCCCTTCTGCTTGGCATAGGCAGCAGTCAACCCGTTGTGGTCTATGCAGCGGTTGCCGTCTGGGGACTTACGTTCGGCGGAGCAGCGACACTGCTGCAGACGGCAATAGCAGACGCCGCTGGCGAGAGTGCGGATACGGCTCAATCGATGCTGGTGACAGCATGGAATCTGGCTATCGGCGGAGGCGGGATAATTGGCGCTGTTTTACTCGAAACCCTAGGTGTTCGATCCTTTCCGTGGGCCTTGCTTATGGCTGCTGCTCCTTGCACTGCTCGTTGTGTGGCGGGCACAAGAATACGGATTTCCTTATACTTCTTCGAGAGAAGGAATGAGAAATTTATGATCAATCGGTGAAGACATGACAATCAGGATCGTATAGGTTCCATACTTGTCGCACTGATTGCCAAACTCTTCGAGAGCGCGTGTAGAGTCGGTCTGTACTTTTAATAAATAATTGTGTTCTCCGCTTATGCGGTGGCACTCGGCAACATGGGGAGAGGAACGGACGAAATCAAGAAAGGCATAGCAGTCTCTAGTCCGAAATAACATATAAGCTGCTGTATTTCTTCCAATTTGTTCAGGATTGATGACTGTACGATACTCTTCGATCACGCCTTTTTCTTCCATTCGTCTTACTCTTTCCGTTACAGCAGGTTGGGATAACCCTACGCTTTTACCCAACTCTGTCATCGAAATCCGCGCTTGATTTTGAAGATGGAAGAGGATTTGCTTGTCTACATGATCCACTTTGAATGTCCTCCTTTAAATTTAAGGTCTTGCGAATAAAATTCCTCATATTCATTTGTGTAATTATCATAATGGATGAAATGCGATATGTAAAATGAATGATTAATTCAGAGATGAAGTTAGAAAGGGTGGCTGCCACTTGAGCGAATACGGTGTAAATAAGACAGGTACAGAAGTTCTGCAAGCACGTATTGATGAAGTTATTGATCGTACAATTGCCGAAAAAAGGCTGGTTGGCGCTGTTGTCCAAGTTGCACTTAACGGAACGCAATGTTATAACCGCGCTGCCGGATATGCAGACCGAGAACAAAACCGGTTCATGCAAGAAAATACGCTATTCCGGCTTGCTTCCGTATCCAAACCGATCGTTTCCACAGCTGCCCTGGTGCTTGTATCGCAAGGCCGTCTGGGGTTGGACGACCGTGTGGACAGATGGCTGCCCGAGTTTCGTCCCCGACTGCTGAGCGGTGAATTTGCCGCCGTAACCATTCGGCATTTGTTGACTCACACGGCAGGGCTGACCTACCGTTTCTTCCAGAAGGAGTACGATTCATATGACAACGCCGGAGTATCGGACGGTATGGATCAGGCCGGCATTTCATTGGAAGAAAATTTGCGGCGCATTGCTTCCGCACCGCTGCTCTATACGCCCGGTACCCAATGGAAATATTCCATTGCAACAGATGTGCTCGGTGCGGTCATTGCCAGGTCCGCCGATGCCCCGTTAGACGAAGCGGTGCGTTCTCTGGTAACCGGGCCGCTCGGCATGAAGGATACCGGGTTTATTGCAGTCGATGCTCCAAGGCTTTCTGCGGCATATGCGAACGATCTTCCCGAGCCGCGCCGGCTGCTTGATTCTGACCACATTCCATTCATAGAAGGTACTTCGGGTTTCAGACTTGCTCCCGGCCGGGCGCTTGATCATACGGCGTATCCTTCAGGCGGAGCTGGCATGGTTGGCAGTGCGGGCGACTTTATGCGGCTGTTGGAAACGCTGCGAAAAGGCGGAGCGCCTTTATTACCGGAGAGCCTAGTTAGAGAAATGACTACCAACCAGATTGGCGATCTTCCAATGGCCTACTGGCCAGGGCGCGGGTTCGGGTTGGGTATTACCGTGCTAAAAGATCCGGTGGCCGCTCAAACATCCGAATCGCCGGGAACTTGGCGCATGGGCGGAACTTACGGGCATTCCTGGTTCGTTGATCCCGTCAAGCAAATAAGCGTCGTCGCGTTCACCAATACCGCGCTGGAAGGCATGTCGGGCCAGTTCACGATAGATCTATGTGAAGCGGTTTATGAAGGGCTTAGGAAGTCATGAGGCGGGGATTTTGAAATAGCGTGAATTAATGAAGAAGAGGGAACAGTACCCTGACTATTGGCCTGACTGTATCGGTAGGCGCGATGCGGTCAGGGTTCGATCCCTTCAGCTTGCGATAAAAGGTTTAATGCTCTCTTTCAGCGTAGTTACCGGGCGGCCCAATAGCTGCTTCAGATCGCCTGAGGTTGAGGAAGTATCGATTTGGCTTAAAAAGCCGTAAATCCAATTTTGAATCTGGGAGTCTTGACACAAGGAAACCGGTTTGCCTGCCAGGTCGGACAGGGCCGCAGCCAGCTCGCTGAGTGTCCATGCAACGGGCGCGGTGAGCCCATAGGTTTTATTTTCATGGCCAGGTTCGGAAAGAACTGCTGCAATGGCCGTGGCGAGATCAAGGCGCGTTACGGAGTTGAACTTCCAATCCCCCGGGTAAACGTTGAGTTTACCGTTAGCAATTGCAGCATTCAGATCGAGCGCTCCTACAAAATCCATATACAAGCAATTACGAAGAAAAGTATAAGGAATTCCGATTGTACGAATCCCATGTTCAGTAGCTAAATGCAGATGAGAAAGGGAAGTCGTACCCTTTTCAGGAAAGGCGAAGCTCGTATATAAAAAATGGCCAACCTTAGATCTTTTTGCCGCTTCTATGACCTGAGCATGCTGGCGTAAACGAATGGTATCATCGTGATGCGGGCTTGAAATCAATAGCAATCGAGATGCTCCTGCGAATGCTTGCTCAAGGGAGTCAGGCTGGTCGTAGTCGCACAAACGGACGGCAATTCCCTGTTCCTCAAAGTGTTTCCCGGTCTCAACACGGCGAACACAAGCAACGATTTGATGGGCTGGAACGTGTTGAAGAAGCTGCTCTATAATCAAATTTCCTAGCTTCCCGCTGGCTCCTGTAATAACAATAGACACTGAAATTCATCCTTTCCATAGGTAGAATTTTAGTTAATCGCTTAACTAAATGGGTGAAAAACGGCATTACGCCCTTTTTAATTTTTGGAGTAAGGCAAGGAGTTGATGCAATTCCTGCTCATTCAGCGCTTGCATTTTTTCAGCAATCTGCTGCCGATTCTCGGGTAAGTGTTGCAGTAACAGACTTTGACCTTCGCTTGTAATCGTAATGACTGACTTTCGGCCATCCTTGGGATGGGGATCCCGGCGAATAAATCCTTCGTTCTCCAAAGGACTGAGCAGTAGAGTAATATTCGATTTGGTTACACCGATTTTTTGTGCGAGCTTGGAGGGAAGCAGGGTTCCTCCTTCCTTCATAAGTTCAACCAAAATCCGTATTCTGGCTCCATTCAACCCTTTGGTTTGCCAGTATTTTTCTGAAACATCGACTAACTTTGCCGTTGTTTCCACCAGTGCGAAGAAAACTTGGTTATGCAGCGGTAAATCGAGCACGTAATTTTGCAGGTCCTTCATACAGCTCACATCCTTAAATAGTTAAGACCTTAACTAAAATAAATTTACTGAATAGAATAATATTTGTCAAGGAACTGCTCCCATTCTTCGCTAGAGTTCATAACGTTATGAATCAAATGGCCAGTGTTCAGCAGAAGTCGCAAGCTTTCATTGAACGGATCATTAAGCCGGGATCGCTGACCACAAACCAGATTATGCTGCTTATTCAGCTTCGTCTTTCGGGAAGCCTGACGATGTAGCCGAATGGTTTGCCGTTACGCCACTCAGCCTGCCTTTTGGGTTATGTCTGGCTGCTGTGTTGATGATTTCATTCTTCTATACCAGGCGCTTCCTGCGGAGATGTCTCCTTTACTTGCGAACACCATAACGATTCTTTTGAGGTTAAACATCGACGCAGCCCGGTAAGGGTTGCGTTTTTTTGCGATTCAGACAGTATCCATATCCTTCCGGAATCGCCCTCGAAAAGAATCATATTTACAAACCGATGGTCGGTTTGTATAATGGGGTTATTATATAAGATGAACTTGAAAAATGACATTAGGGTAAGGAGTAACGAAAGGGAAGTTTGGAACTGTAGGAGAGACAGCGATCGCCTTTGTCTCCGGATTTCATCCGCGAAGAGCGGTTTTGATTAAAAAATCTGGGGACAACAGCGGCCAGAAGTCCAAACATTCCTCGTAGTTACGACTGATATC
>NZ_ASSD01000491.1 GCF_000520715.1 Paenibacillus zanthoxyli JH29
CCCCCTCTTTCAGCAGTGAGCCTGCGTACTGAAAGAGCGTCGCAACTAGTTCATGCACATAGGGCAGCTTCGATTGGGCCAGCGGCGTATGCACGACATTCAGAAGCACCCATGATAGAGCCTCCCAGACAATCAGCAGCCCTGCCACCCAGACAAGCAGAGGCAGGAACCGCCCTTTGGCCAGCATGCTGTTTCCTTTCATAAATTACACTCCCTCGAAGCTGTCGCGAATGCCTGCGATCAGATCAAAAAATTCCGGACTGTTTCTCATCTCAGCCGTCCGTGGACGCGGCAGAGGAATATCAACCACCGCCGACAGGCGCCCCGGATGCGGGGACAGCACGAAGACCCGGTCAGACAGGAAGATCGATTCGGGAATGCTATGAGTAACGAATACAACCGTATTTCCCACCTTGCTCCATACCGATAACAGCTCTTCGTTCAGACGCTCGCGTGTGAATTCATCGAGGGCTGAGAACGGCTCATCCATCAGCAGGATTTCCGGTTCCATCGACAGCGCCCGGGCAATGGCCACCCGCTGCTGCATCCCTCCGCTTAGCTGCCAAGGGTATTTGTCGGCGAAGCCCTTCAGGCCGACAAGCTCCAGCAGCTCCAGCGCCTTCTCGTCGCGGCGGGCTTTCTTGACGCCCATCAGCTCCAGCGGCAGCGTGATATTGTCCTTCACCTTGCGCCAGTCGTACAGCACGGGGCTTTGAAAGACGATGCCGTATTTCTGGGCTAGCCGCGCCTCCTTGGCGCTCTTGCCGGCTACCGTCACCTTACCTCCCGTCGGCTCGATCAAATCGGCCATTAGCCGAAGCAGCGTCGTCTTGCCGCAGCCGGACGGGCCAAGCAGCGAGACGAATTCTCCCTTGGCGATATCCAGGCTCACCTGATGCAGCGCCAGAACTTCCGCCGTATCTGTCTGATAGCGCATCTCCACATTTTCCAATTCAATTTCAGGAACCTTTGCCGCAATAAGTGACATCGATATTCCCCCCATCCCCGAATTATTTGTATAAATGGCATGTAAGTTAACACTATATTAATATTTACGGAAAAATTACATCGTCCATGTAGCTTTAACTAACATGTTACACTGTGCTCTTGCCCCTCACACTAGACAAAAAGTAAAATAGCTTTAGGGAATTTCCGTCATTTTGTCCAGCACGTCAGTTTGAGTGACACAATTTCACTTTTTCGAGGCTGACCCAGCCCGCAGCCGGGCTTTAGCCCCTTTTTTTGTTTTTCACCCGCAGTTTTCAGTTTATATAGAAGGTATCCGGGTACTATCCGCTTTCATTAATGTCAAGAATAGGAGGAGATCGCCTGTGATCAAGGTCGGTTTGACGGGATTTGGCGACCATGATGAACTATATGGAAAGATTAAGCCCGCAGACCGTTTGTCCGCATACAGCGCGCATTTTTCCATCGTGGAGATCGACAGCTCCTTCTACGCCGTGCAGCCAGTTAAAAATTACGTCAACTGGGTAAGCCAGACCCCCGATGATTTCGGTTTTATTGTCAAAGCCTATCAGGGCATGACCGGGCATCTGCGGGGCAAAAAGAATTACTTCGATACCGCCGAAGACATGTTTCAGGCGTTTCATACCTCCATTAAACCCGTTATAGAGGCGGGCAAACTGACGATGACCCTCTTCCAGTTCCCGCCATGGTTTAATTGCACGAAAGAAAACGTGGATGTGCTGCGGGAGACGAAAGAAAGGATGCTGGATGTGCCCTGTGCGCTCGAATTCCGCAACTCCACCTGGTACAGCCCGGAATACCGGGAACGGACGCTGGCTTTTATGAAAAAAGAAGGCTGGATTCACACGGTGGTCGACGAGCCTCAGGCCGGAATCGGCTCCATTCCGATCGTGTCCGTAGCAACTTCGCCGGAAGCGACCTATGTGCGGATGCATGGGCGAAACGCCAAAGGCTGGCATCAAAGCAGCCATCCCGAATGGCGCAAGCTGCGCTATTTGTACCGCTACAGCACGGAAGAGCTGACCGAATGGCTGGGCCGGCTGAAAGAATTAGAGAAGGACTCGAAGAACGTGTATGTCGTCTTCAACAACAATTCGGCGGGCGATGCCACGCCTAACGCCAAAGAGCTTCTGGCTCTGCTTGGCGGAGATGACAGCGGACTGGCGCCGCTGCAGCTTGACCTATTTGACCATCCGTCATGATTTGCATATATTAACTACGTCTATGCCGGATCAAACATTCAGGAGGCCGATCATGATGAAACGCAATCATACGATGATGCAGTTTTTTGAATGGCATGTGGCTGCCGACGGCCAGCACTGGAAGCGACTGGCAAGGCTGGCGCCGGAGCTGAAAGCGGCGGGAATCGACTCCGTCTGGATTCCTCCGGTGACGAAGGGCCAATCCGCCGAGGACACCGGATACGGAATATACGATCTGTACGACCTTGGGGAATTTGATCAAAAAGGCACCGTCCGGACGAAGTACGGCACGAAGCAGGAGCTGATCGACGCGATTGCGGAATGTATGCGGCATGGCATTGCGGTCTATGTGGATGTGGTCATGAACCACAAGGCCGGCGCGGATGAAACGGAGGCGTTCAAGGTCGTTGAGGTTGATCCGGCCAACCGCCTGAAGGTCATATCGGGGCCGTTCGAAATCGAAGGCTGGACGAAGTTCACGTTCCCGGGACGCGGCGACGAGTATTCCTCGTTCAAGTGGAATTTCGAGCATTTTAATGGTACGGACTATGATGCAAGGAAAGGACGGACCGGCATCTTCAAGATTATCGGCGAGAACAAGGATTGGAACCGCAATGTGGATGATGAGTTCGGAAATTACGATTACCTGATGTTCGCCAATATTGATTACTGCCACCCTGTCGTCCGCTCCGAAATGCTGGAATGGGGAAAATGGCTCGTCGATACGCTTCAGTGCGGCGGTTACCGTCTGGATGCGATCAAGCATATCAACTATGATTTCATCAGGGAATTTGCGGCGGAAATGACCCGCAAGCGCGGAGAGGACTTCTATATTGTCGGCGAATTCTGGAACCCGGATGTGGAGGCCTGCCGCCAGTTTCTGGATACGGTCGATTATCAGATCGACCTGTTCGATGTGGCGCTCCACTACAAATTCCAGGCTGCTTCGCTGGGCGGCAGGAACTTTGACCTGACGACTATTTTTCATGACACGCTGGTGCAGACGCATCCCACCAACGCCGTCACTTTTGTCGACAACCATGATTCCCAGCCCCATGAATCGCTGGAGTCCTGGGTCGGCGACTGGTTCAAGCCAAGCGCGTATGCGCTGATTCTGCTCAGGCTGGATGGCTATCCGGTCGTATTCTACGGCGACTATTACGGCATCGGCGGTCCGTCGCCAATTGACGGCAAGCATGAAGCGATCGACCGGCTGCTGTCCGCCCGCTACCACAAAGCCTACGGGGAGCAGAACGATTACTTCGACCATCCGAATACCATCGGGTGGGTACGCCGGGGTGTGGATGAGATTCCAGGCTCGGGCTGCGCGGTCGTCGTATCGGGCGGAGACGACGGCGAGAAGCGCATGTTCGTCGGAACGAAGCGCGCCGGGGAGTCCTGGACCGACCTGACGCTGAACCGGGACGACACGGTAGTGATCGGGAGGGACGGATGGGCCGTCTTTCCGGTAAATGGCGGCAGTGTGTCCGTATGGGCGCTGCCGGTGGAGCAGCCGGACGAGGACGAAAGCGCCTTAGAACATACCCTTGAGACGGATACGGAGGAAGAAGCGGCAGCCGGGGAGAATTAAGCGAAAAAAAGCAGTAGCGGGCGGTGCGGAGTCTCCTATCGAAGAATCACTTTTTACGCCAAACGGGTTCATAGACCTACTTAGGTGCAGGAAACTGGTGAATCCACTTAATCATCCGGGTCGACAACCATTGGCACATAACGGCAAGGATAATAATTTTCCAATCGATCACATAGGCGGCGAAGGTGAATATGATTCCATTCATCCAGAACAACGAGGTGCCGGGGTTGATTCTCTTATATTTGTAAATCGCCAAGGCAATATATCCGATTCCTCCATTGGATACCCTCTGCCTGATGAGGATGGCGACGCCAGTTCCGAGAATAACCGAGCCAAATAGAAGATCAATCCATACGTTACCGAACGGGGGTTCTATGAACACCTCGAAGAAATTAACGGATACGGAAGTTACCGTTATAACAAATATGGTCCCGAAGGCACTGACACTGCCAAGGTAAGAGACCGTAATGACGAGGAAAATTATATTTGCTGACCACAGCCCGAGGCTCATTGGAATCCCGAACGCATGGTTCAGAACAACCGCGATCCCCGCTCCTCCCCCAGAGGGAATGGCGTGAGGAAACAAGAATACAGCCATGGCAAAAGCTTGAATGATAGAGCCGGCGGTAATGAAGAAGAGTTTCTGAGAAATATGGCGAAAGAAAAAAGGTTTCTTTTGGCCGGGTATGATCTGTAAGTTCACGCGGAATCATCCTTCGTAGATTAGGGTAATAAGCCAGTCCTGCTTTTTAGTGTATGCTTGTTACCCGAAGGGGATACCGGGATATCGTTAAAAAGATAATGCCGGCATTCTGGAGTACAGCCTTGTCAGAATGCCGGCATACGAAGAGCCGGAAACATCTTGTTAACGTAATATGTATAGGCTGACTCTGGAAATATCCCTAGACAGCCCTTTAGTGTTTACCATTCTCTTGTTGGTTTGGTGTAAGTGATTTTAAATCACGTAACAATATTCATCAGTATGTTTCTCCCTCACCCCAAATTCAAACGTATCTTGACGAAGTCCCCGGCGCATCGTTTCAAGGGAAAAAACTTCGGTGGGCTGGATATTTCCCAAATGCACGTTAGATCCAAATTTGCGCAGAAGCATCGCTTGCTGCTGCTTAAGGGGTGCCTCCCATATCAGCTTTTTTGCATCCGACACGATTTCGATGATGTTATTTATCATTTCTTCCTGGCACTCGCCATGCTTGTCGAAAATACCGATACCTAGTCCTGACTCGCGAGCTTCAACCGTTATAAACTCGGCGCCTGCGTCCAAATCCGATTCCATCGTATACGCGAGCATTTCGGCGTCGATGAGGGAACCGGACTGTTTTTTGCCATACTCCGTAAAGACCCGAAGTCCGTGTTGTTTACCTTCCCGGATCAGTTCCGTTCGTTTTTTTCGGGACATCTCGATCGTGCCGTCGGATACTTCTATCGCATTAAATCCAAGACGGCATACGGTATTAAAAAATGCGGGGATGACATCTTGTTGCACGGCCGTCTCAAGCAAGGTCCCGCCGGGCATGACCGTGATTCCATGTTTTTTGGCTAGATTGATCTTATATAGCAGTATTTCCGTTTTATAAAGTGGAGCCGTTCCAAACCCGAATTTGACGCAATCGATGTAATCCGAGGCTGTTTCGATCATATCCGAAAACACGTTTCTGCCAAGGCCTTTATCAATGACCATTGTCATCCCGCGTTCCATGACCCCGAGGGTGTCGCAGTCTTTTTTACCGCGTTCGGGATTTTCGCGCAGCCCGCTCGGATCACATATCTCCATGGGCCAAACTGTTCGCAGGGAACTGTTCATTTTAGGATCTCCTCAATTCTTTTTGATTTAGTCGTTTATCCAATGACATTGGTATCATATGCGCATTCCCAGTGACAGGTGCCCATATTTTACCACTGGGGATTTTTCCGGTCATCCGATCTGACGGGGAGGCTTAATCAAAAAGAACACCAAACCTAAAGTAACCAAAGATAGAGAAGACACCGTGATAAACACAAGATGATCCGATTTATCCATCATCAACCCGAATAAGGGAGGACCCGCTGCAACCCCCAAAAATCGCAAGCCATTATAAAGGGACGTAATCATTCCGCGCTCACTTTTCTCAACAGCGCCGGTGATGATTGTATTTAAGCAGGGAAGAAGCATTCCGGTTCCGATGCAGCTGACTGTCAGCAATCCGATAAATACGTAAATGTTCTTAAAAAAGAAGAGGGTAGCCGCCAGAGAAACGGTCATGGCAATCAACCCGATATTCATCAGCCAACGCATCAGCAGGCCATTTTTCTTGATCAAGCTCCCGGTCGTATAGGAAGTGATAACCATCCCCAGCAGTGGAATAGCCAAAATCAGGCCCTTCACGACCCCGTCGACATGGTAAGGCTTGTCTTCAAGAATGTTGGATAAATAAAATAGCACGCCAAACAAGATGAATAGCCCCAGAGAACCGGCAAAAAAAGCAGTGATGAGCCAGCGGCCTTTTTCTTTGAAGATTCCCTTGATTTTTCCAAGATATTTCTTTAGTTCTTGCCTTGAATTATGTTTCGATTCTTTGATCATAAAAATGACGGCCAACAACGATAAAGCGCAGAACACGGGAAACGCGAAAAAGGAAGCATACCATACGATCAGCATAAGCAGGGAGCCGATAATCGGGCTGAGTACCTTGCCTGCGCCATTGGAGGCTTCGATTAGGCCCAGCGCCTTGCTTTCTGTCCCGCCATCGTATAAATCGCCGACGAGCGCCATGGCAATCGGTGCTGTTCCGGCGGCCGCAAGCCCCTGAATCGCCCTCGCGGAGATAATCACCCCAAAAGAGTCCCAAATGGCGCCGAATCCTGCCAGGATACCGGCACCTCCATATATAATCAAGGCCGGTATAATAATAATTTTGCGTCCAAATCGATCCGACAAATAACCGATAACCGGAATAAACAAGCCTGCTGCCAAGGAGAAAATCGAGATAATCAAGCTGCTTTGGAATTTGCTTATACCAAGTTCCCTTTGCATTTCAGGAAGCACCGGGACCAGCATGGAGTTGCCGAAAACGAGCACGATCGGGATCGTCGCTAGTGCGATAAATTCCCGTACTTGACCCTTTGAGCTGCTAGAAGATTTTGATTTTTCGGCAGATTCGCTGTCTTTTGTCTCCGCGGAGCCGGTCGGCAGGTCGATATCGCTATTGAAGCTGATATTCAGTTTTCGTTTTTTGGTCTTTTCCATGATATCGCTCCTCGGACTTGAAATTCGTTTAAAATAGGCAATTTGCTTTATGTGTCCATGCTTCCTAATTATCACCACATCCTGATTATATATTCCATAATTGTGACCGAATCCTTAGAGGATTTAAAAATGAACACTCCTTTTATTTAGGCAAATATACTGTTACTAAAATAACCCAATTATGCTGGGTGAAAGGGGATACTACATGCCGATACAGATTATTCAAGGGCACAATCATACACTGGAAGCTTCACAAATCAATGTTGTAATTGATGTTATAAGGGCTTTTACCGTAGCGCACTATGCTTTTATTAATGGGGTTCAGGGTATAATTCTGGCAGGTACTCTAGACGACGCCTTACGTCTAAAAAAGTTTTATCCTGACTTTTTATTAGCGGGAGAGATAGAGGGTCTACCGATTCCGGGGTTTGAATTGGATAATTCGCCTGTACGTTTGCATGACTTAGATCTTCGGGGGAAATTTCTGATCCAGAAGACAACAAATGGAGTTACAGCAACCTTAAATGCATTGAAAACCGAACACCTGTTTGTTACCGGTTTCACAAATGCAAGAACAACAGCAGAGTTTATAAAGAGGAACTTATTAAAAGAAGACAACATGACTATTAATTTAATTGCTTCGCATCCGTCAGGGGATGATGATCTGGCATGCGCTCAATATATATCGGAGATTCTCCAAAACACTAACCGTATATCGGCGGATCAAACCATTGAACGGATTCGAAAGTCAGAAGCAGCCAAGAAATTTTACGATAATGAGAAACCGGAATTTTTAAAGGAGGATATTTCGTTTTGCATTATGGAGATGCCTTCCGATTTTGTAATGAAAGTAAACTATAATGACAATAATCCGTTGATTGAAAGGTTCCAGGTGGGGTCTTTCATCACTGATCTGATAAATCTAAAGGGCAGCATAAGTAAGTAACAAGAATTGTGAGAATCACTAACGTGATTAATAACCATCCAGGCATATCCATGTTCCTGAAGAAAAGACCGCGTTCAACTACGTTAAATAATTGAACATTGTTAAATTACTGCGTTATGAGTTCAGTTGTCAATACAGAAGCACCGAATCATCGCAAGGCATTGAACAACGGAAAGCCCCGATGTCCGCGAAAGATGCATGCGGACGGCGGGGCAATTGTTGATCGACTATTCTTAAACAAGGCAATGTCCGGCGAGTCTGTCCACAAGGCCGCCGCATGAATGCTGACGGAAATCCCTTGGTTGACGCCAAAAATCTCAATCTCAGCTGGTGTCCTTATGCTCCAGCCGACACTTTAGGCCAAGCCTTCTATTCGTGCGCGTTCTCGCCGACCCATTCCGGGCTTCTTCTGCCGACAATCCGCTCGATCGGATAGACTCTCCATACGGCGGTGACGACCGAAGCGCATAAAGCGGCCTTGAGGAAGTCTCCCGGCAGGAACGGCAGCATGCCCGCAGTCAGCGCCTTGGACAGCGTGTCCAAGCTGGGAATGGAGTGAGCCAGCCAGGCTACACCGGTCGGATAGACAAGCAGGGAACCGAACAGGAAGTTCACCCCGAGCAGCTTGCCGAAGGTGAATTTGCCTTGCGACATCCGCTCTGCGGACCATCCGATCAGGAAAGCCGCAAACGGCCAGGCGAAGATGTAACCGGCGGTCGGCCCGACCAGGACGGATATTCCCCCACGTCCTGCCATAACGGGAAACCCGGCGGCGCAAAGGCCGATGACGATCAGGACAGCGAGCGTTCCATATCTGGCACCCAGCACGGAACCGGCCAGCATGACAGCCAGCGTCTGCAGGGTAATCGGCACCGTTGAGAACGGAAGCGATACTTTCATCGAGCTTAACGCGATCATCACACCTGCAAAGAGCGCGCTGAAAATAAGTCCGCGCAAGGACCAACTGTTCATGAGTTGATTATTCCTCTCCATTTTTTTAAATTAATATAACATCTCACGTCAAATCCATCAATCCGTCAATCCATCAATCCGTCAATCCGTTAATCCGTTAATTTGTTATAATCGATAACGCAAGTGTGAGACACTCTCTTCGAAAGCGAGCGTAAATATGATTCATGCCAATCATTTGACCCTGTCGCTGCGGGACGGCCAGCAGAGCCTGACGGTGCTTCAGGATATTCATATACATATCAAAAAAGGGGAATGGGTCGCGCTGACGGGCGCTAACGGCAGCGGCAAATCCAGCCTTGTCCGGACCTTCAACGGCCTGCTTGTCCCATCCGGCGGCAGTCTGACGGCGGCCGGGCTGGATTTGCGGTCTGCCGCAAACCGCAGCGCCGTCAAGCAAAGCGTCCAGCTCGTCTTCCAGAGCCCGGAAGCCCAGACTATCGGCTCGACGCCGGAGGAAGACGTAGCCTTCGGCCTGGAGAACCGGGGAATTCCCCGGGAAGAGATGAAGGCGCGGACGCTGCACGCGCTGCGGCGGACAGGCCTCGGGCATAAAGCCGCCGTTCCCGTATCGGAACTGTCGGGGGGGGGGCGGG
>NZ_ASSD01000492.1 GCF_000520715.1 Paenibacillus zanthoxyli JH29
GCCTCCGAATTTGCCTTTGAGGATCGCTGTTCCTTTGGAATTAGCAGCAATGCCGCCGCTCTGGGAAATCGACGCCACGGACGACTTGGAGCTGGTCCATACGACGCTGCCCGTTACGTTCGCCGTCTTCCCGGTATCATATTCGGCCGTAACGGAAACCGAAGCCGCACCCCCAGGAGACAGCTTGAACCGGTTCTCGCTCACTTTCAGCTTTATCAGTTTCGGAACAACGGATACTTTAACCGTCACCGAAATGCCCTGATAAGATCCGGACAAAGAAGCCGTTCCTTCAGCGAGCGCCTTCACGCTGGCTCCCTTGACGGAAGCTACGGTCGTATCAGATGATGTCCAGCTTATCCCCGAGGACAGATTCACAGTCTTGCCTGCCGCCGTATATCCGGTGACCTTAATGGATTTAGTGTTCTTAATGTTCATTTCCAGAACGGCGGGGTCCACCGTGATTTTTACAATTTTCTGTTCAATCTTGACCGGTATGGAAATGCTCTTGTTGGAGTAGGTGCCTTTCAGCGTCGCAGAACCTTTGACAAGTCCCTTGATAACCTTGCCGGAGCTTGTCTGCTTGATGACGGCATTGCTGCCCGAAAGCGTCCACGCGATCTCGTCCGTTACATCTTTCTCCTCGCCGTTCTCCATAACAGCATTTACTTGGGGCAGCTGTGATTCTTCACCGGTCACAAGACCAAGACTGTCCTCGGGACCGATTAGCACAAGCACCTTGTCTTTGACCGTCAGCACGACATCCACGCTTTTACTGCGAATATCCGCTTTGGAGGACACCGTTTGGGCCTCTTTCCATTTCCCCGTAAGATGGACCGTTCCTGCGGAAACCGCCGAGATTTTGCCGTCCTTGATCATGGCAATATCCTCGTTTGCTGAAGTCCAATCCATTTCCTGGCTGATGTCCACAGCGGATTCGTCCAGTTTGGTTCCGCTGACCTTCGGAAGTCCAGCGGTATCCCCGGTATAGAGCTCAAGCTTCGTGCTGTCCGCCTTCATGGCGCTCAGTGTCGGATAAACTGTAAGCTTGAAGCTTTTGGAGCTTCCCTTGTATTCCGCCTTAACCGCCGAAGTTCCGGCTGCCTTGGCGGTAATGACGGTCTCGGCGCCCGTACTAAGCGCCGCAGTAAGCTTGTTGTCCAGGCTGAAATTCGCATCGTTTGTTACATCGATGGTTGAATTCGCGGCATTGCGCACCTCGGCCTTCATCTTCAATGTCTCGCCGATAAACAGGGTCTGATCGCCGGACGGCGTAAGCAGCAGCACCTCGTAAGGAGCGCGCACATAGACGTCGACCGACTGTGAAACTCCCAGATAATTCACTGTAATGGTCGCTTTCCCGATGCCATTGGCCTTAATAGCGCCATTCTCCACCGTCACGGCGGATGTGTTGGAGGAAGTCCATTTCGCATCCGCGGTCACATTCTTCACATTACTCTGCTCGGACGCCTTGGTAAAGGCGCTTAAAGACATGACATCGTCTCCGATCAGCATTTCCAGCTCGTTCACGGCTGCCTCTCCGCTTCTAATCTCCAGCCCGGAATACGGCAGCGCCACGGTCGCCTTGAAGGAAGCGGTAAGCCCTTTGTATTTGGCCGTGACGGTAGCCGATCCTTCTCCGACCAGCGTAAGTAAGCCATCCGATACAGTTAATACATTTCCATTGGAGCTGCTCCACTCGGCATCTTCGGTCACGTCGTTTACAGCCGTTTCCGAAGCACCGCCAGTAACGGACGCCGTGACCTGCAGCAGGCTGCCGCTATCTCCCAGCTTGTAGCTGCCGGAGCCCTCATGCTCCAGCTTCACATTCTTATAGGGATAAGATACGGCAACCTCTATGGTTGCCACCGAATTATTATATGTCGCCTTAATGATCGCGCTGCCGCTGTCTTTAGGCGTCAGCAGGCCGCTGGAGACGGTCACCACGCCGGTATCGGACGATGTCCAGACGGCGGCGGCCGTAACATCCTTCTTGGAGGAGCTTCCTTCCACCGTAGCGAGTACCTTTAGCTGCTTTGGCGTTTGGCCGACTGTCAGTTCAACTTTGGACGCGCTGTCGAATTCAATGGTATTAACATCGCCGGCAGCAGCCCCAGCGCCCGCCGGGAACAGGATTGAAACGAAAAGGGCGGCAAGCAGAACCCAATGAGTCATTTTCTTGTTCGATAACATGGTAGGTCTCCTTTGGTTATGAATAGTTGCACGGGCTTATCCAAACCCTTCCAAGTATATCGACAATCCTGTCCGAAAACATTACCCCATTGGAAAAAAATTCATCAAAAAAAGCAAGGGTCCCATCCTTAGCAGAATGAAACCCTTGAGCAGGCAGCGGCGGCTTAACTAAAGCTGCGTTAGGGCTTCCCCGGCTACGCCGACCCGTTCGCCCCTGCATTCGTTCACACCGGCTTCGGTTATCTTTACCTGGCAGAGCTGGCCCTGCAGCTGATCGCTGCCTTCAAAGAGCACCTGCAGGTAGTTGTCGCTGAAGCCGTGCTGGACATCCCGTCCAGGCGCGCCTTTCGCCGATCTCTCCGGAATGACGCCGACCGTGCGCCCGACGAATCTGCGGGCATACGCCAGCTGCATTTCCTCGGACAAGTCGATCAACTGCTGTACGCGGACGTTCTTGATCTCCTCGTCCACCTGATCCTCCATGCGGGCCGCTGGCGTGCCCGTACGTTTGGAATAGGGAAACACATGCATTTCCGAATAATCGACCGCCTTCATAAAATCATACCCTGCGCGGAACATCTCGTCCGTCTCTCCCGGGAAGCCCACGATTACGTCGGAGGTGATGGCAACGTCGGGCATGGCCTGGCGGATCAGCTGCATTTTGGCAAAATACTCTTCGGTCGTATATTTCCGGCGCATCCGTTTCAGCACTTCGTTATGTCCGGCCTGCAGCGGGATGTGGAGATGACGGCACATTTTGGACGAACGGTTCAATACATCCAGCAGCTTATCGTCAATCTGGCTCGCTTCAATCGAGCTGATGCGCACGCGTTCCAGGCCGTCCACCTTATCCAGCTCCCTGAGCAGGTCGGCGAGACGGTAATCCTCCAAATCATCGCCGTAGCCGCCGGTATGAATGCCCGTCAGTACGATTTCCTTGTACCCGGCCCCCACCAGCTGATGCGCCTGCTTCACGATTGTCTTCGGATCGCGGCTGCGGGACAGCCCCCGCGACCATGGAATGATGCAGAAGGTGCAGAAGTTGTTGCAGCCGTCCTGAATCTTGAGAAACGCGCGCGTCCGCTCCGCAAAGCCAGGCACGTCCAGTTCCTCGAACGCCCGCGTCTTCATAATGTTTCGGACAGCGTTGACGGGCTGCCGCGATTCCCGGATGCTGTTCACATGCCGGATGATCTGGTCCCTATCCTGGTTGCCGATGACAAGATCGACGCCGGGAATGTCCAGAATCTCGCCCGGAGAGGTCTGCGCGTAGCAGCCGGTAACGGCCACAATCGCATCCGGATTGCGCCGGACGGCGCGGCGGATCATCTGCCGGCTTTTTTTATCTCCCGTGTTGGTAACCGTGCAGGTATTAATCAGATAAACATCCGCCTGTCCCTCGAAGTCCACTTGCTCGTAGCCTTCCTCTTTGAAGAGCTGCCAGATGCCTTCGGTATCGTAAAAGTTGACTTTGCAGCCTAAAGTATAAAATGCAACGGATGGCATTTTTCAAGCTTCCCCCATTTCTCCAGTTTCGTATAAAATGCAGGCGGCGGCCACCATGCCTGCCGTCTCGCAGCGTAGAATGCGCTTGCCCAGGCCAACGGACACCGCGCCCGCCTCTTCAGCCTCCCGGCATTCGTTCTCGCTAAAGCCCCCCTCGGGTCCGACAATCACGAGCGCAGAAACTTCAGCCGCTTCTCCAAGCTGCGCCGCCCACGGCGCAACCGCAGAGCGCAGCTGGAGCCCTTCTTCTTTCTCGTAGCAAAAATAGACCGCATCATAGCGATTGACTGAATTCAGCAACTGCTTCCAGGTCAGCGGCGCGGCTATCTCCGGAACGATGTTCCGGTGCGCCTGCTCTGCGGCTTCCTTGGCGATTTTGCGCCAGCGCTCCAGCCGCTTGCTCTCCTTGCGTTCGTCGTACTGCACGATGGTACGCTCGGACAAAAACGGCAGGAAAGCCGCCGCGCCGATCTC
>NZ_ASSD01000493.1 GCF_000520715.1 Paenibacillus zanthoxyli JH29
GCAGATTCCCTGGGAGATGAGTGAGCGAATACATGCCCATCATCCAGCCGATAAAGGCCGGTCCGGCGCCCAGCGAGACAGCAAAGGGTGTCAGAATGGGATACTGCGCATGCAGATCAAAGTATGCAAGGAACAAGAACAGATACAGCCATAGCGCGGTTTTCAAGAAATCTGCACCTCCAATTCCGCTCCCGGCTTGCAAAGATCAGGGCGGACAGAAATGAAAAATGAAGAGACACCTTCTCTGGAAGGCGTGGACAATCGCTACTTGTACTTTACGTGGGGGCGGGGCGGCATATGCCGTTTTTTTTACTTCGCCGGCAGAACCGCCGCGTAAAAGCTTACAATATTGTCATCCCTTTGGCGGACTTATGAATTAAGCCGGATGATCATGTATAATAATGAATATCCGTGGCACGCTGCTTAGACTTGGCGGAAAGCACGGGCAAATGAGTAATGGGAGTGTGTTGCCGGAGTGATGGATACTCAGGTATGGTCGCAGTTTATTAGAGAAAATTGGCTTGTTATCGTCATTGCGCTTGTGTTGCTGTTCGCAGTTGTCAATTTGGTCAAAACGGTGCTGAAATGGGCCATTGTCATTGTTATTGTCGCAGGCTTGCTCGTTTACAGCGGAGTTACGATAGATCAGATCGGTAATGCAGTAAGCAAGGTTAAAGAGGAGACGGTCGGTACGCTGAAGAATGAGGCACAGCAAGTGATGCTGAAAGAAGCGCAGGACGCGGTCTATACCGCAAATAGCGACGGAACCTTTACGATTACCACACCCAATATTGAGGTGACGGGAAAAGCCGGTGAGGACAAGGTTATTGTTACCTTCCGGGGAGTCAGCCTCGGGCAGTGGAGTGTGAACGAACCCGTGAAGAGCTTCATTGAGGAAGCGCGTAAAGCTCAAGGCGCGAGTCAATAACGCTGGAGCAGGAGGGAAGACATGTTGAACGAATGGCTGCAGAGCCTGCGCGATGCCAATATCATCACGATATTTCTGCTGCTTATTGTCGTCATATCGCTGATTCAGGGATGGGTCAGGGGATTTTCTTTATCCGCAGGCAGATTATTCGGGCTGCTTGGTTCAGGCATTCTGACGATTGCCGCACTCATTCTCGCCGCGCTCGCCGCCGCCTATTTTTCGCCATATATTCAGACATGGGCTGCGGATACAGCGGCTCCTAAGGGTGAACTCAACCAGTGGCAGCAGATTTATTATACTGCCGTATCCGCGCTTGCGGGACTTCCGCTGCTGCGGTTTCTGTTTCTGCTGATGGTTAGCTACAGCTTGCTTCGGATTGTTCTGGGGCTTCTGGCTATGCTGCTGCCGATTCCGCGCTTCCGTAAATCTGGCGGACTGTGGGACCGCAAAATCTCGGCGGCAAGCCGGCTCGGCGGGGCAGGTATTGGACTTTTCATAGGGGCTGTCCGGTGCCTGCTGCTGATCATCGCCCTGTATGTGGGAACCAGTCTTATACCGAGCAGCGATGCGGCGCGTTATATCGAAGATTCGCCAATATACCGCCAGAGTGTTAAGTCGTTGATTGAGCCTGTGACCGGAACAGCGGTACAGGACAAGCTTCCGGTTCTGACCAAGGCAGTTGCCGCAGAAATGAACGATATCCTCCGGCGCAAATACGAAATTATCGACCGGGACGTTTCCAGCGATATTACTGGTGCTGCGGCAGATATTGCCGGCAAGGCGAAGAGCGACGAAGACAAAGCGCGGATGCTCTACGATTGGGTCGGAACGAGAATTTCTTATGATTACGCCAAGGCCGAGAACTATGAACAGAACCGGATATGGAAAGAACAGACACCGCAGGATACCTTCGATACCCGGCTCGGCGTATGCATTGATTATGCGCGGTTGTATGCCGTGATGGCCAGGTCTCAGGGCCTTGACGTGCGGGTGGTGACCGGGCGTGGATACGACGGACGCGGCGGCTATGGGCCGCATGCATGGAACGAGGTTTATATCCCGGAGCGGAAAGCCTGGATTCCTCTGGATTCTACCTGGGCCAAGAGCGGAGACTGGTTTAATCCTGCGGATTTTGACTCTACGCACATCAAAGAAAGTGTGCTTTGAAGCATTAGAGGCGTGGCTTCGCTTATGATACAATGGATGAGTCTGATTATATATCCTTAATCCGGAATTTACTTCAAATATTTCAATTTATAAAGGAGAGAACAAAGTGAGCCTTTTTCGCAAGCAGGGCTCGCCTTCGGACGAGACCAATAGCAAGAGCACCCTGGCGCTGCGGATCAATGTGTTCTTTTTCAGTACATTTATCATTTTCTGTGTAATTATTATCCGTCTTGCCGTATTGCAATTCGTGGAAGGCCCGACGCTGACCGAGGTGGAGGCGAACCGGGATACGAAAAATGTGCCGCTGGCCGCCATGCGCGGTTCGATCCTCGCCGCCGGAGGCGAGAAAATCGCCTATTCCACTCCTGTCCAGTCGCTGTACATTACGCTGACCAAGGAGTATACGGCAAAAAAGACGGACAAGGTAACCAAGGTAACGGATTATACTCCTGAAGCCAAGGCGAATGTGA
>NZ_ASSD01000494.1 GCF_000520715.1 Paenibacillus zanthoxyli JH29
AAGGGCGGTAATCCCGGTTGACACCCAATAATACTCAGGTGTAAGAAGACTCAATTCTAAAAATACAAAAAACTCCCCCGCAAAGAATCTTGCTGTTCTAAAAACCATTATCTCTTTGCGGATGATTTTACCCAACCTGTGTCTCAACCAACTCCTGCTTCACTTGTGCTCTTCATTACCCCTAGAGCTTTCTCCGAACTCTCGAAATATGACCATCATCTTTTTCTGATTTTGTTGTAATCTACCAGAATGGCAGCGCCTTTCTGGTATGCGAAAGCTGCTACTTTTCAATTTAAATGATTTAATTTTCCGCTTAACGTAAAGCTATTGCTGCAAAAAATTGTCTTGTAATATATTCATATATTACTAGAATAAAGAATAACGAGCTCTAAGCATACGTTAAAAGTAGGTGCCAAAATTGCAAATTGTAAATGCGGTAAGACCGATAAAACCAGTTACTAATGGGGTAACTAAGCCGTTCATCATTCTTTGTGATGATGGAAATACATATTACACAAAGTTCCAACAAAATCCTGAGGGTCCAAGGGTTTTGGCCAATGAGTATGTTTGCGCTAAAATTGCTCATCAGCTTAACTTCCTCTGGCTTCTCCTACTTTAATAAATGTTGATAAAGACTTTCTAAATCTTTATGAGCAAATAATTGCAGATCATATTGAGTGCGAAAGGGAAATTCATCCAGGGGTTCATTTTGGAACGAAACGGATTAACAAAACCTTTCCAATAGCTAACGCTAAAATGCTTGAACGCGCCTTGAACGTAACCATAGTTCCTGAAATCATACTATTTGACCAACTTATCTGTAATAATGACAGAGACTGCAACGGCGGGAATCTCCTGTTCGATCAATCGCAAATGAAAATAGTTGTTATTGATCATTCTCATGTTTTTGAAATAGGAGCTCTTTGGGATGCACAACAACTTGACATTAGAATCGGCGCTGACTTTCAACCATTTACTCAAAACGGATACATATTCAGAAAATTAGTACCGCATGTCAGAGGGTATAACCCATTTGATAACATAATCGGGAAAATGTCGGGAATGACAGATCGTGATTTGTGGCATATTATTAAAACTATACCAGAAGAATGGTTAATAACTGATGCTGACAAAACCGCGCTACATGCATATTTGTGTGACCGTCTGCATAGAATAAAAGATGCTTTACCAATTCTTAAACCGATCTTGCCACAATGGAAAGGAGGGGGTTAACGTGGAGAAAATTTGTAAATTTGCAGTCCTTCGCTATGTTCCGGACGAGAACAGGGAAGAATTCATAAATATTGGGGTCGTTATGCATTCTCCAGAGGATAAATACATTGACTGTTTAATTACAAACAATCTTTCCAGAGTTTCTACTTTTGACGACGAAATTGATATACCTTTTCTAAAAATAATTTTAAGCGGCGTTAAAGAGGATTTCTCAAAAAACTCTACAGTAACCGGCCCCTCCTATGAAGATATCGCCAACTTAAATTATTTGGAAAAAGCTACATCAATCTATGTAAATCAACTTCAGTTTTCCAAAATACAATTATTCAGATCAGCAGACTTTGAAACCGACCTGCTTAATCTCTTTAAAACTTATGTGCATTTTGAAGTTCAGAAAAAATCAAGGCTCACGGAACAAGAAGTGAAGTCAATTATGAATAAAGTTATTAAGAACAAACCCACTAACGCGATCCTAGAGAAAAACTTAAAAGTAGATTTGGGAGATGAACTGATTGAATTGGATTACGCCTATGTTACAAGAAAAGAACGAGTGAAAATAGTTAAAACCTTTTCTTTTGACTACACTCAAAGAGGAAGTAAACAAGCTTCTCAAGTAGCGAAAGAATGGGCATACAATTTTAGTAAGATAAAAGAAGCATCTAAATTAGAGAAACAATTCGATACGCATAATATAGATCTTACAACTTTAATTTACGTTAAAGATTTAACTAAAAACATAAAAATTGCCCTGGACATATTAAACGAGGAAACAATAACTTTTCAAGCCAGATCGCTAACGCAAATTGAAGACTTTGCGGATCAAATGGTCAAAGAAATGAAAGTAATAGATACAAAAATAAATATGTAATAAAAGTCAAAGACTGCCTGAAAATGATAAGGGCAGTCTTTTTGAATTCAAAAAACTTTATATAAAAGGATGATTATTTTCTATAACTTTACCCGCTGCAGCCGCAACGCATTCAGTACGACCGAAACCGAGCTGAACGCCATCGCCGCGCCCGCCAGCCAGGGCGCCAGAAATCCCAACGCGGCTATCGGAATGCCGACCGTATTGTAGCCGAGCGCCCAGAATAAATTCTGCTTGATGTTGCCCATCGTCTTGCGGCTCATCTTAATTGCGTCCGCGATGGCCTTCAGATCGCCGCGCATCAGCGTAATATCCGCCGCTTCCATCGCCACGTCGGTCCCGGTGCCGACCGCCATGCCGATATCGGCGGG
>NZ_ASSD01000495.1 GCF_000520715.1 Paenibacillus zanthoxyli JH29
ACCCGCTGAGTCAACAGGCGAATGGTCCAGCGGGCATAGCCCTCAGGAGGCTCAGAACAGGCCATCGCGACAATGCGTGCTTCTACTTCCCCGGTAATCGCAGCAGGGCGTCCAGGCTCCGGCCGTTGTCGATAACGCAGAGTCGCCTCCAAACCGTGAGTGCAATAATCTTTGAGCGTGTGATAAACCGTGACCTCACAAACGCCGACTCGCCGGGCAATCTCTGTCTGCTTCGGTGCAGATCCTTGATTTTCATCCGCTAACATTAGGATGAGGCACCGATTCCGAATCCCTTTTGAAGTTCCGGCGGCATGAAGGCGTTGGTTGATTTGCTCCCGCTCTTCTGGCTTCAGTCGAATCTCGTATTTTTTATTCATGTTATTCACCCTCCCAGTTCCTGCTATATAGAGAGGGTAAGTCTTAAATGCTATGCGGTCAAGGTACTAG
>NZ_ASSD01000496.1 GCF_000520715.1 Paenibacillus zanthoxyli JH29
GCAGAGCAGAGACGTTTCGGGCGAAACCGGCAAAATCCGCACGTTGAGCGCGCTGCTGGCGGTGTGCTTGCTGGTCATGGTCTTCTTTATGGTTTTTAATGAAATTATTTGAACAAAAAGCATAGCCCGGCCCACGTCGCCCGTCTCCGAAAGGAAGCGGGCGTTTTATATTATTATGAGAACTTTGGTTTGTCTTGATTTTTTTATGTTTGATCTTCATGCGATTGGTTAAATAAATTACCGTAAAGGGAACGAATAATTGTATATCCCTAAGACACCCTAAGGAAAGTCTATTTTTTACAACTTTTCGAAAGGAGAATGAAACATGTCTGAAAATAATCAGCAAGTCCAAAAGACGTTACCGCCGCAGCATCAGAACCGTCAACCCGGTCTGGAATCGGAGATGACGCCACGGCCTAAATACGAACCGGCGGCATACAAAGCGGCGGGCAAGCTTCTCGGTAAAGCGGCCTTGATTACAGGTGGAGACAGCGGCATCGGCCGCGCGGTAGCTGTGGCTTTTGCCAAAGAGGGGGCCGATGTGGTCATTTCCTATCTCAATGAGCACATCGATGCAGAGGAAACGAAGCGCCAGGTCGAACAGGAAGGACGCAAATGTGTTCTCGTCTCCGGTGATATCGGGGTCGAAGTATTCTGCCAGGATCTTATCAACAAAGCAGTCGCTGGTCTGGGAAAACTTGATATTCTAATTAACAACGCCGCTGAGCAGTATCCGCAGGCGAAGATCGAGGATATCAGCTCTGAGCAGCTCGAGCGGACCTTCCGCACCAATATTTTCTCAATGTTCTATCTGACAAAAGCGGCTATGCCCCACTTGAAACAGGGCTCGACCATCGTCAATACAACGTCGATTACCGCCTACAAAGGAAACCCTCAACTGCTGGACTACTCGTCCACCAAAGGCGCGATCCTCAGCTTCACGCGCTCGCTCGCCATGAATTTGGTGGATAAAGGCATCCGGGTCAACGCGGTCGCGCCGGGTCCAATCTGGACGCCGCTCATTCCGTCCAGCTTCGACGAGAAGCAGGTCAGCGAGTTCGGCGGAACACAGCCAATGAAGCGCCCGGGACAGCCTGAAGAACTGGCTCCGGCTTTTGTCTACCTGGCTTCCGATGATTCATCGTATGTATCCGGCCAGGTTATTCATGTGAATGGCGGCGAAATCGTTAACGGTTGACAACTCTTAACGTATTAAGCTGAATCTGTGCTAAATATGCAAGCCCCGATCCAAATATGACACGGATTGGGGCTTTTTCATGAAAAGGTGGTATGAAAAGGAAATTTATGATACGCTGTGAAAGATCAATAGCTGCATAGCGTGAACACTAGGGGTGCCGCAAGGCTGAGACGAACGCAAGGTTCGGACCCTTTGAACCTGATCTGGTTTATACCAGCGTAGGGAAGTGGAGAGTGAATATCTGCATCCGGGCCTATCAAGGCTCGATCCCATTTGCAGTATCCAGCCGCCTTCCTTCGAAATGGCGGTTTTTTGTGCTGCTTATGGGAAATGAACACAGGAGGCGAATAGGGCTATGTGTCCGCCAAAGTTAAAGGACCCCGAAATTCATCTCATCTCCGGCGGCGTGACGTTAATGGACAGCTTTATTCTTATTGCTGCGGCCGTAAGTCCCTTTGTAGACTATATTCATTTGCGGGAAAAAACGCGTACAGCGGAAGAATTGTTCAAAGCGGTGGAGAAGATGCGCAGCCTTGGGATACCGCTTGAACAAATTGTCGTGAACGACCGGCTCGACGTCGCATTGGCCTCCGGAGCAGGAGGCGTGCAGCTTGCGGGGCACAGCCTCCGGGCCGCTGCGGCCCGCAAGCTGTCTCAGAGCCTGCGCATCGGCCGTTCCGTCCATTCCCCGGATGAAGCAGCCGCTGCCGCAGGAGAAGGAGCGGATTACTGCCTGTTCGGGCATGTATACGCCTCGGCCAGCAAGCCGGGTCTTCCAGGACGGGGATTGGATCGGCTTGTGGAAACTGTACATGCCTGCCCGGTTCCGGTCATTGCAATAGGCGGCATTGAACCGGGCAATGCAGGACAGGTGATTTCACGCGGCGCGGCGGGCATTGCCGTACTTTCGGGCATCTGCAGCGCGTCCGATCCTGTGGAGGCCGCAAAGTCTTACCATGCTGCCGTCCGGGCTGCCGCTCAAGAAGCCGGATACGAAAGGAGATGAGGGCAATGAAGCTCTATATCAACGGGAACGAGACCGAACTGGACGAAGCTTGCGCTACGCTTGCGGATCTGCTGAGCCGCCCCGAATGGAAGGAACGGCGGATGATCGTTGAACTGAACGGGATGATCGTAGGCAGGGATGATTTTGGAACTGTCCTCCTTGCCGACGGGGACCGCATCGAGCTTGTGCATTTTGTGGGAGGAGGCTGAGGCCGGTGAATTTCGCCGGAGAGGACAGATACAGCAGGCAGGAGCGGTTTTACGGAATCGGAGCCGAAGGCCAGAAGAAGCTGGCGCAGGCGAAGGTTCTGATTATTGGTGCAGGGGCGCTTGGCTCCGCATGCGCGGAGACGATGGTGCGCTCGGGTGCGGGCAAGGTGACCCTCGTCGACCGGGATTATGTAGAGTGGAGCAACCTGCAGCGTCAAAATCTGTTCACCGAGCAGGATGCGGCTGAGCGGATTCCCAAAGCGGTAGCTGCCGCCCGCAGGCTTCGCAGCGTCAACTCCTCTGTGGAGGTGGAAGGCATCGTTGCGGATATTACTGCGGAGGAGATCGGCCTCTATACCCGGGGGATCGACCTGATTCTTGATGCGGCGGATAATTTCGAGGTCCGGATGATCGTAAATGATATTGCCTCGCGGGACGGTATCCCCTGGATCTATGGCGCCTGCACCGGCAGCTATGGCATTTCAATGACGATTGTTCCGGGGCAGAGCGCCTGTCTTCACTGTCTGCTGGACAGTGTCCCAGCCGGAGGGGATACCTGCGACACGGCGGGGATAATCGGTCCCGCCGTCCAGATGACGGCAGCCTACCAGACTGCCGAAGCGCTGAAGTGGCTGTCAGGGAACGTTAGCGCGCTGCGCGGGACACTGGTCTCTTTCGATCTATGGACGAACCGTCACTCGTCGGTGGATACGGCCAAGCTGAAGCGCGCCGATTGCCCGTCCTGCGGCGCCAAACGCACTTATCCTTATTTATCGCCGGACAGCCATTCCAGAACGGCCGTGCTCTGCGGACGGGATACGGTACAGATTCGCCCGCCGAGCCAGGTGAGGCTTGATCTGGAGGAGTGGGAGCGGCGGCTGTCCGCCTATGGCCGGGCGGAGCGAAATCCCTATATGCTGTCTTTGACACTGGACCGGCACCGTATGGCGATCTTTCCCGACGGCCGGGTGCTCGTTCACGGAACGGGCGATCCCGCTGAAGCCCGGTCGCTGTATCACCGTTATTTTGGCTGATCGATCAAGCTATTCTATAAACCGAAAAGGGGAGGATTAATATTATGAATGATGCATTACATATTGGAGGAAAGGCCCTGTCCAGCCGTTTGTTTATCGGAACCGGCAAATACAGCCGCAACACGCTGATTCCGGAGGTAATCGCCCGTTCCGGCTCCGAAGTAATCACGGTGGCGCTTCGAAGAGTCGATCCCGCTTCGCAGGAAGAGAACATTCTAAGCCATATTCCGCCGCAGATGACCCTTCTGCCCAATACTTCCGGCGCGCGCACCGCAGAAGAAGCCGTGCGCATCGCCCGCTTGGCCAGAGCGGCAGGGATGGGGAACTGGGTCAAGATCGAAGTCATTAACGACCAGCGATATTTGCTGCCGGACAATCTGGAGACAATCCGTGCTACGGAAATTCTCGCTGCCGAAGGCTTCGTCGTCCTTCCCTATATGAGCCCGGACCTGTCTGCGGCGCTCCGGCTGAGAGACGCGGGCGCGGCGGCGGTGATGCCGCTGGGCGCGCCTATTGGAAGCAACCGGGGCCTCCGGACAAAGGAACTGATCGGCATCCTGATTGAAGAGGCCGGCCTGCCAGTCATTGTGGATGCGGGAATCGGCCGTCCGTCGGAGGCGGCGGAAGCGATGGAGATGGGTGCGGCCGCCGTGCTGCTGAACACGGCGATTGCTACCGCCCGTGATCCGCTTGGCATGGCGGAAGCTTTTCGCGGCGCGGTAGCTGCCGGAAGGCAGGCGTATCTGGCCGGGCTGGGTCCGGTTCAGCAGGAGGCGGAAGCTTCTTCGCCTTTGACCGGTTTCTTGAACGTATAGGGAGGGGATGTAGACTAATGAGCTTTTATGAGTCGCTGATGGCCCTGGAGCGCATTCCTTTTAAGGAGCTGTGGCAGAAGTACACGAAGGACGATGTTATGCGGGCGCTGGCCAAGGAGAAACTGGACAAGGAAGACCTGCTTGTTCTGCTGTCGCCTGCCGCCGGCCGGCATTTGGAAGACATGGCGCAAAAAGCGCAGCGCATCACCCGCTCACATTTTGGCTATGCTGTTCAGCTGTTCACGCCAATGTATGTGGCGGATTATTGCGTCAACCACTGTACGTACTGCAGCTTTAGCGCCATTCATGATTTTCCGCGCAAGAAGCTGTCACTGGAACAAGTTGAAGCGGAAGCAGCGGCAATTGCCTCTAGCGGACTCCGCCATATCCTGCTGCTTACGGGGGAATCGCGCAAGGACTCTCCGGTCGGTTACGTTAAAGATTGCGTGAAGGTGCTCCGCAAATATTTCTCCTCCATCAGCATTGAGGTCAATCCGCTGTCCACGGAGGAATACCAGAAACTGGCCGATGCGGGTGTGGACGGATTGACTCTATTCCAGGAAGTCTACCATCAGGAGACGTACCGCAAGCTGCATGTCAAAGGCCCGAAGCGGAATTTCCGGGCCCGGCTGGATGCTCCGGAGCGCGGCTGTCAGGCGGGCTTCCGCTCCGTCAACATCGGCGCGCTGCTCGGCTTGTACGATTGGCGGCAGGAAGCGTTCATGACGGCGATGCACGCACATTATCTTCAGGACCGCTATCCCGGCTGTGAGATCAGCCTGTCTCCGCCGCGTTTCCGGCCCTATCTCGGCAGCTTCAACCCTGAATCGGACGTGACCGACCCCGCCCTGGTACAGATTATACTGGCTTACCGGCTGTTCCTGCCCCGTTCCGGCATTACGTTGTCCACAAGAGAACCCGCCGAATTGCGGGACCGCCTTGTGCATTTGGGGGTAACCAAAATGTCGGCAGGCGTTTCGACCGAGGTGGGCGGACATACCAGTGACGGCGGAACACCGCAGTTTGAAATTTCCGACAGCCGAAGCGTGCCGGAAATCAGGGATATGCTGTACGGCAGCGGACTTCAGCCGGTATTCAAGGATTGGGAAATCCTTGCCGAAAGTTCCGTGCGCTGACGAGGAGTTCAAGAATTTAAGAGTTCAAGCCAACCTTCTCTTTGCGGAGGGTTGGTTTTTTTAACGGATTGCACCGGTATGATATGATAGATACAAAATGAAAGCCATCTAAACCCTGGACTTAAGAGGAGTGTATTGATGATGCGGAAGTTCGAAGACAGTGTGTATGATCTGATCGTTGAGACCTCCACCAACTTGCCTGGCGACGTGCGCCGGGCGATAGCTGCGGGACGGGCGCTTGAAGACAAGGATACACGCTCGGGACTGGCCCTGGCTACAATTGCGCAAAATATCGGCATGGCCGAGCATCAGATCTCGCCCATTTGCCAGGATACGGGCATGCTGACTTTTGTCATACATGCGCCTGTAGGCGCGAATCAGCTCGAAATGAAGCGCGATATCCGTAAGGCCGTTGTGCGGGCGACTCGGGACGGCAAGCTGCGGCCTAACTCTGTCGATTCGCTGACCGGCGGGAATAGCGGTGATAATCTGGGTGAAGGCACTCCGGTGATTCATTTCGAGCAGTGGGAAGAAGAGTATATTGATGTGCGGCTCATCCTCAAGGGAGGCGGCTGCGAGAACAAGAACATTCAGTACAGCCTTCCCGCCGAGCTGGAAGGACTGGGCAAGGCCGGACGCGATCTTGACGGTATCCGCAAGTGCATTCTTCATGCCGTCTATCAGGCCCAGGGGCAGGGCTGCAGCGCGGGATTTATCGGAGTAGGCATTGGCGGTGACCGGACTTCCGGATATGAGCTGGCGAAGAAGCAGCTGTTCCGCAAAGTGGATGATATGAATCCGATCCCGGAGCTGCATGAGCTGGAAAATTATATGATGGAGAACGCCAATAAGCTCGGCATCGGCACCATGGGCTTCGGGGGCGAAGTAAGCCTGCTCGGCTGTAAGGTTGGAGTGATGAATCGGCTACCTGCGAGCTTCTTCGTTTCTGTCGCCTATAACTGCTGGGCGTTCCGCCGCCAAGGCGTGCTGATCGACACCGCAGACGGCGATATCCGGGAGTGGCTGTATGAGCGGGGCTCCGGCATATCCGTAGGAGCAGTCGGAGCTGAAACGTCGTCTAATGTAAATACTGCGGCGACCGAAGATTCTGGCGACCAGGCCGTCCGTCCCGCAGCTGCCGAAAGTTCTGCTGCGGTTAGCGCAGATACGGCAGGCGGTGCAAGGGAGATCCGGCTCACGACGCCGATTAGCGAGGAAGACATACGCCGCCTGCGTGTCGGCGATGTGGTCATCCTGTCGGGCGAAATGCACACCGGCCGCGATGCTCTGCATAAGTATTTAATCGACCATGAGTCTCCGGTTGATCTAAGCGGGGCGGTCATTTACCACTGCGGTCCCGTCATGCTTAAAGACGAGGAAGGCTGGCATGTGAAGGCGGCCGGTCCGACGACGAGCATTCGCGAGGAGCCGTACCAGGGAGAAATCATCAAGAAATTCGGCATCCGGGCCGTCATCGGCAAGGGCGGTATGGGGGCAGGGACGCTACAGGCGCTCCATGATCATGGCGGCGTCTATCTGAATGCGATAGGCGGAGCGGCGCAATATTACGCCGAATGCATCAAGAAAGTGAACGGCGTCGATTTTCTCGAATTCGGCATCCCTGAGGCGATGTGGCATCTGACGATAGACGGATTTGCGGCGATTGTGACCATGGATTCCCACGGCAATAGCCTGCATGCGGACGTCGAGAAGGATTCCGCCGATAAACTGGCTTTATTCCGTGAAGCGGTGTTTAAGTAAGCCGCTATATTGACTACGGGTTGTGGACGATGAACCGTGTCAAGGAGTGTTTTCTCGCGAAAGCTTGGGCTATTTTGGTGAGGAGCCAGGGCGGCAGCTTTTAGCAATGATAGTGATCATATGAAGCGGATCGGAGCACAGATGTAGAGCATCTGGGGCTCCGATTTTTGGTTTTACATGGTATGCTTTTGCACTGGCAATTTCACTGAAATCGGGCTACGATAGAGTAAAGCAGTATAGTAAAGCATAGAAAGAGGCATGTGCCGCATGAAACCATTTCGAGTCCGTCTTTCGTTAATACTAATGACTTTGATCGGAATTTCCATGATTGGAGCGGGCTTCACGATGGCGCATCTGTTCAAGAATTCCCATGTTGCGGCGCTTGAAGATCATATGTCCCGGGAAATAAATCTGCTGGTGGGCACGATGGAATTCCGCGATATAAACGCTCCGGATGCGATCAATTATTATACCGGACAGGCCAAAAGTATTGGTAAACTCACGAATTCGAGGGTTACCTTTATTACACAACATGGAAAAGTAATTGGTGATTCGGAGAGAAATCCGCTTTTAATGGACAATCACTCCAATCGTCAAGAAGAGATTATTGCGGCAAAAGATGGGATTGGCCGGGCAATCCGCTACAGTGACACGTTGAAGAAAAATATGCTTTATGTTGCCCAGAAGGTATCCTCACAGAACGGAAACTTTAAAGGATATATCCGCCTGTCCCTGTCCCTTGACAGTGTCGAGCAAGGAGTGAATAGGGCTTGGACGGTTATGGCGGGCGGACTTGTGCTGCTCTTCATAGCGGCTGCTATTGTCAGCTATCGTGTCTCCCTCAGCCTCACTTCACCGCTGGAGCAGATTACCCGTGTGGCTCGGCGGATTACAGATCTTGATTATGACGCTCGGGTATCCCTGAACCGAAGGGATGAAATCGGCCAGCTTGCATCCGCGATCAATGCGATGGCGGACAGTCTGCAGACCCAGCTTCGCACGATACGCGACAACGAGAACCTGCTGCAGAGCGTGCTTGATAATATGACCGGCGGCATCCTGCTGGTGAATGAGCGGGGAGAAATTGCCCTGCTCAACAAGGCGGCTGAGAAAATGCTGGACGTGAACGCGGAAGACTTGGTCGGCCGTTCCTTCCGTGAACTGAAGCGCCACTACGAGCTGACTCGGATTTTGGAAGACGGATTATTCCGCCGGGAGCCCGTGCATGAGGAGCGGAGCTTCTATAATTCGGGAGAGCGGATCATGCGTCTGGACGGGGTGCCGATGACGCAGGACGTTTCCTACCAAGGCATGCTGTTCCTGCTTCAAGAGGTAACGGAAATCCGGAGGCTGGAGAGAATGCGCAGCGAGTTCGTTGCCAATGTCTCGCATGAGCTCAAGACGCCGGTTGCGGCGGTCAAGGGATTCGCGGAGACGCTGCTTGGGGGCGGGGTGAAGGACGAGAAGACGGCAAATTCTTTTTTACAAATCATTTATGATGAGAACGAAAGGCTGAACCGCTTGATCGGCGATATTCTGGAATTGTCCAAAATCGAGTCCAAACGAGTCCAACTGGAATGCTCTCCGGTCCACCTGGCGACTTTCTTCGATTCGCTGCTTGAAACGATGAGTAAGGTAGCGGAGAAAAAAAGCATCAGTCTGAGCGCGGAGGTGCCGGAAGAACTATTCATTGAAGCCGATGAGGACAAGCTGCGGCAGATTTTCCTCAACCTGCTGTCGAATGCGATCAATTACACACATGAAGGCGGTAACGTCAAGGTGAGGGCGATGAACAGGCAAAAAAAAGACGGAACGGAAACGGTTGTATTCACCGTGACGGACACCGGGATTGGAATCCCCCGCAAGGACCTGCCGCGTATTTTTGAACGATTCTACAGGGTGGACAAGGCAAGATCGCGAAGCTCGGGCGGAACCGGACTCGGATTATCGATTGTCAAGCATCTGATGGATTTGCACCGAGGCGTTATTTCCGTAGAAAGCGATCTCGGTATCGGAACCACGTTTACTCTGGAGCTGCCGCTGCTGCAGGAGGATGAAATCTGACCTTTATTTAAGTATTTCCGGTGTTTTGTGAAGCCAGAAGTTAAACTTAGGGTTGAACAGAGCGATTTGCGTAAATGTTTTACACTGGGATAACATTCCGATGATATGATGGGTCTGTCAAAAATTATGAAGACGGGGGAAACTATGGCACAACGATTGCTTGTCATCGAAGACGAACCCACTTTGGCCCGGCTGTTGTCTTACAATCTGACGCAGGAAGGCTATGAGGTGGCACATGAGGATCACGGAACGGCGGGCTATGACCGGGCGGTCAGGGAGCATTTTGATTTGATTGTGCTGGATCTCATGCTGCCGGGCATGAACGGGATTGATATTCTGGATAAACTGCGCGGCCAAGGGATTACAACCCCCATTATCGTGCTGACGGCCAAGAATACCGAAGAAGATGTCGTCCGCGGGTTGAAATCGGGAGCGGATGATTATATGACGAAGCCCTTCGGCGTATCGGAGCTGCTGGCCAGAGTCAGCGCCGTGCTCCGCCGCATCTCGGGTATATCGGAAGAACCGCAGCCTAGAACCGGAGAGAATGATTCCACCATTATTTTGGGCCAACTTGAAATTTATCCTGAACGATACGAAGTGACATTGGGCGGACAGAGCATTAATCTTCGTCCCAAGGAATTTGAGGTTCTGCTGTATTTGGCCCGCAAGCCGGGCGTTGTATTGACGAGAGACGATTTAATGAACGCCGTTTGGGGGTTCGATTATATCGGCGGGCAGCGTACGGTGGATGTTCACGTCAGTTCGCTGCGCAAGAAGCTGGAGCTGGACCCCGTGTCGGTCCATATTGACTCCATCCGCGGAGTCGGCTACAAGCTGGTTGTCAACAAGCAAAGAACTCCGGTCGTTTAACCGAGGCCCGGGGTTCTTTTTTTAAAATATAAGAATTTATAAGCTGAGCGCTTATCAATTTGCCTTATATTTCTACGAGAAACGGTGCCGTTCTAAAAAGACGGCGAAGCCGTTTCTTCTTGTTAGGAAATATTATCCGGTTCCTTTTACCCTTGTGGCAGACGTGCATTTTCAGTCACATTTCATTAACGATAAGAAAATATTCCTATGACATTTGATTGATACGCTATGAACAAAATAGTCATGCGGGAGGAATGTGCATTGGGTTCACTCACAACGGTTGAGGAACAGAGGGTCAAGCTGAGCGGAGGAGGGACGGACATAAGTATCTATGCGGCGGCAAACGACAAGCTTACAATTAAACGCCAGGAAATCGGACGGAATGAACATCTGCTCAGGCAAAAAAGAATGGCGGCGCAGACGGGCGCCTTGTCATTAGACGCAGTACATCCCGAGGCAGCGCGGATGGCTGCTTCACGGACTGAGGCCCCACCGCCCGTGGCAACGGCAGAGTTCGCAGGGGAGGCGGCATCAGCCCGGCCTTCCGCCATATCGCTTGCGGATTACTGCATCAGTGTTCCGGAGATCGATCTGAATCTTCAGTCCCTGGAGGCGCTGGCGGTATTTCGTGACAACTTGAACGCTCCATGCCTAGTCGTCAGGGACGAAGAGGATCGACCAGCCGGTCTTCTAATGCGGGATTATTTTCACCGCCAGCTGTCTGGCAGATTCTCGGCGGAGCTGTTCTATTCACGTCCGGCTGCCCGTTTTGCCGATAAAGAAGCTCTTATAGTAGTGGAGTCTTCAGCTTTGCCTTCCGAACTGATCGTAAAGGCTTTGCGGCGGAAAGAAGAACAATTCTACGACTGCGTTATCGTCACGGAGGACGGGAAGCTGAAGGGCGTATTGACGGTGAGGGATCTAATGGCGCTCTCAGGAAGGCTCCAGGAGCGGGCGGAACAGGAACGCCGCCTTGCCGTAGAAGGAAGCTGCGACCATGTCGGCGAGATGGAGTCGGCGCTCCAGGAAGCCGCGTCTGCCGCCGAAACGGCCCGTGCAGAATGCAGACGTATGGAGCAGTGGATTGACGCCGGCTCCGGGAAGCTGGGCCATGTACATACTTCATATTTGCGGGTGGAGGAGCGAATCTCCGAGCAGCGCAGCCAGGTGGGGGAGCTGCTGAATAATGTAACGGAGATCGCTTCTTTGACGGGAGAGATTGACGGTATTGCTGCAACGAGCGAACTGCTTGCACTGAACGCCTCTATTGAGGCCGCCCACGCCGGCGAACATGGACGGGGCTTTCAAGTTGTGGCTGATGAGGTGCGAAATCTTGCCCGTCATACCCGGCTGTTGACGGCAAGCATTTCTTCGCTGCTTGGAACCATTGGGGATCAGGCCGCCCGCACCGCAGAGCTTACTGGAGCCGCTGCGGGCGATATCGGCGGCAGTGCGGAGGAAATAGCGGCCGCGAAGCGGCTC
>NZ_ASSD01000497.1 GCF_000520715.1 Paenibacillus zanthoxyli JH29
CTAACACTTTATTTTTCAGTCTAATACTTTATTTTCTTCTGACAACAACAACCAACAAACTCCCTACTACCCTTACTCCACCGTCACGCTCTTCGCCAGGTTTCTTGGCTTATCGACATCATGGCCGAGGGCCAGGGAAGCGTAGTAAGCCAGTAATTGGAGAACGACAACGGACAGGGCCGGAGTCAGCATCGGCAGGGTCTTCGGAATGGCAAAGGCCTGGTCGACGGATTTCAGCAGGTCGGCGACATGCTCTTCATGCGTGATCGCCAGCACGTCTGCGCCGCGGGCCTTCACTTCCTTGATATTGCTGACGGTCTTCTCCAGAACGAATTCCTGGGTCGCCACAGCGATAACCGGAATGCCTTCCTCGATCAATGCCAGCGTTCCGTGCTTCAGTTCGCCTGCCGCATAGGCTTCGGAATGAATGTAAGAGATCTCTTTCAGTTTGAGCGAGCCTTCCTGGACAACTGCGTAGTCCACGCCGCGGCCAAGGTAGAACAAGTGATCATGCTTCGCGATTTGCTCGGCATATGCTTTGATGGCGTCTTTCTTCTCCAGGATGGCTTCCACCTGCTCCGGCAATGACTGCATAGCCGCCAAAATATGGGCTACTTCCGCTTCGGATTGCGTGCCGCGCACGTCAGCCAGGTACAGAGCCAATAAGCCGAAGGCGATAATCTGTGAAGTGTAGGCTTTAGTCGAAGCTACAGCAATTTCCGGTCCTGCCAAGGTTACGAGCACATCATCCGCTTCGCGGGCGATAGAGCTGCCGACAACGTTAGTGATGGCCAGCACATGAGCGCCATTTGCATGACCTTCGCGCAGTGCAGCCAGCGTATCCGCCGTTTCACCTGATTGGCTAACTACGATAACCAGCGTCTCCGGCGATACGATCGGCGAACGATAGCGGTATTCCGATGCGATATCGTTCTCGACCGGAATGCGAACCAGCGATTCGATCAGATTGCGTCCGACGAGACCGGCGTTATAAGCGGTGCCGCAGGCTACGATCTGAATGTTCTTGATGTTCTTGATTTGCTCATTCGTGAGCTTCAGCTCCGGCAGAATCACCTTGGTTCCTTCAGGGTTCATACGGCCAAGCATCGTATCCCGGTAAGCTTTTGGCTGCTCGTAAATTTCTTTCAGCATGAAATGCTCAAAGCCGCCTTTTTCTGCGGTTACGGCATCCCAATCGACAGTAATCATTTCCCGAGAAATAAAATTCCCCTCGATGGTCATCAATTCGACAGCATCTCTTGTAAGTACGGCCATTTCGCCGTCGTTCAAAATATATACGTTACGGGTGTATTCCAGCAGAGCCGGAATATCGGACCCGATAAAGTTCTCTCCTTCGCCAAGACCGATAATGAGCGGGCTTGCCTGACGTACGGCAACCAGTTTATCCGGTTCGTATTCAGTCAGGACTCCCAGCGCAAACGCGCCGCGCATGAATTTGATCGCTTTTTGCACAGCTTTGACGATATCCCCTTCATACTCGCGCGCGATGAGGTGTGAAATGACCTCAGTGTCGGTTTCGGAAGAAAAATGGCATCCTTCGGCCATCAGTTCCTCTTTCAGTTCCAGATAATTCTCGACAATGCCGTTATGAACGACCGAGAATTTATGGCTCTCATCCGTATGCGGATGGGAATTGGCATCCGACGGCTTGCCGTGCGTAGCCCAACGGGTATGACCGATGCCGGCGCTGCCGACAAGCGGAGAATCCTCCAGTTTAGACTCCAGGTTCGCCAAACGGCCAAGTGCCTTCACGATTTGCAGACCGTCTTTGGTGAACACAGCAATGCCTGCCGAATCATACCCCCGGTACTCCAGCTTTTTCAAGCCCTCAACCAAGATCCCCTGAGAATTCTGATTACCGATATATCCCACGATACCACACATAAATAATTTCCTCCGTCCATTGGATTATAATTTAGGCGGCATGAGGAAAGAAACGTGCTTGTGCGGCATGCTTGAGAAAAGCAAATATTCTGTTGTCCGATTCTCAACAAAATAACCTGTTACATTGACTTATTTCAGGAAATGCACAGTCTTTTCCTCTGCCACTAGCAGATTTGTTCCGTTCCGTTATTAGATGCACACCCATGAATAAGTTCTTTTTAAGTTGCGCCCACAAAAACGTTGTCTGAACGGTTGCCCTGTTCGATTTCCGTTTCTGTTTACGGCTCTGGCGCTTCACCGGGAGGTCCCCGCCGAACATTTCGAACACCTCCACCTCGTCAGCTTGAGTTTGCCGTGATCGGGATCAGCTCTAGCCTATATAGGCGTTAATAGCCGTTCCTTCTCCCCCGCGCAGGTTCAAGCTCTGGCGCTTATAATGCGTAACCTCACGACCCCCGCTTTCCTTCTTGAATAATGAATATAGTCTATTATATGCAGGCTAATGCGCTTTTGCAAATGAATTAACCAAACAGCCATAATGATGACTCTGATGAAATTTACAGAAAAATCCGCCCCTGCACAATGTATGCCGCAAAGGCGAAATTAATTATACAAAGTCATTGTTGGAAAAAACCTCTAATCAAACGCTGCCTCAATTCACCCGTTTAGAGGCCGGTATTATACCAGCTCTCGCTGCACAACTTCCACGATCTGTCCCACAAAAAGATCCAGATCTTCCTTGACCGGGCCTTCCGCCATGACACGAATCAGCGGCTCGGTTCCGGACGGACGAACGAGTACTCGGCCGTTACTGCCCAGCTTGTCTTCGATCTCCATGATCGCCGCTTCAATGGCGGAATTATTCGGATAATTTTTCTTATCCTGCACGCGCACATTGACAAGAACCTGGGGGTATTTGGTCATCATTGACTTCAACTTGCTGAGCTTTTTGCCCGAAGCCACCAATGTATCCACCAACTGAATGGCAGTCAAAATACCGTCGCCGGTAGTATTATAGTCGAGGAAAATAACATGGCCCGACTGCTCACCGCCCAGATTGTAGCCGCCACGGCGCATTTCTTCCATAACGTAGCGGTCACCCACCGCCGTCTTCGCAGTCTTGAGAGACAGCTTCTCAGCAGCCTTATAAAAGCCGATGTTGCTCATTACCGTCGAAACGATCGTTCCATCCTTCAGTTTGCCCGCACGATTCATCGCATCGCCGCAAATGCATAGAATAAAGTCGCCGTCGACTTCTTCGCCCCGGTCGTCAATAGCGATCAGGCGGTCGGCGTCGCCATCAAAGGCAAGTCCCAAATCCGCGCCTAGACGCAGCACTTCCTCGCGCAGCTTCTGGGGATGCGTGGAGCCGAAGCCGTCATTAATATTCAGGCCGTCCGGTTCCGCACCGATAGCAATCACTTCGGCGCCAAGCTCTTGGAACAGCTTCGGAGCCAGTTCGTATGCCGCGCCGTGCGCGCAGTCCAGCACAACCTTAAGCCCCTTGAAGCTGTGCGAAACAGTTGTCTTTAAGTAATCCAAATAAACATATTTGGACTCAAAATCCTCTCTCACCGTTCCGAGACCCGAGCCTATAGGCCGCGGAAGCTCATCGGTCTCGGCGTCCATCAGTTCTTCGATACGCAGCTCCGTCTCATCCGACAGTTTAAAGCCATCGCCGCCGAAGAACTTAATGCCGTTATCCTCCACCGGATTATGAGAAGCGGAAATCATAACACCCGCATCGGCCTTCAAGAGGCGCGTAATATAGGCAACGGCAGGCGTTGTCACAACGCCAAGACGGATAACCTCTGCACCGATTGACAGCATACCGGCTACGAGCGCCGACTCCAGCAGCGGACCCGAGATCCGCGTATCCATTCCGATAACCACCTTAGGCTTCTCCACATTGGCGGTAAGCACATATCCTCCGCAGCGGCCAATGCTGTAGGCCATCTCTGCTGTCAATTCACGATTGGCGACTCCGCGCACACCGTCAGTTCCAAAATACTTTCCCATTTCTTTTCTCCTTTTTCTATGCTGCTGCAGCTTAATATTCATACTATATGATTTCGGGTTTCTCTGTGTTCTTGCACATTAAATCATGGCTTTACTGCGCTGACGGCTCGCTATCTCCGCTTGGATTATCGCCGCCATCCGGTGAAACAGTCGGTGTCGGTTCCTCCGAGGCTCCATTATCGGCGCTCGCAGCCGGTTCATCTACGCTTCCGCCGCCGGAGACAGGCTCCGTGCTTGGTTCCGGTGTAGCTGTAGACCCGCTGGCCGGAGTGGCTGATGGAGAAGCCGAGGAAGCTGGATTGTACAGCTGAACGGTCACTGACGTCCTTTGCTTATTGCTCAGCTCAATAAAGCTCGGAAGCGATACTTGCAACGGCACCACGTGGTTCCCCGCGCTAAGACCGCTTAAATCCGCGACTGCTTTAATATCGTCCTTGTTCAACTGGTCCAACAGTGAGCGTGCCCCGGACAGCGTAAGAGAAATAGTTCTCTCCGCAGGACTTGTAACCGAAGCCGATAGTCCACTGCGTACCCCCTCTAGCGTTATGGGAATATCCTGTAACGTCCGTTCTGCCATTTCGGAGGCCACAACCGTGACATTGACGGATTTCGGAGCGATGTCCTGGATGCCGTCCGGAGGCTTCAGATCCAGCTTGAGCGTCGACGTTCCCGCGCCATTAATGGAACTAAGATCAATTGTGGCTTCATATGAAGCCACAGATGCCAGCGCAGCTTCCTGCCCATAGATTACAACCTTGTCCACCTCCGGCGTAACCTTTGACAGCACAAGCGAATCCGGCAGGCTGCCGGTATAGCCGATTTTCAGCGGTACGCTTTTATAGGGCAGCGTGACCGGAATTTCTACAGACACAGATGCAGGCTCAATCACCGCATCTTTAATCTCTTTGCCGTTTGCGTCGTAGGCCGCAAGCTTCATCCTTTTTCCCGTCACGGTCTCATTCTCGCCATTCAGTTCAATCGTTCCCTGAACCTTCGCCATACGGGCTATCTCGCTCGCAGCAAGCGTAACCTTGACCGCCCCGGGCTCTGCCACCGGTGTTCCGAACTGATAGCCTTGCGCAGGCGTCCCTTTGGTGACAACCGTTACAGGAAATGATTTCGTGACCCGCTGTTCGATATGGACATGAACTTCCTTAGGGGTAATTGAAATCAGCTCCACCCCGCGCGGGAGCGAGTATTTCAGCGGTATTTCACTCGTTCCCGGCTCCGCTTTGCTCAAATCGATCGTTACTTTATAAGCGTCGGAGAACATATAGGTGATATCGCTTCTTTTCCCCATGACTTCCATCCGCACGCTATCTGCGTCCATGGAATATTCATATTTATCATTATCCTGCCCCGTCATCTGAATAGGGATATTCTCGATGATCTTCGATTCCAGACGGGCGGTCGACTGAGCGGTAGGAGCACTGTCAATATGGACCATCGCCCACAGAATGATGCTGAAGGCTACAGCAAGGATCTTGTTGAAATTGTTGTTGTTCATCCATTTATCCATTCGTCCCGCCGCCCCCCTTCCATTTCCAGAAGACGTTGCGCTTCTCCGAGAGAGCCGAATGGGTCCGCAGCTCTTCGTAAAGCTTGGAAATCAGCGACTCTTCTTTGATATCCCTAACCACCTGGCCGTTGATCGCTAATGAAATCTGACCTGTTTCCTCTGAGACGATAACGGACACCGCGTCAGTCACTTCGGTAACTCCAATGCCCGCACGGTGCCGGGTTCCGAGCTCTTTGCTGATAAACGGATTCTCGGACAAGGGCAGATAACAGGCGGCCGCCGCAATCTGATTGCTCTGCATAATAAGCGCGCCGTCATGCAGCGGTGTATTGGGTATAAAAATATTAATCAGCAGTTCGGAACTTACGATGGAGTTCATCTGAATTCCGGATTCTTTATATTCATTAAGGCCCGTTGCCCGTTCGAAAACGATTAATGCCCCAATTCTTCTGCGTGCTAAATAATTTACGGCTTTAATCACTTCGCCGATTAATTTACTTACTTCCTCATCGTTCTCCGCAGTCCGGCCAAAGAACTTTCCCCTTCCAAGCTGTTCCAGACCGCGCCGCAGCTCCGGCTGAAAGATAATAAATACGGCCAGCACACCGAAGGTGAACATTTGATTCATCAGCCATTTCAGCGTATACAGATCAAACAGCGTGCTGAACGCCCAGATGACAATGAGTACCAGAATCCCTTTCAGGAGCTGAATCGCACGGGTGCCGCGAACCATGTTGAGCACTTTATATATAATATAACTGACAATCAGTATATCGATAATATCTTTAATAGAATCTTTCCAGGTTAGGTCCGTAAAATAACTCATTGCGTAAAACCCCCGTCAGTTCATATTAGCTGGGTTTATGTAAATTATCTGTTAATTCTGTAACATATCTAGGTTATAACGTTCACGCCCATGTTGCAAGTTTACGCTTAAACAGGCCGAATAACCCGCGATTTATCAGAAAAAGTTTGGAGTTCCACGCACAATTTCAGCTTTATGAAATAAACACATCAAAAAAGCGCCGTCTTTTCCAAGAAAAAGAGGCGCGGCAGTCCGTCATGTCCAGGCGGCCTTTCGCATTAGCGGTAGGCGACGTCAGAGAACATATTGGTGACTTTATACCAGAACCAGCTTAATGCCTGGTCGATGCTCTTGACTTGCCCCGAAATGTGGGCGGTCGATGCCTGGTACAGTGAACCGTCAATAACGGTCACATTCCCGTTCACATCCCCGTACACCTGAGTCTTACCGTTCTCTACCGTAAGGTCGCCGGAAACCCGTTTGCCGGAAGGAACGATAACGGTATCTCCCTTGATCACCACCTGATCGAGATCAGAGCCTTTCACGACAAGCTGTCCATCCTGTTTCCACAAAGTGACGGAGCTCATCAGCATGACCAGCAGAAACACCGAGGCCGCGGTAAGCGCGGGATGCTTCTTTATCCAGGCAATAAACCGTCTTTCCTTCTTGGAAGGCGGCAGCGCGCCCATAACAAGTCCCACAAGATCATCAGAAACAACGGGACTCTGGTGCATAAGGGAAAAAAGCAGCATATCGGTTTGTTCCAATTCCTTGAATTTCGCTCGGCAGTCCGGACAGGATAGAAGATGCTCCTTCAAGTCCCGCTGCTGCTGTCCGGGCAAGTCGTCATCCAAGTAATCATGCATCATAGAGACGGCCAGTTTGCATTCCATAGGAGCCAATCCTTTCATCAGTGCTATTTAATTACCCATCAAAATCGGGTACACAAGGCTTGCTAAATTACATACGCGCCAAGGTCAACATGCGTTTCACAAAATAATGGGTTTCTTTATAATCTCGGGCCCAATTTTTTGCGCAAAAACTCCCGGCCCCTATGTACCCGGGTCTTAATCGTCGTAACGGGCATATCCAGCACATCGCTGATTTCCTGAAGCGACAAATCCTGCAAATACCTTAAGATCATGACCGAGCGGTATTTCACAGGCAATTCGTCAATCGCCTGATAGATCGTTCTCTGCGTCTCGGAGAGAAGCAGCTCGCTTTCGGGCGTTACATTGTCGCTTGGAATAAGAGAATAGCCGTCAGTTCCCTCCTGATCGCTAAGTTCGGCATCCAGCGAATACGTGGGCCTGCGCTTGCGCAAGCGGTCGATGCAAAGATTGGTCGCAATCCGGTAAATCCATGTCGAGAATTTCTGGTTATCGTCGTATCGGTCCAGATTCCGGTAGACGCGCAAAAACGTCTCCTGGACAATGTCCTCCGCTTCATGGCGGTTATTCAGCATCCGGTAGCCCAGATGATAGATTCTGTCTTTATATAATTCGACAAGTTCGGCAAATGCTCTTTGGTCGCCCTTCAAGGCGAGCTTTGTCAACCTGCCTTCCAAATTCTCCACCAGCTAACTCCCCCAGACTTGCCGCCCTTGGTATGTCGTAATCCACTCTATTCACGGTACAAGCATTTAAATCGTAATTCAACAACGGTTAAAAATCAAGGATTTATCTCAGCATTTCCAGGTTTAGTCAGCATGCAAAAAAGCCTGTCTTCCGCGCAAGGGAAGACAGGCTGATGTATCTTATGAAATGAACCGGATCGCGGTATCAGCCGGTATTACGAAGACCGGCGGCAATTCCGTTGATCGTAAGGAGCACTTCACGCAGCAGCTCAGGGTCGTCCTGATCCTTATCCCGCAGCGCTCTTAGCTCGGTCAACAGCTGCACCTGCAAATAGCTAAGCGGATCGACATAAGGGTTGCGCAGCCGGATGGACTCCTGAATGACCGGCACATTATCCAAAATATCCTGCTGGCCGGTTATCTTCAGGATTAGATCCGAGGTCAGGCGGAACTCTTCCTCAATCTGTCCGTAAATCCGGTTTTGGGCCTCCTTATTCTGGCCCATCTCCGCGTACTCTCTTGCAATAGTGAGATCCGCTTTGGCAATCGCCATTTGCAGCGTATCGATCAGACTCGTAAAGAAGGAGAAATTCCCGTACATGTGCTGCAGGATTTTCAAGTTCTCTTCCTTGCCTTGATAGAAGCTTTGCAGCCCTGTTCCCGCCGCATACCAAGCCGGCAGCAAGAAACGGCTCTGGGTCCAGGCAAATACCCACGGAATCGCCCGCAGATCCTCGAACCGGTCGCTGTTCTTACGCTTGGACGGACGGGAGCCGATATTGAGCTCTCCGATTTCCGGAAGCGGCGTGGACTCCTTGAAGAAGCTCAGGAAATCCGGGTCGCGGAAGATCAAATCCTGATATTTGTTCAGCGAAACCTCCGAAATCTCTCTACAGATCTCTTCCCATTTGTTATCGTAAAGATCGCTGTGCGGCGTTCTTGCGTTAATTGCCGCAATCACGAGCGCGGAAGTCGCCTGCTCCAGACTGCGGTAGGCAATCCCCTTCATGGCGTAACGGGAGGAAAGAACCTCTCCCTGCTCGGTAATCTTAATGCCGCCTCCGATGGTAGAGGCCGGCTGGGCCAAAATACTGCGGTTCAGCGGCATGCCGCCTCTGCCGAGCGCTCCGCCGCGGCCGTGGAAGAACTTCAGCTTGACGCCATACTCGTCGGCCATAGCCGTGAGCCCCTTCAGCGCCACGCGCAGCTCCCAGTTGGCGGTCACCACGCCGCCGTCTTTGTTGCTGTCGGAATAACCAAGCATGATCTCTTGCAAATCACTCATTGCCGCAACCGCTTGACGGTAGATCGGCATATTGAAGATTGTGCGCATGATATCCGGCGCCTCGTGAAGATCATCGATCGTCTCGAACAGCGGCACCGCCTGCAATGTACAGACAACGGTGCCGTCCGCGTCGCGGCGGAATAGTCCCACTTCCTTGGCGAATACCATAACCTCCAGAATATCACTTGCCGCCTCAGCCATACTGATCAGATAGCTGGTAATACACTGCTTGCCGTACTCCGCCTGTGCTTTATATACCGTCCGGTACACTTCCAGGCATTCCTCGGTTCCTTCGCTGTACTCCTGGTAAGGGGAAGTTAGCGGCCGCGGATCGTTGAGCAGCTTCTCCAGAAGCTCAATTTTCTCTTGCTCGGACAGCTTGGAATAATCCGGCGTAATGTCCATCTTGGCCAGAATTTCCGTCATGGCGTTCTCATGCTCTTTGCTGTGCTGGCGGATATCGAGCGTCGCCGCATGGAAGCCAAACAGCTCCACCTGGCGGATCAGCTTCTTGATGTACGTGTCCGCCACATAATCAGCGAAGTGATGCCGCAGGCTTCGGTCGATGATATTCAGGTCTTGTATGAGCTCTGCCGGTGAAGTATAGTACTCCGATGTTCCTCTTTTTTCCTCGTCCAGCACGTTCTGCGTCTTCGAAATCATGTAGCTGAGCTTGATCCGATAAGGTTCGTTATCGTTGCGCCAAGCGTCGAAGCGGTCCAGTTTAATTGACGCCCGGTCCTTGGCAATGGACTCCAGCAGCTCCGGCGTTACTTTTACAATACTAGTGTTAAAGCTTAAATACTGCATCAGCTCGCGCATAATCCGCTGATATTCCCGTACCGCCAGTATACGCTGCATTTTCAGCGTCTGGAGTGTAACCGAAGACGTAACCGAAGGATTACCGTCGCGGTCCCCGCCGATCCAGGAGCCGAACCGCAGATAAGTCGGAACATGCCAATTTTGTCCCGGATAATACTTGCTAAGGCACCGTTCAAGCTCCTGATAGACATCAGGCAGCACGTGAAAAATCGTCTCGTGAAAATAGTACATTCCATTGCGCACTTCATCGAGCACCGTAGGCTTGCGGTCGCGCAGTTCATCCGTCTGCCACAGGGTAATAACTTCGTTCAACAGCTTCTCCCGAAGCTGCTCGCGTTCCCTAAAGGTCAGTGTCGGATTGTCCAGACCCGTAACATCGTCGGCAATCCGCTTGTGGATGTCAAGAATGGCGCGGCGCATCGCCTCTGTCGGGTGGGCAGTCATGACGAGCTCCAGCGACAGGCCGTTAACAATCTCCCACACTTCCTTAGGAGAGAAGTCCCGTTCTCTCAGCTCCTGAATAGCGCTCTCTATCGAACCAGGCTGTACGGTCTCACCCGCCGAGCGCTCATAGTCTCTTTTGCGGCGTATCCGGTGATTCTGTTCGGCGATATTCACCAATTGAAAATAAATGGCAAATGCTCGAATTACCTGATGCCGATTCTCCGGATCCAGGGAGTCGATTAACTCCTTAAATTCGCTGTGCAGTTCAGGCAAACAAATTGAGCGCAATGACTTACTGGTCTCGCGAATCTTCTCCACGATCTCCAGCAATTCATTACCGCCTTGATGAACCAAGACTTCGCCCAAAATATTCCCCAGGAACCGTACGTCTCTCCGCAGCAGATTATTGGAATTGACTTTGCCTGCGGTAGTCGTAAGTTCGGTCATGCTGTTCCCCCCATCCTTCTTCCGTATGAATGTCTCATCACAGGTCATGTTAGAGCTTTCCTCATATCATACAATAAAACAAATCGAAAATCTCCAACTTTCTTTCACGGTGAAGCGACATAGTCTTTTAAGATTATACATCAATATGATTATTTATACAGGTATATTTTTTTACATTTTTATTAAATTATCGAGAAAATAGCTGGAATCGTTCTAAAATACATATGAAATACGGAAGATAGGGCTTTCATTATAGGGGGGCTTATTCATCGGGAAGACTGAAATTATTTTGAAAAAAATTTAGTTTTTTTCGCCGGGGAGCGTAATGTTTACCGTTCTCGTTTTCGGATCATAGCTTATCTTGCCGCCCATCGCCTCCGCCAGCATACGTGCCGGAACATAGGTAATGCCTTTATCAAGCACACCGTCGGCCGCCTTGACGCCGTTTACATGAACCGCAACAACAGCTTTATCCTCCTTTATTAGGGTCTCATTCTTCTTCAAAAGATCGTTTACAGCTGCCATAGCAGCCTCGGAAGGTCGTTCTCCGGCACGCAGCCGATCCAAAGCCAGTCCAAACGTCATTTGCAAATGGGAAAAATCTTTAAAACCGCTCCAGTCGCCGCCCCACTCGAAGCCAAATGTTTTGGCGATTTGGACAACCTGCCCCCAGTCCGCAAGCCGGTCTTCATTGCCATCGCGCAGCATGTCCCACGAGACATTCTTTCCATCCGGCAGCAGCAGCGCAAAATCAACCGCAAGCCCGTAATTATGGTAGCTGTATCCTCCGCGCGCGTTCGTGACAATGGCCCCCGGCTTAGTTCGACCCTGAGCGTATAACGTGTCTTGCTCGGCCATCGTCCGCAGCCCTTGGGTAATAAGGATGGGGATTCCGCAGGCATAGCAGCGCTCGATCAGCGCCGCAGCCGCCGCATGCACAGCCGGATTTAGCCCTGCCAGTTTGGCCGATGATTTATTTTGAACCTGTGTCAGAGTCAGCATGCCCTTCTCCTTTCCGGTCAATCCGTCGTAAATAGATAAATTGGTCATATTTGCCCGTATGCGCCAGAACAGCCAAAGCGATCAATCCTGCGGTCGTTCCGATCTGGGCCAGCGTCCAGCCATACAGCAGCCAGTTCTCAAGCTCCGGAGTGAAGAGTCCGAATATGTCCGCAAAATGGGCCGCCAGCACAATCAGCATATTGACAGTATACGCCACAAGAAAAAAGAGCATCGCCAGCATGAACACGCTGACCACGCCCTTTCGGAACCGCTCATGAAAATAAGCCTTATGGCGGTGAATGATATACAGCGAACAGCCGATGGCGGTGCCGTACAGTACAAGCAGAATGATATCAATTCCTTTCATGGGCATCCCCTCGATCATATATCAAGTATTGGGCGAACCGGTTGCGCCTGATCTCTTCCTGTATCTCACGTGATGTGTCACAGTAGCGGCTGATAGCAAGCGTCACACGGGTGGAGGCCTGCCGCAGCTCCCTTTCTTTTTCCGCATGCAGGGGGAGAAAAAAGCGCCAAATCCATGGAAACCGCATGCTTTAAGCCCCCCTGTCTTCCGTTTGATCGACTTTCAATTTTTTGAGCACATCGAGCGTCGGCTGCATGAAATCGGAACGTTCCTTATCGAGAATCGCCTGCAACCGGTCGCGATCCTCCTCAGCCTTGTCCAGCAGCTCCCGCGGCACCAAGCTTCCTTTGGCGATCGCCCGCAGCAACATAATCACCACAATCATCAGAATCAACGCCACAACATAAGCGAGCCCGTATTTGTCCGCCAGCGGCAGCAGCTTCTCAAGTTGCGCAATGTCTCCCTGTTCCATTTTCCCGTCCCTTTCTTCATTTAATGCAAGAAGAAACGCCTGACGGCGTCCCCAAAGACGCAAGTGCGTTTCTCCTAGAAATATAAGGCCATTTATTAGCGTGAAACTTATAAATCCTTATATTTTAAAAAACCCCCGTCCAGCGGGGGCGAATAACGATTGTGCGCGATACGTGTTTTAGGTCATGAATGATTCATGCCGTGAAAGTAATACTTCACGACATTACAATGATTTGGCGCACTTCCTCTTGTAAGGCTGACGGGACTTCATCCACCGTCTTTAGGCCCTTGCGGATCAAGTCCGCGTATACTTTAGCCATTAGGATTCCCCTCCTTCAACGCCAACAGCTGCTCATACATCTCGGCCAGCGCAAGCTGTACATTCGTTGTCTCTTCCCCAGCGGCTTTCAGCTTACCGTTCGTACCTTCCAGAGCAGTCTTGGAATCCGCGAGTTCCTTACGCAGCTGTTCGAGTTCGTCCGGCTCCGCCAGCGGCTTGTCTGCTTCGGCTTTCTGATACGCTTCCCAGGCAGCTTGCAGTTCCTCTTCAGTCGGCTGCGGAACATCCAGGTTCCAGACGGCAATGTATGGTCCGTTTCCGTCGCAGATATCTCTTACCTCGAAGTCCCGTAAAGGGTTAGCCTCTGGATATAAATACATAATAGCTTGAGCTTTATTCACAGTTTTCCCGCCTCCCTTTTTACGCTATTCGTATAACGGTAAAAGTCGTGCTAACCCCGACTTTTACATCAACATCCGTCGAACTAAAGATTTCCGGTGAAATTGTCTGTCCTGCACCTAGTCGATAGATACCGGATCCGTGCATATTTTGATCAAATCCGTTAGCCCCTGGCGATGCAGACGCCACCTCATACCTAGAAGCACCAATAACGAAGCTCATAATGCGGTTGGAAGCGGCTGGGACAGAATTAAATTTAACGGAAAAAACGACAAGGTACAGTCCTAGTTTTTGCGCAGTAAATACACCAGTAGATTCATTATACTCACCTTTATAGTTTGCGCTTGAGGCATTACAAATAACTCGCGTCCATGTACTATTCACTATTCCCATTGGAGTAGAGCGCCACGCGCTGGCATAAGAGCGGAAGCCTTCGGTATCGTCACCCCATAGGTTTGTCATTGGGCGGTAGGCTCCATCAGAACAGCGGTAGTTGGCTACACCGTTGACTAGCTGGAAGGCTACCTGGTTATTCGAGTAGAAGTCCAGTTTCCCGTCTGACACCCAGTTAATCCCTGTATCTGAATCCCCGATAGGTAGGATCAACCCACTTGACGCCCCATATTCCGGTTTCTGATACACCCATAACTGCGCACTGGTAGTGACACGCCCCGCCTGTAGGTTAAGTGTTCCATTAGCCGCACCTGATCCGCCATCGGCTATGATTCTAGCGTCGAAGTCGCCCCCAACCCCGCTACTATGGAAGTCGATATGCGCCGGACCGGCCCATGTTCGATACGCTCCTAATTCCATGAAATGTGTATTTGTGCCATCAGCAAGCATGAAGTCTGTATAGTGATGGCCGTCTAGTTTGTCTGCGTCAATCCCGTTTCCCGCACCTGTCGGCAAATTCGCCAGGGGGACTTTGCTGTAGACATCTAACGGAGCTACGCCGTTCGCCGCTCCCTTATGGGTTAACGGCACCGAAGCGGCGGCGGCAGCGTTTGCTTTAGCCTGGGCGCCTGCGGTGGTTTCCTTGGCATTCCACTGCGTCCGCTCCGCATCCGTAATGTGCAGGTGCGTATCGGCCGCATGGTCCTGCAGGCTTTTCACCGCAGAGTCCAGTGTATCCATATTGCCGTTCAGGTCGGCAATGTCTACAATGTCGGTTCCCTCCGGTTTTTTCAAACCAAGGTTATTAGTCGTTCGCATTAGTCACACTCCTATTCATATACTCGTAAGTCCTCCCAGGTCTTGGCGTGCGCCTCGCTCCAGGTCAGCGCTTTAAGCACGGTCCACCAGGTGAAGGTATACTGGAAGCGATATGTCAAATGAGCCGGCTTGATCTCCTCGATGATTTGAATGAGGTCGTCCAGATTGGCCGGAATTCCGAGCGTGCCGACGAATCGGACTTCGAAGCTGTACTCGCCCGGAACCTCCGCAACCTCAACCTCTCCCCCGGAAAAAGCGGAAGCCGTCCGCCGGATCATGTCCGGCGTCGTCGTTCCCGTCCCTCTCAGCTTCGCCGTGATTCGCTCCCTGCGCGCGGCGTAAGTCTTGGTCCGGTCGACGTTCAGCCCCAGCTCATTCTCCCACCGGTCCAGCATCCAAGTTGCCGTATCCACATTCAGCTGGCCGCGATGATCTTCCAGCGCAGACCAGGCGTCCCCGCACTCTGCGGTATGAACGCCCTGCACCGTCTCCATCTCCAGGATGCCGCGATAATAATCCGGCAAATAATCCATGAGGCCGGTAAACGATTCATTAGCTGCCATCCTGCACCTCCAGCGTCACGGCCCCAAATAGCGGCACCTCTTCCGCTCCAAGTGTCACATTGCCTGCTCCGCCGTTCAGCAGCAGATTCGCATAATCCGCAACCCCCTCGGTGCCCAGCAGCAGAGCGCCGATGACGGATTGGCTGATATACGTCGCGGTAAATCCTTTTTCCTTGCGGTAGCTCTCAAGAGCGGCTTGAAATCGATCCCTCACCGCTTGCAGCTCATATCCGGAAGCCAGTGTAACCTCAGCGGAGACCGTTATGGTCTTGCCCTGAACCGAAGCTGCCGTCACCACCGCTCCAACGGGCGCCTGCCCTTCCCCTTGTCCCGGAGCCGGGTCGATATATTGCTGCACCTGATCCACAAGCAGCGTGGAGGCCGGTTTTATCTCCGCATCGGCAATCGTTACCTTCACCGTCTTCGGACCATTCCACAGCGGAAATACGCGCGCGCCGCCCACGCCCGGAATTTGCAGCGCCCATTCCGCATAATGGGCTTTGTTGCCGCTTGTCGCCGGCCGTCTGGCCGAATCGAAATAACGCTGCCGCAGCGTCTCGTCATCTTCCGCTTCCTCTCCGGGAATCAGCAGGCGAACCGCCTCGCCCCGCGACAGCTGCGGAATATAGTCGATGGGCAGAAGCGCGCCGGAATTACGGTTTCCCGCTGTTCCGGCCGTTTCGCAGGTGAGCCGGTAATTACCGGGAGACAGCTTCTCCGCCGCCGTATAGTTCAATTGATCAAGCGAAAAGCGGCTGCCGACCGGAATGTCCAGCCATCCGCCGCCATCCGCATAGAACGTCCCTTGAATTTCAGCCGGGCTTGCCGGACGTCTTGTGATGCCCGACCATGCAATGCTCCGTTCCAGAAACTCGCCGGTCGCCGTGTCGGCAAAGAACAGATTCGTATTCAGCTCAAGCTCGACATACATCTGGGCCAATTCTGCGGCCGCAGGGGCCAAGGCGTCATAAATAATGCTGCCTTCCCTTTTGTCCAGCTCTTCCGGCACACGATCCAGCATCCGCTCCAGAATCGCCCCAAATGATTGGTCAGCCATTGGCATTCAGCTCCTTTCTGATTTGGATATCTCCGTAGCGTGACCTCACCGTAATGTCAATGGACACATTCTCCCCGTTAAACGAAACCTCCAGCTGATCCACTCCCTCAACCCGGTCGTCCTGAAGCAGCGCTTCGGTCACAATCCGCCGAATCTCCGTTCTGGCCAGCAGCCGGTCCTGACCCAGCACCAGACTCCATTCCGTTCCATAATTGGAACTGTAAACAAGCTGTTCATAGCGGAGCGTGCGCAGCACCTTATCCACTGCCTGCTTTAGAGCATCCAGACCGTCCACATAGCCGGTAATCCGCCCCTTTTTCCAGTCGATGCCATAGGTTAAGCTCGGGGATTCAGATTCCCCCTCTACCTGTTCTGTAATGTAACTGGACTGTCCCGCTTCGGGAATCATAACGACTTCACCAGCCTATCCAGCACAACATAGCTCTGGCCGCCCTGCATGCGCAGCAGCAGAACACGGTCGCCCGCTTCAAGCCCCCGCCGCAGCACGGCTTCCCCGCCATCCAGCGGGATTTTGCTTTCCATAACTGATTCGGGCAGAACGAGCGCGTTCCCGGGCAAAATAAATTTTTGATCAATTTGGATTTGCAGCGGCGCTCCCGCAATTACCGTTCCATAAAAAAAAGCCACCGGATTGCTGCTGTCCACCGCTCCGAGGCTTGCTTTTTTAATAATATCCAACACGGTTTACACCACCTTGATATCAAGAGACATGGTATGCTCTCCCCCGGACAGATTGTGGGTGCACTGATCGACCAGGAACAGCTGCACCTTAAGCTCATCCAAAAGCACATAAATGAAGCTGCCCGCGCGCACGCGTAAATCGCCGATGGCCTGTACCGAAAGACTAATCTTTTCCCGGTTATGCAGCTTCAGCAGCTGCTTCGCCTTCTCCCGGATTTGCGCCGCGTTCGCATTGTCGTCCGCCTTCTGGGACAAGTGCAAAATCCCCCACCGTTTGACATTCTCCTTATCACTGGCCGGGTAGAAATCGCGTTTCCCTGTCTCTTCATTGTTTTTGTACAAAATAATTGTGTTATACGTCTCGTCATCAATACTCGTTTTGAGTGAATAGTCATATAGAAGACTGCCCTTCCCAAGCGCCACATTCAGCAGCATCGATTCCGGACCTCGCAGCGTAAGCTTGCCAAAATCATCGTAAAAAGCCAGCAGCCGCCCCTTCTGCCGAAGCTCGGATTCGATCGCCCCCATAATGATATCGAGCAGCTTCTTATCGTCTTGAATTAATGACGGCTGAACGTACTCCGTCTCTTCCAGCACGCCGGTTCTGAGTCCGTAATCGCCCGCGATTTTGCGAATGACGCCGGTCGCCGTTACGTTCTGAAGGGCATAGCTGCCGTTGCCAAGCAGATACCGGATCTGGTCGTAAGCCGTCAGCTTGAGCTGCCGGTCCTGGCCGGTCTCCAGACTGAACACAAATCCGTAAAAAACATTAATCCCATCCTTACGGAACTGCACAATATCGCCGTTGGCGATTGCAAATTTCGGATGCTGGTAAATCCCCCCGTTAAGGAGCGTAAGTTCCAGTGTAGAAGGCTTCCCGGAGCGGGCGGTTTTCCAGGAAATGTCCGAGACGATCCCGGCGATATCCCATATCCTGTCTTCCTTGTTCTTGACCAGCAGTTCCATGGCTTCCTCCTCTCCTACCGGTAAAATAGCGGGGCCGCGTCAAGGCAGCTTAATCGTCTTGCCAACCGGAAGCTTCCTGAGCTCGCTGTCGGGAATAGCGTTAAGCTTCTGGATTTCCTTCCACCTGCTGCCGTCACCCAGTTCCTTTTGCGCGATTTTCCACAGATTGTCGCCCGCTTTCAGCTTATAGACAGCCGGGGCTTTCCGGTCGCCTGCTCTCTGCTGCTGCGTCTTGGCCGCTCCCTTAACGACTTTTACCGGGGCCGCCTGGTAGAACACATATTTTTTCAGCGAGAGCGAATATTCGATATCTCCTGAAGTTCCGGCGCTGAGCTTCCAGGTGAAACTCTCAATGCTCATGGCCATGCTCACGGGTAAATTATTGGAATAAGTTGAATTTTCACTGTACCGCGAAGCGTTCAGCCAGCTTGCCGGTTTTGCCTTCGGTTCCTTGACTTCCAGACCGGAAAAAACAAAACGGATCGGCCTGCGGCTCGTCATCCATTTTTTGATCATCTCCACATATTCAAAAGGTTTAAGCAACCGGTTCTTCCCTGTCTCCGGCACGAGGACGAAAGGATAGCGCTGCGCCGGAAAGATGCTTTCCAGCGTAATCTCGGTCAGCTTGGGATAGGAAATAGCGTTGATCTCACCTAAATCGATAATGGTATAGCTTTTTCCTTCACCCGCTTCCTTGATCTCCAGCGTCTCGGGATTGACCGGCAGGCGGAAGATATCCTCCATATTGTTATAACTGAGAAAAAAACCGTACTCCTGGTGCGTATTCATGTGTATACCCCCTGTGCGGTCGACACGAATTCCTCGCTCAGCTTCTTATTGATTTTGTTGATAATCGAGTCGATATCTCCGGCATTATTAATGTTCCCAGTTGTTACCTGTACCGTTGGCGTCAACTCGACAAAATTTTGAATCGCCTGGATTTCAGCCAGCTCCCGCAGCATAGCCAGATCGTCGCTGGAAATATCCACGGTATCTTTGACGGAACCGACCTCTCCAACACGGGCGACGTTGTTGATGTTGCCGCCTTGATTGCCAAAAAGAGTGAGGCCTGTCCGGCTTCCGGACGCGGCTCCGGCTAAGTCCTGCGTCTTGGCGCCCGTTTTATCCTTGGTGGCATCTTTAGCCTTTCTCCCCACATTGCTAAAGCTGTCAACGAAGTCTTCCCCTTTTTTGCTGTATTTTTTGTATGCCTCTGAGTAAGACACATAGCTCTTCTTGTCCGTATGGCGCTGCTCTTTATCCGTTTGAGGCTCGAAGGCGCTTAGATCCTTCCGGAATTTATCGATTGTTTCGCTTGCGGCATGCGGAGCTTCCGGATTAAGCAGTTCCATCTTTAATTTACCGATTCCCAATTTGTCGAAAAAGGGTATGCCGCTCATCTCGTCGACCATGGAATTAAACTTATTGATAATCCAGTTGAACGCATCGGCCATAACCTTCATGAAGCCGCCCGCAAACCCCTCGGCTCCTTGAGCCATGCTGTACAGCACATTAAGCGTCTGCATAGCCAGATTGTAGAGCAGCTTCTGTATGGTATAGACGGGATCATTGAACAGATTGGTCAGAAAATCCCCGATCGCGGTAAACGTATTATAGAAGAAAATGCCGACGTTTTGAATAAACGCGATCAGCACGCCGAATGCGCCGACTACCGCTCCTACGGCCTCCCCGGCCGAGACGCCCAGCTTCTGCAATACAAAGAACACCAAGGCTATCGCAGCAATCACCAGCAAAATCGGCCAATTGGCAACCAGCCAAGCCGCCGCCATCGCCAGAACACCGGCAACCGCAGCGTAAAGCTGAATAATCAGCGCAGCTAAATAGACAACCGCTATGGCCTCCAGAATCGGCTTAATAATATCCCAGTTGGCAGTTATGACGGATACCAGCCACAGAAATCCATTGACTACCATGGCGAGCACATTGGCAACTACTAGAAAAGCTTGCGCTATGCTGTCAATAATCGGAGCAAACTGATTGGACGTTAGCGCCTTATTAAGCACATCCATGACTGGCCGCAGCGCTCCCATCGCTTTTTCGCCCATCTTCCCGAACAGCTTGTCGACATTTTTATTCATCTGATTCCAGTCTGCTATATCTCCCGGCTTTGCTGCGGCTTTTATCGCTTTCTCCCCGATCGACTTCACGGCATTGAACGGTCTGGTCACGTTTAGGGATTTCAGAGAATCCATGACCCTAGTTCCAAAACCAGGCTTTTCTTCCCGCTCCGGAGGCTTTTGGGGAGTCAAGTTAATTCCTTTCCACCATTTTACCTTCTTCGCTTTCTCGGCTTCCTTCTTCTCCGCCGCTTGTACTCCTGCTGCTGCTCGGCTGCCTGATGATGACCACACGGCTGCGCCCATTTGCTGCGATTGAGCCGCTTTCTGCCGGCTTTCCTGCATAGATGTATCTTTTACCACTACGATCTTGGGAATCAGTTTTTCCAAAACGCTTAGCAAAGATTGCGACATATCCTGCACGGACTTGTCCACTCGGTTCAGCGCACGGGTGATTTCCCAACGATTCCGTTCTAAGACGGTTTGCATGGTTTTTAAAGACCGGTTGGCGGTATCCAATTGAAGGTTTTGCCGGATACACTGCTTATTGATTGTTTTCCATATACTAAGAGACTTCAATGGCACCATTACTGCATTGGACGAATCTGCTTTCAATCTATCCACCCCCTTCATCTCTTTCTTCCTTTGCCTCTTGAGCGCTCCCGCTTTTCTTTATCCACCCGGACGGCGATCATCGCGTAGATGGCGGCCCGTTCGCGGACAGAGAGCGCCATAAGCTCATGGGGCAAAATATGCAGCTCATGGAGGGCGTAGTAGGCCAGATTGGCCTCCCCGTCGCCCTCGTTAATCAGTTTTTTACTTCGTCCACCAGTTCGTTCATATCGGTGCCGAAGCCGTTAAGCGCCTGTACCCGCTCGCCGAGGGCGGCGAATTCGCCGGGCAGAAGCATTTTACGCAGCAGCGCCTCCGCGCCCAGTACGCCGTAAGAACTCTGCAGCTCCGCATTTTTCAGATCGGGATATACGACGCTCGCCGTCATCAGCTTGGCCATATAATCATTGGCGTCGATTTCCGGCGTGTAGACACCGTTCTTGCCTTTGATCTTCCGGGTCGCCGCCTTCCGGCATTCCTGATTCTCGTCCTCCGTCATGCTGCGAAGCTTCCAGGCTGCGGGCTTGCCGTCCTTATCTTTAAAGCGCGTGGATACGATAAATTCCTCGGTCGTGTCGCAGTCTACATTTTGTGCAAAAAACAAACTAAATTCACTCATTTTCCAATCCTCCTATGATTATTGTGGCCCGCCGGGGGCAAGAGCGGCGCTATAGACACCGCCCTCCCCCGCGAGCGAATTAACATGATGCGTATAAATTCCGGCTTAAGACGCCGAACCGAACGGCTTGCCAATCTCTACATCCTCGAACGTGAAGCTGACCTCTTCCTCCAGCGCATCCGACTCGGTATCAAGCGAAGCCATAATGACGCTGTCGAGGTTGACGCCCTTCAGATTGACCCGCTGGGCGCCGATGCTGGACGAAGGGTCCTCGTTGATGACTTCGATATCGAAATACTGGTCAACGCCCGTATTCATATAATCGAGCATCATTTGACGGAAACGGCTGGTCATATAAAAAATAGTCATCGAACCGCTTCCAGACCACCCCGTCGCTTTATGCTGGACGCCGCGGCGGCCCAGCGTTTTGACTTCCGCTTTTTGCTTCTCGACCGTAGCCTCCAGCTTTTTCACATAGAACATCTCTTCGATTTGGGTGCCGATCACCGCATAAGCGCGGCCTTCCTGACCGGAAATCGTGTCGCTAGCTTTCAAGAACGCCATCTTAAACCACCTTCACTTTCAGATATACTTTTTCTACCGAATCCACCGGTTTTACAGCCGTTTCCAGCACTACGCTATCGCTATCGACGCCGGCAACGACGGAAATATCGGTCTGCGCGTTGAAGTTCTCAATGGCTCCGATATCCTGGAGATCGTTCATATAGGCGGCGCACTGCGACCAGAACAGCGCACGGCCGTCCTCATTATTAGATACTTTGCCAACAAAGTAAGTTTCAAAAATACGCTTCAGATCAACCGCAATGCCGTCCAGCACACGGAGTACCCGGTTTTTCGAGAAAGCCTTGTTTTTCGCCGGTGTAAACGCCGTAAGCGTATTGATATCCTGCTCGACCACCGCCTTTGCGCCGTTGTAAGTAAAGAGCAGTTCACCATTCAAGAGCGCCGCCGTCGTCTCGGAATGGCTCAGACGGACATCCGCATCCACCGCATCGTCATAAGCCTGATAGGTCAGTGATTCATTTACCGCAGCCGCTGCGGTCGCTCCCGCTGTCCAAGCCACCGCTTTCGTCTTGTCCACAACGGTTCCATCGCTTAGGATAACGCCGTTCTTTACACTGATAACCCCTTCATAACCGGCGGTGGCGTAATCGGACACAACAGCCTGCACCTTCTTGCCCTCGGAATCGCGCAGCCGTCTCACATAAGAGGTGTAGAGAGCTTTAAGCGAATTGTCCTGCGAGATCAGACCGACCGTTTGAAAATCCTGCACCTCCAGCGCGGCCAGAAAATCACTGTGGTTCTGATTGGTCACCGTCCCGTTGCTTCCGCCCGTAAGCGGAATACCGGCAGACGCTGTCAGTCCTTCCGAACCGTTCGCCGCGAACGTGACATAGGCGTTATCCAGTAAATCGGCTGCGGCCGCGACCGTCTGTCTGTCCACTTCCGCCCCATCAAGCAGCGTCTTTACATCGAACTTGGCCGGGTCCTCGATATTGCTTGCAATCACGACCGACAGATCATTGCCGCGTTCTCCGCCATATTGAGCGGTTGTCTTCAATCCGCTGGCCGTTGCCTCGGCTTTGACGCCGGTATTTAGGCGATAGAGCAGCAGCTTACCCGCACGCTTGAGCGTTTCGCGCACCGGAAGCAGCGCCTTATGCGTCCAGTCATACCCGAGCAGCTTCGCAATATCTGCCTGAGGCGTAATTCTGATGATTTCACCGGCAGGCCCCCAGGAGAGCGCTAGAGCCAATGCGGCGGTGCCGCGTTCTCCCATTTTTCCGATTGCGCCCGATTGGGATGACACATTCACATATACCCCGGGACGCACCTTGTTTTGCGTTGTCCATGTTCCTCCAGCCATTAGATAACCTCCTTCGTTAAAAAGAGCTCCAGCTCTTGTCTAGCCTGTTCCAGCGTGTAGCTTTGATCCTGCTGCAAAATCACATCAAGCGCATCCTTTTCCCTTGGCGTAAAAATCGCCGACTCCAGAATCTGTATCTTGCCGAATACGATATTGTTCTCATTCATTGCACTCATTTCAATCTTCCTTCCTCTGTGAATTGACCCATTCTTACCGTTTCAGGACGCTCGCTTTGCAGGTACAGCGAATACTCTGCCGTGAACAGAGCCGCTTCTCCTGCCGCTCCGGCCGTCCAGGTCTGCCGTACACTGCGGTAGCTCACCCCGTCTCCTTCTACGAGGGTAAGAGCATCGCGCAAAGCATCCGCCATAACCTCCGCCTCCGATACCGGAACGCCTTCATAGCGGACACCGAACCGGTACACCGCCGCATATCGGTCTTCCCTCTGCCGGTCATACGCCGCCGAAACCAGAAACAGCCGAAAGCCCGGCGTCTGCGACGGATCGTCATTCGAAATAACGGGAATGTCTACAAAACGCTGCTCCAGCGCACCCGTAATGCAGCTCCGCAAATGCTGTACAGACATCATTGCCTTCCTTTCTTGAGCCGGCCGTCAGCCGGTTATTGCCGATCTCTTTTCTGTAATTCCTTGCTTACCTATGCATTCATCCCTCCCGTCTTCCCGATAAGCAAAACGGACATCATCCCTATGGATGACATCCGTTTGTTTGGGCAATGACCGAAAGAAACTTTCACCGCTATCTTGGCTCTACAGGTGTATCTGCAGCTTTTGCTGAAGCATTCATGCTCCCGCGGTGTTCTTTCGCTTCATTTGCCATGGTATAATCATATCTCCTTTTTTAGCGCATGAAGACGGCGTTCGGGCGAAGTTTGGAAGAAGGTTGCGATGAAAAAAGACGCTTTTTCGGCGGCAAATAAATCCCTTCTTATTGAACCCTTACCAAACGATAGGCGCGAAGCTTATACAGTCTTATATTTCAAAAAAAGAGACCGCCCCTTCGGGCAATCTCCTTCTCGCTTACTATTGGTTTGGCCTATTTATCGGATATTCGACAGCACGCCGCTGTTTGCCTTTTTCGTTTTGGATGCTGCTTTGAGCATCGGGCTCAGCGACAGCATGTTCAGCTCCTTGAAAGCGAGAGCCATTTTATAAAAAGCGCGCGTCCGGATTTTTACATAAGTATCCTTGCTAATGGGAGGGTCGAATACATGATTGTAAACGGTATAATCGAATACCTCATCCCTTCGCAAATACCTTTCGCGAACCAGCTGCTGTTCCCGGCTGTCCAGTCTCTCTACCACCGATTCCACAGCGGCACAGTACGCCCTCCGGGCGGCAGGCACGTCCACATTATGCGCAGCAAGTGAAGCGGTCGGATCTGCAATAACATGCGTCGGTCCATGAAAACGTTCCGTGTAAGAATACGTAGTAGAAGCCTCTCTCGCCTCAAACGTAATCGTTTTGAATATCCGGTATTTCTCCAGCATGCTCTCAATCGCTATTTGAGTTTGGCGCCGGTCAAGTTCAGGCAAGGAAGATAGATTCATCATCGTGTAGCGCTCCTTTAATGGTTTCTAGAAATTTGTTTCAGATGCAAAAGAAAAATATGATAGAATGTTTTGTGTTCGCATCTTGTTCGTGTTTTTCTATAATATACCACCTTGCATTGGGTTTCGTAAAATCCCGTTTTCAGCCATTTCGCGCCAATAATCGTATAATAACTCCCATTCCCTTGTCTTATGGCAAAATGATTATTACTTTATTTACCTTTTGGCAAAATTAGATTATAGTAATATCAGCAGACAATTGCATGACAAGGAGTGTTGCGGGATGGAACATGAGTTTGGATTATATTTAAAACGGCTGCGTGAGAGCAAAGGTCTTACCCTTAGCCAATTGGCTGTGGCGGCCGGCATCAGCGGTTCACAGATCTCACGGATCGAGAACGGGCTGCGGGGCGTACCTAAGCCGGCAACCTTGCGCAGACTGGCAGAAGCCATGAATGCTTCCTACGAAGAGCTTATGGAACGGGCAGGATACTTACAGGAATATGAGCAGATGGCCGAAGCAATACCGGAATGGGCGACCAGCAAAGACAAGCGCGATTTTAAAAAGATGCTGGAGGATGACGGAGAGCTGATGTTTGACGGAAATCCGCTTAACAAAGAGGACAGACAACGAATAAAAGACGTGCTGACAGGCTTATTCTGGGAAGCCAAGCAGATGAACAAACGAAAGCCAACTCCCAAACCAGACAAACCGGATAATTAATGCCCTTAAACAATACCTATGCTGCAGGTGAAGAAAATGGATGAACTGGTCAAAAAGCTAATTAAAAAATATAAAACCAACTGTCCGTTTGAGCTATGCCGGGCTCTAGGTATCCATGTCCGATTTATGAACCTGGGCGAAGGAACCAAGGGGTTATACTATCGCAAGCTTCGAAGACGATTTATTGTCATTCATAATGAGCTGTCTTTGGAATGGCAGCGATTTGTTTGTGCGCACGAATTGGGCCATGACCGGCTGCATAAAGGCATTAATCGGTTCTTTTTGGAGGAGAGCTCTTATTTCGACCCGGGCAAGCTGGAACGCCAGGCTAATCAGTTTGCAGTTCTCTTGTTAAGTGATGCCGCCTCTCCCGAGCAGGATGAATCATTGGAGAGCTATTATTCACGTTTAGGCATCCCGACGGAAGTCGGCCTTTTTTTGGAGCCTTAAACCAAACATATATTCTCATCATATTAATGACCTCTGAGAATAAATGAACGCCCATGCCGCTGTTAACGGCACTATTTAGTTAGGCAAAACAAAAAAACTCTTACCAAAGTAAGAGTATCTGTTCTACATGACTAGTTGCTTATGTAGTTGTTTTAAATCTGGAGCGGGTGATGGGAATCGAACCCACGCTATCAGCTTGGAAGGCTGAAGTTCTACCATTGAACTACACCCGCAAAGATGAAATCGGGATGACACGATTCGAACATGCGACCCCCTGGTCCCAAACCAGGTGCTCTACCAAGCTGAGCTACATCCCGTTAATATAAGTGGCGCGCCCTGAGAGATTCGAACTCCCGACCTTTTGATTCGTAGTCAAACGCTCTATCCAGCTGAGCTAAGGGCGCAAAATATGGAGCGGACGACGGGAATCGAACCCGCGACCCTCGCCTTGGCAAGGCGATGCTCTACCGCTGAGCCACGTCCGCATTTAAGTGGTGCGCGTGGAGGGACTTGAACCCCCACGTCAAAGACGCTAGATCCTAAGTCTAGTGCGTCTGCCAATTCCGCCACACGCGCAAGTTACTTAAAAGTGAGCCATGAAGGACTCGAACCTTCGACACCCTGATTAAAAGTCAGGTGCTCTACCAACTGAGCTAATGGCTCGCGTAAGATGGGGTCCCCGAAAAGTACTCGGAATCATCATCTAAGCTTAACTTCACTTTTTGGAGGTGAAGTGGCTGGGGATATAGGATTCGAACCTATGCATGACGGAGTCAAAGTCCGTTGCCTTACCGCTTGGCTAATCCCCAATAATGGATACATATATAATGCCCATATAATCCTCAAATATTAAGAAGGATATGGTGGAGGCTGAGGGGATCGAACCCCCGACCCTCTGCTTGTAAGGCAGATGCTCTCCCAGCTGAGCTAAGCCTCCATATGTTAGCAATCCACTTGAGATAATTAAACCTGCGGGTCCTTTTTTCAACCCCAAAAACTAATAGTAATGGTGACCCGTAGGGGATACGCCTCGCAAGCGAGT
>NZ_ASSD01000498.1 GCF_000520715.1 Paenibacillus zanthoxyli JH29
CAGGCTGCGAACCGCTGCGGCATGCTCTTCCGCCGCCGGATGACTGCGCAGCCAGTCCGGGTTGCCCGCCGACGAGACATGGCCCTTGACCGCAAAGACGTCTTTGACCGCAAAGGTCAATCCGTCCAAAGGTCCGCGCGCAAGCGGCGATACCTCAAGTCCCGGATCGATAAATGCTCCATACCGGTTGTCCAATACCATCTGTCCTTCCCTCCTCTCACTTCTCGTTCCTTTATGCTAAAATCCGCACCTTCTATTGTTCGGACTGTACTCTTGTGATTGTTCCCGTTTCCAATGCTTGCCGTTACCAGCCGATGG
>NZ_ASSD01000499.1 GCF_000520715.1 Paenibacillus zanthoxyli JH29
CGGGGCTGGCGAGATTGTACTGGCGTTGCCAAGAATGGTAGCGACATTGAATGGAGTTTCGGCTGGAAGCTAGGCCTGGAGATCTAGCAATCGGGCCAGCCGATGGCGCCTCAAGCCGGGCCAGGGGCGGTCAGATTCGTAAGGAAGAACTCCGCGAGCTTCGAAACCGCAGGCGCCACGTACTCTTCCTTGTCGTAAAGGTCGACGTGGGTGGCACCGTCTATCCAAAACAGTTCCTTGGGTTCTTGCGCGTTCGCAAACGCTTCGGTCGTCATCCATGACGTGACGGCTTGAGTTCCGACGATCATGAGCAGCGGACGAGGCGCCACCAGGTCGATGAACCGGAACGCGTCGAAATATGCGATGCGGTCTATACTGTTCCAGGTAAAGACCTTAGCAGAGCACGGGTGCTGCGCGCGGTCGGTGCAGTAATATTCCCAACCCTCGAAGGCGTACTGGCCGAAGGCACGAGCCTGGTCCTCGGTCTCCGGGAAAATCGGGAATGTGCCGACGCCTTCGCCGCGGGCTTCGGAGGTGCGGGCCGCCGCTGCGGCATCGAGCATGCCCTGGATGATGGCGGGGTCCTGCTTGCCATCG
>NZ_ASSD01000500.1 GCF_000520715.1 Paenibacillus zanthoxyli JH29
AATAGGCATTTACCCACCCAGTAGCGCGAAGAGCCATTATATAGCTTAGATAATTTAATTTATAGGATATTTTACCTTGTAGTATTATTACATATTTAATATAATGATGAATTATTTTGCCATTTTATATAACTTTTCATATTTTTTTAGGATAAAATGAAGGAATCTCAAAGAAAACAGTTCGGGCAAACGGAAGGGCAAGACGGGCATTAGTAAACGAGGGCGGTCGCTTCTACGGGCGTTACTGTTCCGTGCGGTAATGCCGATGGTGGCGAAGAACGAAGCGTTTAAAGCGCTGCACAAGCATTACACAACGCGAAGCCAGAATCCGCTTAAGAAGAAACAATCGATCATCGCTTTATGTGGAAAACTGATTCGAGTCCTGCATACGCTGGGGACAAAACAGAGAGCGTACAATGCAATCGATGTAATCGGCCCTGTTCGGCTATACCAGATGCAGCAAGAGGCTGCTTGAATGAAAGAAGCAATCGCCTGCAAATCGCGTTATTCACAAGTGAACAACTAGACAACGGAAGCACCGGAGAAGCCGACGAACAACATTCCATAAGGGCAACGACCCCGTAAAGGAGCAAGAATCGGCATCCACCCCTTGAGAGGTAGAACGAAGGAATGTAAGGGCATAGACCCAGCGTGACATGGGAGGGTAAACCCCAAGGGCGAATGTGGAGATCCACTGTGCGATCATACCAATTATACACAGTTTTGGAAGCAGGCCATTCCTAAGCTCTGTTCCCGCATACGCTCTTACAGGAAATCGTGGTGCAGACTACATTCTCCACCAGCACCTCTTATGTTGTCAAAGTTGAATACTGCGAATGAGCGAGAAAACAGGAGAAAACATTACTTTATAGTGGGAGGAAGAAAACAATGGCAAAGCGCGTCACATCGCCCATTCCGGCGGCCCGCTGGAGCTTATGAAAAACCTGCTGAACGAGGCAAATGCCCTGCAACATGCCTATCACCAGATCACTGAAGAGGTGAGAAGCCGCTGGACGGCTAATTATGACCGCTATATGGCTCGGCAGACCAAACCACAAGTAGAACCCCCGAAAATCCTGGTGGAAAAGAAGGTTAGAGCAAACCGAAGAAGTTTCCGCACTTTTATGACCGTATTCATCCTCGCCAGTTCATCCAATCTCCGCAATCATTAAGGTCACCCGCCCCTATGAGTTTCTTCATTTGTTCAAGACGAAATAACGAATACAATTAGCGCCATATTCATTTAAAATATTTAGGTTGGCGAATGAGCTGTTCCAGGCAGTATAGGCGGACATAGATGAAAGGGCTCTCGTCTGAACAGGAGGATGATGCTATGATTTACATTTCCGATGAAGCGATCGACCGGATGATCGGGGAGGATGTTCCGTACGTTGATCTGACAACCTGGGCGCTGGGTATCGGTGAGTCGCTGGGAACCATCAAGTACTTCTCCAGAGAAGCTGCGGTGCTGTGCGGAACCGAGGAGGTGCTGCGCATGTTCGCCAAGCTGGGGATAACCCCGGTATTCAGCCTTCCATCGGGAACGAGGGTCGAGCCCGGGCAGGTATATCTGTCAGGCAAAGGCACCGCCCGTTCGCTGCATATGGCCTGGAAAGTGACGCAAAATTTGCTGGAATGCTGCTCCGGCATTGCAACCAAGACAAGACGGATTGTGGATAAAGTGAAGTCTGTCAATCCGAACGTTTCCGTGGTGAGCACGAGAAAAAGCTTTCCCGGCACCAAGGCGATGAGTGTCAAAGCAATTTTGTGCGGCGGCGCAGCACCCCATCGCCTGGGACTGTCCGAGACGGTGCTGGTCTTCAAGGAGCACGCAAGCTTCTGCGGCGGACCCGATGCTTTCGTAGAGCGGATTGGAGAGCTGAAATCCAAGGTGCCGGAGAAGAAGCTGGTCGTCGAGACGGATTCCATGGAATACGGCCTGCGTCTGTGCCGCGCTGGGGTGGACTGCCTGCAGTTCGACAAGCTGCCGCCGGATGTGCTGCTTGCGGGAAGCACGGAGCTTCGGGCCGCCAATCCGAATGTAGTGCTGCTGGCGGCAGGAGGCATCGACGAGCACAATGCTGAAGCTTACGCAGCTTCCGGCGTCGATGTGCTGGTGACCACGAGCCTGTTCTTCGCGAAGCCGCTCGATATGAGCGTCCGGCTGATGCCGGACGGGGAGTGAACGGGTGTACTCAGATGCTGCTCGGGAACATGGGGGCGAATCGCCTGCGCGGCTTGCTGCTCCCCAAAATTTGCCCCGCCCCCCTTTTAATAGATATAATGAGAGGAGTATAATATAAGGGACTGCGTTTAATCACTGTTGAAAGAGAGCGATAAAGTATGGGCCGTAAGTGGAATAATATCAAGGAAAAGAAGGCGTCCAAGGACGCCAACACAAGCCGTATATATGCAAGATTCGGGCGTGAGATTTATGTAGTGGCCAAGCAGGGCGAGCCTGATCCGGAATCGAACCGGGCGCTGAAGGTCGTGCTGGAGCGCGCCAAGACCTACAATGTGCCGAAAGCGATCATTGACCGCGCGCTTGAGAAAGCGAAAGGCAATTCGGATGAGACTTACGATGAGCTTCGCTATGAGGGCTTCGGACCGAACGGTTCGATGATTATCGTCGACGCGCTCACCAACAATGTCAACCGCACCGCCTCCGAAGTGCGCGCCGCATTCAGCAAGAACGGCGGCAGCCTGGGCGTCAGCGGTTCGGTCAGCTATATGTTCGATTCGACGGCGGTCATCGGTCTGGTCGGCAAGAGTGCGGATGATGTGCTGGAAATTCTGATGGAAGCGGATGTGGACGCGCGCGATATTCTGGAAGAAGACGAGGCCGTCATCGTTTACGCCGAGCCGGATCAGTTCCATGCCGTGCAGGAAGCGTTCAAGAATGCGGGCGTAACCGATTTTACGGTTGCCGAGCTGACGATGCTCCCGCAGAACTATGTGACCATTCCGGAGGATTCCCAGGCTCAGTTCGAGAAGCTGATCGATGTTCTGGAGGATTTGGAAGACGTGCAGCAGGTGTATCATAACGTGGATTCCGAAGAATAGTCTGTTGTTTCTAGCAGAAACGGCTGCCGTCCTTAGCA
>NZ_ASSD01000501.1 GCF_000520715.1 Paenibacillus zanthoxyli JH29
CCCGATTATGCGATTGCCATCCGCAGCGGGAGAGCGCGGTAATTCGCCGCTGCACGGTCCGTTCGCCGATTTAATAAAGAGAGGAATGGGAATTTCATGACAAGTGATACAGAGCAAGATTTGGAAGGATTGAAGGCGGCAGGGAAGGTCGTCGGGTTCACAATCGCTGAGATGAAAAAAAGCGTAAAGCCCGGCATGACGACGCTGGAGCTTGACAAGATAGGAGCGGACATTCTGAAGCGTTTCGGGGCGAAGTCGGCCCCGAGAGAAATGTATGATTTTCCGGGTGATACGTGCATCAGTCTGAACGAAGAAGTGGCGCACGGCATTCCGGGTCGCAAAGTAATCCGTGCCGGGGACCTCATCAACATCGACGTATCCGCCGAACTGAATGGTTATTATGGGGATGCCGCAGTGTCATTTCAGCTGCCTCCATACAACCAAAAGCTGCTGCGCCTGTGCGCCAGCGCCGAAGAAACGATGATGAGCGTGATTTCCCATTTGCGCGCCGGAATGCGGGTCAACGAAATCGGCAAAGTGATGGAAGCGGAGGCCCGCAAACGCGGCTACAAAGTGGTGCGGAATCTGTGCAGTCACGGGATCGGCAGAACGCTGCACGATACGCCGCATGAAATTCTGCCCTACTACAACCCCCGCGAGACAACCGTTCTGAAGCCGAACCAGGTCATAACGATTGAGCCGTTTCTGTCAACCGGCGCGCAATACGTCGAGCAGCAGCCGGACGGCTGGACATTGACCGTACCCGATAACAGCCGGGTCGCGCAGTTCGAGCATACGATCATTGTGACCAAGGGACGGCCCATCATCTTGACAGGCGCCTGAAATCTAATTTCGGACGCTGTCCGGAGGCTGTATAGGACATTCGGCTTTAATCCAGGTAGGCGACGACCTCATTCAGTTGTTCCAACGCTTGCGGCGGTATTTTCAAGGTGGAACCGGGCTCTCCCGTACCACCGTAAATAGAAGGATAGCGGAAGAGCCTCCGGTCCAAAATGCAGGGGAGCGGAAGCATCAGCGATACACTGCCCACTTCCTGTCCGGTAAGCTGCAGAACCTGCTTGGGACTTGCCATTTTTAGGGAGTCATGTCCGAGCAGAGCGGCCGCATCTTCCAGGTTGACGCGTCCGCGGTCACCGGAAACGACCATAGCAAAGTACTCATTTCCGGCTCTCAGCACCAAAGCGGGCGCGGTTTGTCCGATTTCGATTCCCAAAAAGGCTGCGCCTTCCTGCGCTGTTTTAATAGGGCCTTCATGCTTTATGATTTCGTATTCGACTCCTTTTTCCTGTAACAGATGTTCCAATTGTTCTAATTGATTCATGAGCGCCTCCCAGTAATCTTTTTCCATATTATAACTTAATTTGTGAGAGGATCGAATGAAGATCTTACAAAAGGTTCAGGCCATTCTCGCCATAGTTGACAATGATCGTAAAGGTAACTATGATAGTTACAACTAATTGCCTCTTCATACTGGGCGGCAAAGGAGAGACATTCTATGAACATTAGCACCCGATTTGCAGTTGCCATCCATATCCTGGCCCTGCTTGAGATCGATAAAGAGAGCAAGAATACCTCCGAATGGATCGCCGGAAGCGTGGGTACGAACCCGGTAGTGATCCGCCGGATTACAAGCATGCTTGGCAAAGCGGGTCTCATCAAGGTTCGGCCGGGAGTCGCGGGCGCCAAGCTGGCCCGATCCGCCGAGAAGATTACGCTGCTCGATATTTATTTGGCGGTCGACGCCGTCGGACAGGATTCCCTGTTCGCTGTTCACGATCACCCGAGTCCCGACTGCCCCGTCGGCCGGAATATCGCGGGGGCGATCATTCCGGTATTTGCCCTCGCCCAGCACGCGATGGAGGACGTTCTTGGCCAGGTGACGCTGGCGCAGATCGCCTCACAAATCCCGGTCTGACGGCAGGCGGTCTCCAGATCACCGCAGCCCGGACTGCTCGGCGGGAGTCCGATACGGACACGCATGGCAGGCTTCACGGATATCGCGGGCAACAGCGAACCTTTACTGAAGCTCTTCTGCCAGTTCGGCGATACGCTGGTTCGCATCCCCACGGTACAGCCCGCCGTGGTAGCAGATGACCGTCTCGATTGCGTAGCCGGCAAGCCTCCGCAGGCTTGACAGCGCGGTGGCCATATCCGGCGTTACCCGGGGATCGGGACCATGCAGTACGCCGTCTTTCACCGTCAGGCTATCGCCGGCGATGAGGGTACGGCTGGCCGGATGATACAGGCAGATATGCCCCGGGCTATGGCCGGGGGTCTCGATGACCATTACGCCGCCTGCGACCGGCAGTTCTTGGCCGTCTTCGACCAAGGCGCTCACTTTGGCCTTGGGGGGATGGGCGAGAACGTGCAGAAAGGCCCGCCGCCATTCCTCCGGCACATGAGGCGGGAGCATGGCTTCGGCTGCGGCAATCGCTTCCGGCGTGTGCTTAAGCAGCATCCGTTCCCCTTCGATATAAGGCTGCTCGATGGGATGCGCCAGCACCTTGATCGTCCCGTGCGACTCGCCGAGGATTGCGGGAAGCCCGCCAATATGGTCAATATCCTGGTGTGTAATCATTACGGTGTCAAGTTTGGACCAAGCCACGCCCGCATGGGCGAAAGCTTCCTTAAATTTACCGAGCAGCCCGGGGTAGCCCGTGTCGACCAACATGGCATGATCTTCATCCCACAGCAGGACGGGATACAGGGTATCCGTTCTTCCCATCACTTCGGCTGTAATTTCCAGCATCTCAATTCCTTGGGCGATTTGCATTGTACTCCTCCTAGACGGATAATCGTTGCAGTGACTATCTTAGTTGAAGAAGAGATATTAATCAATACAAAAATAAAAAATTATATCATAAATAAATATTTTTGTCAAGCAACGATATAGTGCGTGTGCAGCTGCATATCGCTGTAATTCATAACTTACTGCCCTTTGATTTGCATTAACGGACTTTATCCGCTTTTTTCTGCTTCTGTATGAAGATTTACGATTACGATATAATGATATGAAAATATATGGGGGGGCTGGTTCTTTGGAGACATTTACCGCAGTGCTTGTCCTTCTCGGTCTTATCGGCCTATCCAAAATTGTTAACCGGTTCATTCCCTTCGTACCCGTACCGCTTATCCAGATCGGCTTCGGGGTTATTGCCGCCGCCCTTCCTTGGGGTATTCACTTGACGCTGGAACCGGAGCTGTTCTTTGTCTTGTTCATTGCTCCGCTTCTGTTCAATGATGGAAGACGAACCCCGCGGGCCGAGCTTTGGAATCTGCGGGCTCCGATTCTGCTGCTGGCGCTTGGATTGGTATTTGCGACCGTACTGGTGGCAGGCTATGCCATTCACTGGATGATTCCGTCGATACCGATTGCGGCGGCGTTCGCGCTTGCGGCGATATTGTCGCCGACGGATGCGGTTGCTGTAAGCGCTCTGGCAGGCCGGGTCCATCTGCCGAAGAGCATCCACCGCGTTCTCGAAGGCGAGTCGCTGATGAATGACGCTTCCGGCCTCGTTGCGTTTAAGTTTGCGGTCGCGGCGGCGGTCACCGGCGTGTTCTCTCTGCCGCAAGCAATCGGCAGCTTTATTCTTATCGCTGCCGGCGGACTGCTTGCCGGAGCCGCGCTGTCATTCCTGCTGATTCGCCTAAGCGTGTTTATCCGGCGGCTGGGGATGGAGGATGTCACGGTGCATGTTCTGTTGCAGATTCTGACCCCGTTTCTGATCTACCTGGTCAGCGAAGAGCTGGGAGTGTCGGGCATCCTGGCCGTGGTGGCAGGCGGCGTCGTTCAGGCGATTGAAAAAGACCGGACCGATTCTCCCCAGTACAAGCTCCAGCTCGTATCGGCAAGCATATGGTCGGTGCTGCTGTTCATTCTGAACGGTATGGTATTCCTCATTCTCGGTATTTCGATTCCGGATGTGGTATCGGTAATATACCGGGATACGGCTGTCGATAACCTGACGGTGGTCCTATACGTGCTGGCGATCACGGCTCTGCTGATTGTACTGCGTTTCCTCTGGGTGTACTTGATCTGTATAGGGGGCTGGCAGTTTAAGAATGGAAGCAAGCCGTCGATGAGGTCGCGGGTGCTTACCTCGGTTTCGGGCGTACGCGGAGCGGTTACCCTGGCCGGCGCTTTCTCCATTCCGCTTGTGCTGGATGACGGCTCGCCGTTTCCGGAGCGCGATCTGATTATTTTTTTCGCTGCCGGTGTCATTCTGACTACCCTTGTGGTTGCAAGCGTTCTGCTTCCGCTCATTGCCCGCAAAGAAGAAGACAGCCAAGTAGAATTGGAGCAGGCGGCCAGATCGCAAATTATGGAGACCGGCATGGCTATACTCCGCGGAGCGATGGCAGAGGGGAGCCGGGCCGCTGCGGTTCCGGCTGCTTCACGACTCCCGGATACCCTGCCGGCGCTGCCGGAAATACAAGATAACCGGCTTATTAACAATCCGGAGGAAGAATACGGCAAACAGTGCGCGCTGAAAGCGCGGTTGACCGGACTGCAGGCTGAGCGGAGGGAGCTGAACGGGCTTATCGCAGGCGGGTTCATTCCTTCTGAGGCGGGACAGGCGATGATAGAGCTTCTGGATCATAAGGAAGCATTTCTGTCCAAAGGACTGGATTCACAGCTCAAACTATCGCTTGACAAGCTGGGTCGGCTGTTCTCCGGCATGTTCTCGAAGCTTCCGCAAGGAGCCGGAGGTTCCGGCGTTCTCCCGGACGGATGCGTTCGGGATGCCCGGATCGGGATGTGCCGCGCCGCGATCGACGCCATCCAGAAGGGGATGAACGAGGATAACCGGGACGGTTACGAACGCGTGGCTGCCCGCTACGGCTTGATGCTTGACCGTCTGGAGAACGGTCCGGCCGCC
>NZ_ASSD01000502.1 GCF_000520715.1 Paenibacillus zanthoxyli JH29
TCTATCCGCTCGGCTCCTGTACGATGAAATATAATCCGAAGATCAATGAGGATGTCGCCCGCTTCCCGGGATTCGCGAAGATCCATCCTTACCAGCCGGAGGAAAGCATCCAGGGCGCGCTGGAGCTGATGCACACGCTGCAAAGCGACCTGGCCGCACTGACCGGCATGGACGCCGTATCGCTCCAGCCCGCCGCCGGCGCGCATGGCGAATGGACCGGACTCATGATGATCCGCGCCTATCATGAAGCGCGCGGCGAGGTCCGGACCAAGGTCATTGTTCCGGACTCCTCGCACGGCACGAACCCGGCCAGCGCTTCGGCTGCGGGCCTTACGACAGTAACCATTTCTTCTAATGAACAGGGAATGGTCGATCTGGAGGCGCTGAAACAAGCGGTCGGCAGCGACACGGCGGCGCTCATGCTGACCAACCCGAGCACGCTCGGCCTGTTCGAGACGCAGATTGTAGAGATCGCCAAGATCGTACATGAAGCGGGCGGGCTGCTCTACTATGACGGAGCCAACTCGAACGCGATCATGGGCATCACCCGCCCCGGCGACATGGGCTTCGACGTTGTGCATCTCAATCTGCACAAGACGATGAGCACGCCGCACGGCGGCGGCGGCCCGGGCGCCGGCCCGGTCGGCGTCAAGGCGAAGCTGACCCCGTTCCTGCCTGGCCCCACCGTGGCCAAGGCGAAAGACGGCAGCTTCTCGCTTCAAGAAGGCGGCCCGCAGTCGATCGGCCGGGTGAAGGCTTACTACGGCAACTTCGGCATTCTCGTCCGCGCTTACGCCTACATCCGCACCTACGGTCCGGACGGACTGCGCGAGGTGTCGGAGAACGCCGTGCTGAACGCCAACTATATGCTGAGCCGCTTGGCGCCGCATTTTGAGGTGCCTTACCCCGGCATCTGCAAGCATGAGTTCGTCCTGTCCGGCAAGAACCTGAAAGCCTACGGCGTCCGCACGCTCGATGTCGCCAAACGCCTGCTCGACTTTGGCTATCATCCGCCGACTGTCTACTTCCCGCTCAACGTGGAGGAGTGCATCATGATCGAGCCGACCGAGACGGAAAGCAAGGAAACGCTCGACGGCTTCATTGAGACGATGATCCGCATCGTGCGGGAAGCGAAGGATACGCCGGAAATTGTCCTGAACGCGCCGCATACCACCGAAATCAGCCGTCTTGACGAGACCCAGGCAGCGCGGAAGCCCGTGCTGAACTGCTCCTGCGGATAAGCGGGCGGCAGCGCGTCATTAACCCAATCTTATTCCCTCTTGAACATCCGGTCGCACATTTCACCGGGTGCATCAAGAGGGATTTTTTAGGATAGAGAGGGTTATGCTCCCTGCCTGTTACACTTGCCCGTCATACTTGGCCAGCAGCTCCTTCAGCTTAACCTTCATGCAGTCGATCAGCTCCGGCGGTTCCGCCACTTCGGCGTCGCTCCCAAGACCAATGAATAATCTGGCAAAGTAAGGAATTTCGCTGCTTGGAATCTCACCGTCAATCCAGCCGGTGCCGTCCTCCCGAACCTGCAGCAGCCCCCGCCGCCCCAGCTCCGCTTCGCATACCCGTACCCCCTCCTCGCTCAGTTGAACGCGGCAGCGGGTGTACTGGCTTTTGTCCGAAAAAGCATCCTCCCAGTTGCCCAAATGAATGCTGCGTAGGTCCAGCGGATGTATTCCGGGGTCCCCCTCCTCGACGCTCACGATCCGATCACACCGGAACAGCCGCACGCCGCCGCGCAGAAAGCAGTACGCCGGACAGTACCACAAGCCGCTGCTGGCATAAATGCCGATCGGCTGAATGTCCCGAACCGTAACGTTCTCCTGCGATTTGTATCCGATCCGCACGACTTTTTGCATCACAGACGCATCAAGTAGACTGGACAGATAGGGCGACTCCGCCTGCCTGGCGGGAATGACGAAATCCACCCGGTTCTTCATCTGGTCAATCCGGTCCCGCACGTCTCCGGACATATAATGATAGAATTTTCCAAGCGCTGATGATGCCTCCGTCTCAAACGGGATAAAAGAGTAATGACGCAAGGCATGGCAGGCGAAAAAAAGAGCGACCGCTTCCTCCTCGGTAAAAGCGATAGGCGGCAGAATTCGTTCGTTCAGCACCTGGTACCCGCCGTGAGGTCCCACTTCCGAATATAAAGGAACGCCAAGCTCTCCAAGCTCCTGCAGATCCCTTAATATCGTCCTCGATGACACGCCGAATTCCTGGGCAAGCTCCTTGACGGTAAATTTTTTCTTGCGGTTGACGGTCATCATCAGCCCGAGCAGCCGTTTCGATTTGGGCATGGTATCCCGGTTTTCGCGTTTGGACATGGACGCTAAGCCTCCTTTTTCGCGTTTGAATTGGAATCTTCCGATTGTTTTATGACAATACTTGTCACTATTATAATCTACAATGGAAAATGAAGCATAGAAGCGACGTACGCTGGAAAATTACACTTCTCAGTTGAGCCCTCCAGCTGCGATGCGCTCCTGGTCAAACCCATACATTCGAAAGGTGTGAGCTTATGCAAGCCGTAAGTGAAATGAAAGGTCTGCTGTTTGCAGAACTGGAGCATATCGTCCGGACCTCGTCCAAGCTGATTGCTAAAATCTCCCCGGAGCATCGGGATTACCGCCCCCGGGACAATATGCGTTCCCTGCTGGAACTGGCCCAGCATCTTGTATCCGTTCCCTCGGTCGATCTGCTGATCTTGCAGGAGCAAGGGCAGCCGGAAATCCGGCGGATGGAAGAAGAGATTAATCAGGACAGCGCTTCGGACAAATTGTCGGCATGGATGGACAAAGGTTTTCAGGATCTGAAAGCGTACATGGAGGGATTAAGCGAGAAAGACTTCCTGCACAAATCCACCAAGCCGTTCTACCTGGAGCATGGTTCCGTTCAGGCCAAATGGCTGATCGAAATCGTCACCCATGCCCAGCATCACCGGGCGCAGCTCTTCAATTATATGAAGGAACTGGGCTATGACGTGAACATGTTTGACTTGTACTGAACCGAACAATAGCTGCCAAAATGCGGACTTTGGAGCCCATGCTGAAATACCGGACGTTCACAGCCCGGGGCAAGGTAACTTTCAGGTGCAGGGGACAGAGCAAAAGACGATGACGCGCATATTCTGCGAACATTCGTTTTTTTGCCTGTCTCTTTTTTGTGCTCAGGATATACCGTCGAATTTATGAAAAAATGAATGGAAAATAGAGGACTTTTATTGACTCCATTCCGGCGGAGACGAATCACGCGATACTGCTCGAACAAATTATGATGATCGGCAAACGGATGAAGATGTGCGTAGTTGCGGAGGGCGTGGAGAGAGCGGACCAGCTGACCTATTTGCAGGATCAGGGCTGCGACAAAATCCAGGGTTATCTGTACAGCAAGCCGCTCGCCGCCAAGGACATGGAACAGTTGTTAGCCAGATGGGAAAGCTCCGGAGTCGCTGCCGCCTGTATGGAACCATAACTTCCAGAAAATCCTCATCCCGAAAGTCCCTCCTCACACCCTCATGCAGTAAGGATATTTATCCTCAAAAAATAAAGCGATGGTTCTCCGGGTAAAGTACCGGAAACCATCGCCTCACAAGTAATTCTTTCTTCATTTAGCGCGGTAACCGCCCGTCCATGCCCCTGCTCTATTTAAGGCTTAGCAGTGAATTACGCCGCTTGTTTCAGCGCTTTTTTGCGCTGCTTCGCCGACTTGCGGAAGTAGAACAGCTCGTAAATGACCGGCACGACAACCAGCGTCAGCACCGTGGCGGCGGTCAAACCGCCCACAACTACAATTGCCAAGCTTTGCGAGACGATGCTGCCCTGCTCGGAATGGCCGAACAGCAGCGGCAGCATGGCGCAGATTGTGGCGATGGCCGTCATCAGAATCGGCCGCATCCGTGTTCCCGCCGCTTCGAGCAGCGCTTCGCGAATGCTCATATGCTCCTCGTTATGCTTGACGCGGTCAATCAGCACAATGGCGTTCGTAACTACAATGCCGATCAGCATCAGCGCGCCGAATACAGCAGTGAAGTCGGGGGTTACTCCCGATACAAGCAGACCGATAACGGCTCCAATGGCTGCCAGCGGCAGCGAGAAAATAATCGCCAGCGGTGCGCGAAGCGTCTTGAACGTGATCACCATGATCAGGTAGATCAGACCGATGGAAATGAGCGCCGTCATTCCGAGATCCTTGAAATCGCCCGCCTGGTCGGCGGATGCGCCACCCGATACGAGGGTTACGCCTTCAGGCAGCTTGACGCTGTCGGTTTCTTTTTTGATCGAGGCCCCGATTTCGGAAACCTTCTTCGGATCGACTTCGGCAGTAATTCGCGCATAAGGCTTGCCGTCTTTACGGTACAACATGGCCGGTTCGTTCCGCACTTCCAGGGTCGCCAGCTGTGACAGCTGCTTAGGCCCCGTGGAAGTCATCAGTATGATGCCCTGCAGGTCCGTTTGCGATTTAGGCTGAGCGAGTGGAGATAATACGACCGCAGCCGGAGAACCGTTCAGCTCCATCTGACCGAGCGGCATCGGATTCAGCATACCGGCCAGCTGCATTGATATTTCCTGCGCGTTGGCCTGCGCCGGATTCACGTTGAAGGCAAAGACCGGCTTCGTATCCTCCATGTTGCTGGAGATTTTCCGGATGCCGTCAATCTTCTTCACCTTGTCCATAACCTGACCCGCCGCAGCGGTAATCTTGGACAGGTCATCGCCGGCAATATCAATGTACTCATTGGTCGAACTCGAACCCATCATGCCGCCTTCATTAGCTGCCAGGCTTGCTCCGGGATAACTGCTTTGCAGCCCCCGGATTTTATCGATAAATGCTTGGGCGTCGGCATTTTCCTTCATTACTACTGAATAGTTGACCAATGTAGGCGAGGATACGTTGCCCCATTTGGCGGAATCGGCGCTGTTCCCGGACTGCATGATTACCGTCTTCGCCTGAGGCTGTTTCATAATTTCCTGTTCCAGCCGTTTCCCCTGTTCAAGAACCTGCGCGACCGGCGTATCATTCGGGTATTTTAGTTCGATCGCGACACTGCTCGCATCTGAAGCGTCCAGCGCCCCTTTAGGCATGTTCATATACACGGCGATTGAAGCTATCAGAATGATCAGCCCCAGCGACAGTGACACCCATTTACGGTTCAGGTTCCACTTAAGAAACCGCTGGAACCACTTGGACGGCTCATGCTCTTTCATGGACGTGTTCCGCAGCATCACGGAGCTCAGCAGCGGAACGACAGTCAACGCGACCACCAGCGACGTCAGCAGCGAGTAAGTAACGGTCAAGGCAAAAGGCAGCAGGAACGCCTGCATACTGCCGCGCAGCAGACCTATCGGCAGGAAGACGGCGACAGTGACAATCGTCGAGGACGTAATCGCCCGGGCAACTTCCTTCGTCGCGCTGATCATCATGTCAACGGAGAAGGACTCTTTCTGCAATCTGCGGTAAATATTCTCGATAACCACGATACTGTCGTCAACCAGACGGCCGACCGCAACCGCTACCCCGCCGAGTGTGATAACATTCAGCGTAATTCCTGAGATATCGAGCAGATATAAGGTAACGGCCAGCGACAGTGGAATGGAAACGGCTGTCACAAGTGTTGCCCGCACATTGCGCAGGAATAGCAGAATGACGATAGTCGCAAACAGAGCGCCGAGCAGTACTTCACGCATCATGCTGTTCACGGAATCAACGACCATATCCGAGGTGCTGAATACTACCTCAGCTTTCGCGCCTTTTACGGTCGAATTAATGTTCTTTATTGCATCCTTGACTTTATTGCCGACATCAACCGCATTGGCATTGGCTTCTTTCGTTACCGACAAGAACAGCACATCCTTGCCGTTCGAGCGGCTGATGCTTTCCTGATCACTCTTCACCTGAACTGATGCGATATCCTGAAGCGTCACTCCGGGCGAAACCGGCAGGCGTTTCAAGGTATCGACGCTGTCAATGGAAGAAACGACATTAATGCTGCCGGTCTGGCCGCCGATCGTCTGCTCCCCGACGGAAGCCGATACGTTCCGGCCTTGAAGCAGACCGGTAATTTGCTGGGCGGATACTTTCTTTTCGGCCATAAGACGCGGGTCAAGCTTGACCATTACCTGCGGCGCAGTTTTGCCGTAGAACGCGACGTTCGCAACCCCATCGATCTTTTGCAGTTCGGGGATAATCTCCGTCTCTGCCATCTTCAAGTTCTGTTCAGTTATTCCTTCGTCGAATGAAAGAGTGGCCGAGGCTACCGGAATCATGGAGGTATTTAATTGAAGAACGAACGGCCGCATTACTCCCTGAGGAAACTGCAGCGCGTCGACCGCCTTCTGCACCTCCTGCGCGGCATCCTTCATATTCGTCTTGGAGTCAAAATTAATGTCCACTTTGGTGTAGCCATTTCCCGAGGTGGACGTCATCTCCGTCTTGCCTTTGATCATTGCCAGAGCATTCTCGATGGGTTTGGTCACCTGCTTCTCCATCGCATGCGTGTCCTGGCCGAGGCCAATTGCCGTTACCGTCACCTGCGGATTATCCGCCTCCGGCAAGAACTCCATCGGCAGTGAGCTGTAGCTCATCACTCCCACTATGAGCGCCATCACAATCAGCAGCCCAGTGGCCGCTTTGTTACCAAGCGACCATTTTGTTAACCATGTCATTAATCATTTCTCCTTCCACTCCCCAGTATTGTTGAAGCTTAGGTGTGCCAGATTTCTATATGATTGCTTCTCTTTGTAACAAGTTTAGATATTTTCATATAGACTTAAAACAGTCGGGCGGCGGGTCCGGAACTCAGCCTTAGGACCGATACTGCCCCCAACCAAAGGACAGGAAAACGCCATAAAGGATATTCTACTCCCCTTCGTCCAGCTTAACCGGCTCGCGAAAGACGTATTTCAGCATCGGCGGGGTGAGCAGCGTCGTGGCAATTACGACAATAATAACCGAAGTGAAATACTCCGGCAGCAACAGTCCGCTTTGTAGTCCCGTGGCGGCAATGATCAGAGCGACCTCGCCCCGTGATATCATGCCAGAACCGATCACTACCGATGAACGGGTATTAAAGCCCGTCAGACGCGCGCCGAGTCCGCCGCCGATCAGCTTGGTCAGCACCGCCGCGAGCGACAAGAGGATCACAAAGCCGATCTGCCCGAGAACTCCCTCAAAGGAAACGTTAAGTCCGATACTGACAAAAAAGACGGGCACGAAGACGGTGTAAGCGATGGGCTCCAGCTTGTGTTCCACCGTGTGCTTGAAGGCAGTCTGCGAGACGGCCAGCCCCGCGGCGAACGCGCCGATAATGCCGGCCATTCCGGTCCATTCAGCGAACCAGGAGTAGGCCAAACAGATGACAAGCGCTATGCTGGCGGTCGCCTCCGTCACTTTAAGGGGAGACAGCCATTTGAGCATCCGGGGGACAATCAGCCAGCCGGCGAGGATGGCGACAGCGAAGAAGAGCAGCTTTTTACCGATCAAGAGGCCCAGCGGCACCGATTCTCCCGCACCGAAGAAGCTCATCAGCACCGCCAGCAGAATAACGACCAGTACGTCGTCGACAACGGCCGCTCCCAGTATGGTTGAGCCCTCCCGTGAATTCAGCTTGTTCATATCCTTAAGCACCTGCGCCGAAATGCTGACGGAGGTTGCGCTAAGAATCGCCCCTAGAAACAAGGCATGCGAATAAGAAAAACCGAACAGCTCCGCAATCCCCATTCCGCCAAACAGCGGAAGAATAATTCCCCCTACCGCCACGGCAAAGGACGATTTCCAGTTGCGCCGAAGCTGATCCAGGTCCGTCTCGAGTCCCGCGATGAACATGAGCAGCAGCACGCCGATTTCAGACATTTCGTGAATAAATTCTCCATTCTGAATCCAGCCCAGCACCGCCGGACCAAGCACGATGCCCACAATCAGTTTACCGAGAACGGACGGCTGGCCGAGAGCGACAGATAGATGCCCGGCGAGCTTGGTGGACAGTAGAATCAGCAATAAGGTTAAAATAAATTCCATGGATGATCCGCTCCTTGTCTTCTTTAAAATTGCACTAATAAGCCCTGAAAAAAGCAAAAAGGAGCCCTTGGTGACAGGCTCCTCCATAAAACGATGGTTTATTCATTTATTTGAATTATCCCTATAAATATACCCTTGTTTAGAATCATTGTAAAGAGTAGAAGCCAACCAGCCAGGATAATCTCCTATGGTCCAATCATTTCGAAGCAAGTTGTTCAGAATCGAAAAGCTCCATATAGAGGGGACCTCTAAGTTGGTTATGATTTTAGTTCGGCATCTTGCAAGCCTGCTAGAGTGCAGGTTTTTTAGATCAAAAGTGCTTGTCAGCAGGAAAAGCCTCCGATTGTGCAGGAATTTAAGGCTGCGCCGACTGCAATTGAGGTTGAACGGATAAGAAACTGTATTTTGGCAGGCATGCTATTCAGTGAAGTTCCAAGGCCGGCAAAAGATGTACAATTTCAGGTTTTCCGCATCATTTGGTTCATCGCGCCTTGCTGAGGCTCATACCGAACCACATGTTTGCCCGTCGCTCCTGTTACCGCGGTAAACCATCCGTTCAGGATGATGGGCAACGTCGTCATAAGCAAAAGTGATCCCTAGAAACCCATAGCCGCTAAACAAGTTCCCCGGTTCTATTCGTTGCAACACATTCTCGCCTAAAATAACAAAAAAACGTCCCGGCCCATTCGGTGGAATGGAATCAGGGCGTTCTTCGTCTCATACAGCTCTACACAGCCGACTCGCTCGGCCGCAGAATGGCGGAACCGATGACCAGCAGAATGACCGCCATCAGGCCCAGTACCGCAAAGGGCAACCACAGCTCGCTCCAGCCGCTGCCGGTGGCAGCAAGGTCTGCCGCTTGAATCGCCCATTTTTGCGGGACGAAGTTCGCTGCCTTCTGCATGTAGTCCGGCATGATCGAGATCGGCCAGAAGCAGCCCCCCAGCATGCAGGTCGGAGTCAGAATGAGCGCGTTCAGCATACCCGCATTGTTCGGGTTGCGAATGAGTCCCGCAACTGTGCTGGCCAGCCCCATGCACACCAGCATGAACGCCGCCAGGATGAGAAAATATAGATACATCGGAAGCTCAAAGTTGTAGTTCAGCACATAGCGGCCTACCAGAAGCACAGCGGCGACCTGGATCACGCCCACCGTAAAGCTGCCCAGAAAATTGCCGAGCGCAATTTCATAAGAACGAACAGGCGCGCTGAACATCCTCATCATGGTCCGCTTCTTGCGGTCATCCATAATGACCGAAACGGAGCTTGTAACCATAGCCATCAAGAACATCAACATAAATCCGGTAACGACACCCAGGCTTTCGCGGGGATACAGGTTATAGTCGGTCTTCTGGCTGCCCACATGATGCAGCTCCGCCTGCTGCAGAACAGCGGACAACTTCGCTTCCCGCGCGGCAGCCGTACCGGAGGCAGTTCCGCTGGCCATACCGGTTGGACCTATGGATGGACTAGCTGCCTGAACACCAGCCGTGCCTCCAGCCTTCCCCGCTTCTGCTCCCTTTCCGGCAGCGTCAACCGCCAAAGCCACTTCGCGCAGCCTGCCGCCGATTTCCGAAGCCTTCATTTTAAGTGCGATTGACGCAGCAGACGTCTTTAACTCATAGATATGGATTTGCGGCGCCTGCCCGGCGAGCAGCGAGGCCGAATAGCCTGCTGGAATTTCCAATCCCGCTCGGCCCTTCTCGTCGAGGACTCCGGTGCGCAGCTCGCCCCCGCTCTCTTTTTCAACCAGGGTATAGTCCCCTGTCTTCTCCAGTTCGGCAATGACATGCGCTCCTGCGGGGCCGCTGTCCAGATTCGTGTATAGTACGGTCGCCTTCTCATATCCCATGCCGCCGGTCATCCATATGATGACGGAAACTATAACGCCAGGCAAGAGAATATAGGCGATCACACCTCTGCGTCTGCCAATCATCCGCTTTACCAGATTCCAGGAAATGGTAAGGATATTATACATGATAACCCACCTTTCGGTACGAGAAAAATGCCAAGCCCAGCAGCACGAGACAGATCAGCGACAGCATCGTGATACTGCCCGAAATTTGCGTCCACGGGGATTCCAGCATCATCCGCAGGATACCCCGCATCCCCCAGTGATTGATTGAGAACGCGCCGCCTGTATTCACCCAGGAATCCGGCAGGGGAGCCATCCCTCCGCTGATAAACGTCATCACCACCGTCAGCCCGGTTGAAATGGATCTTGCCGACGCTGCCGTTCTGGCAAACATAGCTATAATGACCGACAAGGTCAGCGAAGCAAGAATCATTAACAGACATACCAGTGCCAGAAGCCCCGGGCGGTTGCCCCAGTACACGCCGAACAGAAAGTGTGTAGCCAAAATAATGGAGGCGCACTGCAGGACGGACACGATTCCGATGCCAAGCATTTTTCCCATAAAGAGTTCCCCGCCCTTCACCGGCATGGAGCCGATCCGAAACAACGTATGGTTATCCTTTTCGCTGTACAGGCTGGTGATCACCATCTGTCCGCACAGAAGCAGGAACATCAGAAGCATCGCAGCCGCGTAATACTGGGAAGCAGTGTAGGCCGGGGCTCCTTCATTCAGCTTGCCGAGCACCACGGCCGGATTGCTTTGCCCGCTCTCCGTCATCGCGGGAATCGCCTGCGGTCCAAGCGTCATGGCGGCGGCCTGCCTGTAATTGATGCTGCTCAGGAAATTGTCGAACACGGTTCCTGCGACCATATTGTCCGTCCGGTTTTTGCCGAGAATATATTCAAGCCGCGCTTCCTTCCCGCTCATGATATCCTTGTCGAATCCGGCCGGAACGATGACGGCATAGCTGTATTCTCCCGAACGCACGCCGTTTACCGCCGCTTCCCGGCTGTCTGCGGTTTCCGGTGTAATGATTTCCGCGATCTCGGGCGACTTCAAGAAGCTCCCGATCAGCTGCGAGCGTTCGGAGGGGTTCGCTGCCGCATCGACAATGCCTACCCGAAAAGGATCAATCGTCTGATCCTTACCTCCGCCCATAACGCCGGAAAGCGCCGAGCCGATCAAGAAAATCAGCAAAATCGGCAGAAGAAACAGGTTGATCAGCATCGAGCGGGAACGGAGCAGGCGCCGCAGTTCATAAGCCGCAATTGTCCAAATATTAGCCATTGTCCTCTCCTCCTAATCCCGTAAGGTCCGCCCGGTCAAGCTTAGGAATAACGTCTCCAGATCCGGTTGCTCGATTTGCAGCATCTGAATCACGCCCCCATGCTTGGCGAAAATAAACAGGATGTCCTGCAGCTCGCTTTGGGACGACGGCAGGTACAGCTCCAGCGTCTCGCCTTCGGCCTCCACCCGGGTCACCCGGGGATGCTGCTTAAGCTCCAGAATCAGGTCTGGCGTGATACTGCCTGCTTTGATGATGATTTTCTCTTCGTGGGCGACCCGTTCCCGCAGCTCTTTTTCCGTCCCGCAAGCAATGATATGCCCCTTATCCATAATCGCCACCCTGTCGCATATAGCTTCAACCTCTTCCATGTAGTGGCTCGTATAAATAACGGTTGAACCCAGCTTATTGAGCGCTTTAACCGATTCAAGGATATGGTTGCGGGATTGCGGGTCGATTCCCACTGTCGGCTCATCCATAATGATCAGCTTGGGGCGGTGCATGATGGCGCAGGCAATGTTCAGCCGCCGTTTCATCCCTCCGGAAAAAGTGGACGGCTTATCCTTCGCACGGTCAGCGAGTCCGGTAAACTCTAGCGCCTCCTTCACCCGCTCCTTCAGCAGTTCGCCGCGCAGGCCGTACAGTTTGCCGAAAAAGGATGCATTTTCCCAGGTAGTCAGGTCTTCGTACAGCGCCAGGTCCTGGGGGACGAGCCCGATTCTTTTTTTGGCCTCAAGCGGCTGCTTCGCTACGGAAATACCATCGATGACTATGCTTCCCCCGTCCATCTTTAGAAGGCCGCAGAGCATGCTGATCGTCGTGCTTTTGCCCGCGCCGTTCGGACCGAGCAGGCCGAATATTTCCCCTTCATTAATGCTTAGATTCACATGATCCACCGTCAGCTTGCTGTCATATCTTTTTACCACATCGGTTAGTGAAGCAAGTGCCATCGTTCATCTCTCCTGTCCCTTATTCTTCATGGTTTCATTGTAGCGCAGCCCCGAAGCCGCCGAAGGTACGGAAGGTCATGAAGTGAAGGTGACTTAAGTCATCTCTTGTGAAGAAGCGGCCAAACCCGCGTCCCGCAGCATAGAGGATGTGCTAAGATGGAATTGCGATGATACGCCTTCCCTCGCTAGGATCAGCCATTCGCTGAAAAAAGGCCGTTTGCGAAGGAAGGACGCTTAATCTCTATCTCTAGTGAAAAGGATGACGGCGTGTGACCAAGGAGCTGAAGCTGCTGCGGTATGGGTTAATTGCCATCCCGGCATTTATCTCGATGTACGTTCAGGAATATGCCAATTATGACCGGTTCACCCTGCATCTGCTGATGCTTCTGCTGCTGGCGACGCTGGGAGCGCGCCTGCCGGGACGGTTTACCATAGGGATGGCTGCGCTGGAAATGCTGTACTCTTCCTGGCTGTGCTCCAGGTACGGAAGCCTAATGGTGTTCCCCTCCCTGTCTGTGCTGCTCGCCTATTTCCGCCTCCGTCCCGGTTCGCTGCCTCTGCTGCTTGCGGGGATTCATCTGGCCGTGCTGAACGCTGCCGTCATGGAAGAAGCTCCGGTGATTCGCGCCTGGGTGAGTCTGGTGTTTCTTCTGGCTGCCGTGCTGTGTGCCCAGCTCTATTCGGCGGGACGCGGCCGCGAGGAGACGCTGCATCTGTATGACGAGCTGCGCAAAAAGCACTTCGAGCTGGACGAAGCCCGAAATCGGCTGCTCCAATTCGCGTCCCAAGTAGAGAATGCCGCCCAAGCCGAGGAACGGATTCGGATATCCCGCCAGCTGCATGACGATATCGGCCACCGGCTGATCCGTGTCAAAATGATGATGGAGGCCGCGCTCCACACACTTCCCTCTGCTCCGGAAGCGGGCATGTCCATGATGCGGCAGGTGCGCGATCAGTTGGCGGAGAGCATGGATGACCTGCGCGTCGCCGTAAGGCGCATCGGCCGGGGGCCGCATCTTGAGGGCGCTTATGCCCTAGACCGGCTGCTGGAAGAGACCGGCCGTGACACCGGCATTGAGACCTCATATACAGTCGAGGGTACGCCTTTTCCGCTCTATCCGAGCGTTCAGGTCGTGCTATATAAAAATGCCCGCGAAGCCATCACCAATGGGCTGCGGCACGGGCACGCGACCTCGGTCGGCATCAAGCTCTGCTACAGCCCGTCCGAAGTCACGATGGAGGTCAGTAATAACGGAAAGACAATGGAAGGATACGGCGGCGGGATGGCGGAGAGGAGCGGCAACAGCCGGGGCGATGGAACACCCTCGGAACAGTTGTCCGGCGTGAACCAAGAATTGCAGGAACGTAACGGCA
>NZ_ASSD01000503.1 GCF_000520715.1 Paenibacillus zanthoxyli JH29
CAAGAATCTCGTGACTTTAGTCATGAGAGGTTCAATCATATTGGGATTGGAACAGTTAAGATGAATGGAACTGGTTTTATCACGTATTTCGAACCAGGGCAACGTGTTTTACAAAGGGGAGCTTCTAATTGAATTCTGGTCTCCAGCCATTAAGAAAGCTGGATTAGATGATACTGTTATTGCGGTAATCACGAATTCTGATCATTTATCTGAATTTGAAATCGGAAACAAGGGTGAGGTTACAAAAAATGATATTGTTTTGACTTTAGAAAAAAATAGCGTTCTTCTTAATTCATCTCCTTGCAGGCTGCAATGACAAAAACATAACAAAGATTGTTCGTTTTCGTCATTGACAACCCATGTCATGTCCACCTAAAATGAGAAGGCATTAGCAGCATGAATATTCGTATAATTCCGGGAATTGGCCCGGGAGTTTCTACGAGGTCACCGTAATGGCCTGGCTACGATCCAAGAAAGCTGTTCCGGTTAGAAGCTGCGGCCGATGTGCCGAATATCTTCGGGAGAGCTCTTTTTCAGGCCGGGGTCCGCCAAGACTCCGGCCTTTTGTTGGTGCCTCACTACAAATCATCTTAGGGGGAGAACATTTTGGAACGCTTTTTCAAGTTGAAAGAGAACGGCACCACAGTACGCACTGAAATTATGGCCGGTCTGACGACCTTTATGGCAATGGCGTATATTCTGTCGGTGAATCCAGGTACGTTGACTGCCTTTGGCCGGATCGATATGGGCTGGTATTCCGTGTTTTTGGCAACCGCGTTGGCGGCGGGTATTTTCACTATTGCGATGGGGCTATTCATTAATTTCCCGGTCGCCCTTGCTCCTGGTATGGGGCTTAACGCTTATTTCGCATCGGTTGTCCTGTCGTCGGCCACGACGGATCATCCGTTTACTTGGCAGATGGGGCTGACAGCGGTATTTATCTCCGGTCTGATCTTTATTCTGCTGACCATCACCAGGATTCGCCAAATTTTACTAACTGCGATTCCGGACAGTCTGAAGCATGCGATTACGGTCGGCATCGGACTCTTCATCGCCATTATCGGCCTGAAGAACAGCGGCCTGATGACAATCGGCGTGGAAGCGGGCAATGCGATTCCGGCCAATACCTTCACCGACGTGCTGTATTTTGAAACGGTCTTCCATCTTGGAAGCCTGGAGAATACGAATGTCCAGCTTGCTATCATCGGCCTGCTGCTGATCGGTATCCTGATGGTGCTGCGGGTAAAAGGCGCGATTCTGTTCGGCATTCTTGGCACCACGGTCATCGGCATGCTGATGGGCGCAGTCGATTTTTCCACACTGTCGAATCCATCCACGCCATGGGTCCCGGATTTCACGCAGCTTAACTTCATGGAATTTGACTGGAACGGTATTTTGCATACCGGTATCATTTCCGCAGTCGCGACATTCACCTTCGTCGAACTGTTCGACACCTTCGGCACTCTGGTCGGAACGGCGGAGCGCGCGGGAATTATGGATAATCCCGAGGAAGGCAAAAGACGCGTCGGCAAAGCCATGCTCGTAGACGCAGTTGCAGTTGCAGGCGGCGCGATGCTGGGCACTTCCACCACAACGGCTTATGTGGAAAGCGCGGCAGGCGTGGCTGAAGGCGGACGTACGGGACTTACCGCCGTTACGACGGGGGTGTGCTTCCTGCTTGCCCTGTTCCTGGCGCCGGTTGCCGCTCTGATTCCCGGCTCCGCCACGGCAGCGGCCCTGATCATTGTCGGCGTGCTGATGGCGCAGTCCGTCCGTAAGATTGATTTTAACGATATGGTTATCGCCATTCCGTCGTTCCTGACCCTTGCGATCATGCCTTTCACCTACAATATCGCGAACGGTATCTCTTTCGGTATCGTCACCTATGTTATTTTGGCGTTTGTGGCTAACCTTGCGGGCAAAAAGAAATACGACATCCACTGGATGATGTGGCTTTTGGCCGTTCTGGTGGTGCTTCGTTATCTGCTGATCGGCAGCCAGGGCTAAGCCTTGGCCGCTCTTTTACGGCTCCTTCTCAATCGGAAGGAGTCTTTTTTGTGAGCGAACAAGAAACTCGGCGGTGTTACCGGAATAGAGCGCTGGACTTTTCTTCACCCGGCAATTCGATTATATTGAAATGAGGGAAAAATGAACCGGACTTCATATACATAGATTCGGATGATAAGATGAAGGTGGTAACGATGATGAAGAAGTGGCGTATTGCTGCGAAACTGATATTTATGCTGCTGCTGTGCATGCTAGTTATCCCTCCGGGAACGATGTTTGCGAAAGGAAATCTTTTGCAAAATCCGGGGTTTGAGGAAACGGCATCGGACGCTCCCGCCTCCTGGACGAGAGATGTATGGGTGCAGGGCGATCAGGCAAGCCTGCTGTCCGTGGAATCTGCGGATGTCCATTCCGGAAATGCTGCAGCCGCGATTGAGAATATACAGCAGAATCATGCAAAATGGATTCAGACCATCGCCGTAAAGCCAGACACCCATTACCGGATTTCCGGCTGGGTTAAGGTAGTGAACGCGGGCGTGGAAGGCATCGGGGCCAATATTTTCGTTGTCGGCGTTGGCGGGGGATATCCGAGCACCAAAGACACCGGCGGAGGCTGGCAGCAGCTTCAGTTCATAGGCAAGACTGGCTCCGGGCAAAAGGAAATAGGCATCGGCGCAGCCCTCGGCGGCTATGGGAATCTGTCTGCGGGCAAGGCGTATTTTGATGATTTGTCCGTGGAGGAGCTTGACTCCTCCCCTGCTGGCGTTCCGGTAATCTCGCTTGATCCGGGGGGCGCCCAGGCCGGAGCGGCAGGGAAACCGGTTAAAATATCATCCAAAAACATTTTGTTCTTTTCCGCATTGTTTGCCTGCCTCTTTGCCTGGGTTTACCGGACTGCGCTGCGCAGCAAGCGTCTGCTAAGGCGGGAGAGCTATGATTACGGCGCGTGGCTGTGGATTGTCCTTTCTGCGGCTTTTCTGCTGCGCCTGTGGCTTGGCTGGACCTCGCAGGGCTACATGAACGACATGAAGACTTTTATGTACTGGGGCCAGCGGCTGGCGGAGGTCGGCCCGGGACGCTTTTATCAGGAAGGCATTTTTGCAGATTACCCTCCAGGGTATATTTATATATTGTATCTTCTTCATCTCATCCATCAGGGCCTCGGTTTAAGTCCGGATTCTCCTGGGGAGATGCTGCTGTTCAAACTGCCGGCGATCCTGTCGGATATCGCTCTCGGATGGCTGATTTACCGGATCGGGAGCAAAAAGCTGGGCGGCGGCCTTGCGCTCGGTCTTGTCATTCTATATTCATTTAATCCGGCTGTATTGACGGATTCGGCGGTATGGGGGCAGGCGGACGCCTTTTTTGTAGTGTTCCTGCTGCTCAGTATTTTGGCTGTCTCGGATAAACGCCTTGCCGCTTCCGCGGTATGGTTCACTGTGGCTGCGGCGGGG
>NZ_ASSD01000504.1 GCF_000520715.1 Paenibacillus zanthoxyli JH29
GGTGCGTCGGCGGAATTCCGATAGCGGTTTATACTGAAGACAATAAGCGCATTGTTTGGTTGCATGCGAATCAACTAATAGTATAGACATGCTCAAAAGCGACGGCTGAAAGCCGCCGCTCTCTGTCACCTCGTTTTTTGAAATATATGAATTCATATTCCGCCTACGGAGCTAAAGTTATTAAATGTGGGGGTTCAGGAAGCATTTACACCCTTCGTTTAAGTATAACGCAAAGTGCGGATAATCACACTTCTGCTGTTCCCGGCGCTTTTTGCACAGGGTGTAATCCGTGTCTCATACCGGGGAGGGGGGCTTTGGTATAATGAGAACAGCCGATGACCGCTTGTTCCTGAGCCGCCTAATCCAAGAATGGAAGCGGGGAAGCATGGATGAATCAAGGAGTAAAAGAAACGGTTGAGCCTAGCGCGGGAGCGGGAACGGCAAAGGCCGGAAAACGGCCGCCCGCCGTGTTGTTTCTTTACGTTTTGCAAGTTTTTTTGGGCGTGGGGGCGATCTTCGGCGGGCTTGCTCTCATTATCGATCCAAGCGGAAGCATGATGGGAATGCCGGCGGATACGGTGCTGCGGCGTCCCCCTTTTTCCAGCTATTTGTTCCCAGGTATTTTATTGCTGGCGGTATTCGGAGTGTTTCCGCTCTTTGTGCTGTACGGTATGGTCAAAAGACCGCGCTGGGCATGGGCCGACGCGCTTAATCCTTTTAAAGAGCTGCATTCGGCGTGGACATTATCATTATATGTGGGATTCGGACAAATTATCTGGATTATGGTGGAAACTTATATTATGAACGCGGTCAGCCTTGTGCACGTTTTTTACATGAGTCTTGGACTGCTCATTCAGATCGTGACTCTCCTGCCTTCGGTCCAGCGGTTCTTTCAGCTGCCTCACTCGCCGGAGAGCCATGGGGGAGATGATGGAAAGGGCGGGCGCAGTCTCAAGGTAAAGATAAACAGCCCGGGGCGGCTCTAAGAAGATACAGTCTTGGCTGCCTGAAGTATGTTACAAGATCGGAGATCATCATATGAGAGAAATACAGGGGAATTTGATTACGGTAGAGACGCTGGCGGAGGACCTTCGGCGGCTTGGCCTGCTGGAAGGCATGACGGTGCTGCTGCATTCCTCCTTTAAATCGCTGGGCGAATGGGTGGCTGGCGGACCGGCCGCTGTTATTCTGGCGCTTGAACAAGTGTTGGGCGAAGCGGGTACGCTCATCATGCCGACGCATACGACCGATCTGACCGACCCTTCGGGCTGGTGCAACCCCCCGGTTCCGAAAGAGTGGTGGGATACGATACGGGAGCAGATGCCGCCCTACGCTCCGGACTTGACGCTTCCGCGCGGGATGGGCATCATCCCGGAAGCTTTTCGCAAGCAGCAGGGAGTAAGGCGCAGCGGGCATCCGCTGTATTCCTTCGCCGCTTGGGGCAAGCATGCCGATACGGTCACCGCCGGACATGAGCTGCCGTACGGTCTTGGTGACGGATCGCCGCTTGGACGACTGTACGATCTGGACGGCATGGTGCTGCTGCTCGGTGTGGGGCATTTGAATAACACCTCGATACATCTCGCGGAATACCGTGCAAGCTATCCCGGCAAAAAAGAAGTGACCGCCGGCGCCCCGGTCTCCGAGGATGGAGTCAGAAGGTGGGCGTGGTTTCCGGATTGGGAATGGAATTCTGATGACTTTGGTGAAATCGGCGAGGACTATGAAAGAGAGAAGGGGCTGATCCGGCACGGTCTTGTCGCGGCGGCTCCCGCGCAGCTCATGTCCCAGCGGGCCATCGTCGATTATGCCGTACATTGGATGGAACAGCGGCGCTAAGAGGGTAGAGCGAATCCCATCAACACGCAAAAGAACCTTCAGAACCACTATTGAAGTGGAACTGAAGGTTCTTTGTTAATCGAGTGCTGATACAAAGCGGTGCTCAGTCAATGAATTTCAGCACTTTCAGCGTCTTCTCCAGCATGACCGCCGCTTCTGCGCGGGTTGCCGTGTGCCCCGGAGCGAAGAAGCCGTCCGGGGTGCCCTGGATGATGCCTGCCGCAGCCAGCTCGGCGGCTGACCTTCTGGACCATGCCGTGATTGCTGACTGATCTTTGAATCTACCCAAGGCTTCCCTGTCATCGGGCAGCCACATTCCGGCATGCTTCGTCGCTTTGGACAGGATGGCCGCTATTTCCTGGCGGGTGATCGGGCTGTCCGGATGGAAGCTGTTGTCCGGATAGCCGGAGATCAGTCCCGCCGCCGAGGCCGTCCGGATCGCTCCCGCATACCATTTGGACGGGTTAACATCTGTAAAGTCTGCCGTGCCGTCTACCGCTTCGAGACCCAGCGCCCGTGTAATCAGCGCCGCGAATTCCGCGCGTGTCACCGGTTTCGACGGCGAGAACGCTCCCGTGTCGTTTCCGTTGACAATCAGCTTGGAGGCCAGCAGGTCAATGGACGATTTCGCCCAGTGGCTGGCGATGTCACCGAAAATCTTGGAAGATTCAACGACGGTGTAATAGCTGTTGCTGGCTCGTTTAATGGTAACTTTGGCCGTACCATCCGCATTTGCCGTAAAGACAGAAGGGACGAAGGAAAGCGCGCCCGTATCCGGATCGTACACGACGCCCGTAGCCGTCTTGTTATCCAGCGAACGGCCAACTTGGATCGTTCTTTCCACATACTTGCTGCCGAAATGGTTAATCGGCACGCTGCGGTTTCCGGCTTTGGCTGTGACGGAGAATTGGATGACCGGTGCGGCCAGCGTGAGCGAGCCTTGCTTCGCGGCGGCCTGGTTAACTCCGGCGGTTGTGGCTGCATCCGCAGGCTTAATGGCGACGGTAACGGTAAAGTCGCCCGTTCCGAGCTGAGTCGTAATCGCCGTACCGTTAAGTACGCTCAGCGGCAGCGAGTAGGAAGCATTCCCTGTGTCAAAGGTCAGTACGAGCTCAGGTGTCGCGGCAGCCTGCTGAAGCAGCGCACTGCCCGGAAGCACGACTTCCGCGCCGCCTGCGGAGGCGGCAACCGGGATGACCAGCTCGCTGCTGCCGGCAGGCAGAGCTGCCAGACGCTGGGTCAAATCTTCGGCCGTCAGGGTCGTTACCTGAGCTTGAGCCGGTGCCGGACTTGCTGAAGGCGCCGGGGTTGGCGCGGTCACGGTTCCGCCGCCGCTTCCGGGCGCAGGCGAAGCCGAATCGCCTTTCAAATTGGTGATCCGGCCTTCAAGGCTGATGTTCACCTGACCGATTTTGCCTAAATATTCATCCAACACTTCATAGTCCGGCATGTACAGTTCATAATAGCGTCCATCCGCCTTGGCCCCCGCCAGCGCCCGGTAGAAGTCGCCTCCTCCGGCCATGAAGGAGTTTGTGGACAAAATATAGTAGCCTTCCGGGTCAACCGAAGCGTAGCTGCCGTCCGGCTGTTTGATCTCCACCGATACGATTCGATTGCCTTCCTGCTTGACCTGATTGGTAGCCAGATCGACGATTTCCGGTTGTTTCGCCGAATCGAAAGTGTACCGCATTCCCGATACCTGCGGGAACCGTCCCTGATCCGCTTCCAGGCCGCTGACGCCGTTTTCCAGAGATGAAATGATTTCCTTGCCGGTAACCTTGAGGGCTACAAGGCTGTTGTTGAACGGCATGGTGGTCAGTACTTCGCCGAGTGTAATGTCGCCCTGGTTAATCGGAGCCCGGATGCCGCCGCCGTTTTGAATGGCTACAAAGCCCTTAATGGAAGACAGTTCGGACGGGGAGAGCAGTTTGCTAACCAGTTCCGTAGATTTGCTGTTGATGCTGTCAGCGATCAGGTTGCCGAGCGGTATTTCTTCCTGCCGCGCCACGCGCACCATTTTACCGTCGATCATACGATGAGTGTACAGATCCGTGTAGGTATAGCCGACAACGGTCTGACGGACGGTTTCTAGCTGGGCGTCATACGGGGCGAGCATCGATTTGGCTTCCGCGTCTTCCGCGTATTTGGCAACATCCAGCAGTCTGCCGGAGAAGCTAGTGAGCTGGCCGCTGGTGTTAAAGGAGACATCGAGCTCCCCGAGATTTTGTCCGTATTCGCCCGTCTGCACAATGAGTGTGGTGTCTCCGGTGCTTCCGTGCGGAACCTCTACCGGAACGTCGAGCTTCGTATGGGTATGGCCGCCAACGATAATGTCGATTGCAGGGACTTCCACCGCGAGCTGTTGGTCAATGTTATACCCGAGGTGGGAAAGGGCGATGATCTTGTTAATGCCTTTCGCTTGCAGCATGCTTACTGCCTGTTCTGCGCTTGTCTTGTAATTCTCGAAGGTGATTTTGTCCCCCGGAGACGAGAGTCCGACGGTTTCTTCCGTGGTTAGGCCGAAAATGCCGACTTTCTCGCCGTAAACATCCTTGACGACAGTGGGGTAAATATTGCCGTTCTTGGCAGGGTTGCCGGGGTCGCCGATCAGTCCGGTTTCATTGTGATACAGCCCGGCAAGTTCGCTGTTGTGCGTTGTAAAATCGATGTTGGCGTTGACGAACGGGAATGAGGCCCCGTCCATGAAGGTTTTTAACGTAGGCAGTCCTTTGTCGAATTCATGGTTGCCGAAAGTCATGGCGTCGTAGCCGATGTAATTCATGAACTTCAGGTCGGCCAGACCCTCGAATTTTGTAAAATAGAGCGTTCCAGAGAAAACGTCGCCCGCGTCCAGCAGGATCGAATTGCCGGTACGCTCGCTCTTGATCGCCGAAATTCGTTTGGTGACATTTTCAAGATGGCCGTGCGTGTCGTTTGTGTGCAGCACACGGAGTTTGAAATCCTGGTCAGAGTAGGTAGCCAACTGCACGGTTGCCGCATCCGGAACAGCGGCGGGATTTTCCGCTTGCGTTGCTCCTGCCGCATAGGCTTGTCCGCTGCCGTAATTGACG
>NZ_ASSD01000505.1 GCF_000520715.1 Paenibacillus zanthoxyli JH29
CAACCTTTCAACGGATTTACATGACGCTGTCAGGGTGAGAAATTGGCAAGCATAGGTTCGTAAAGGGCCTGCTTCAGAGCAAGCTCTGTTTCCTTATGCCTGTACCCGACCTATTTCACTTGGATTGAATTCGATTGTGATTGCTACAAGCTCGTAACAGCGAATGCTATGTGGTTGTTGGTTATTTCACGGATTCAGGATATACAGTATCCTCCATAAAATGTCAACCGATAAAGTTTCCACGTGATAACGGTGAAGAAACTTGTCTTAAAAAGATAACTTGCCGTTATAGACAGTGCCGAGAACCATACATAAGTCAAAATTTCCGGCCTTTGGCATCTAATCTTAAACGTGCTTTTCGACGAGCGGCGTAAGAGTTAAATCAAAAAGCCCCCGGCATCCCGCCGGGGGCTTAACTATGCATAAATAAAAGTTTGCGCACAAAGAAGCACTATGCTATGATTGAAGAACTAATGATTTTATTTAAAAAATCAAATAATAAACCCATCTTATTTACACTTTAATCTTACCACACGGCATTACGGTTTGTCAAACTTTCTTTTTCTTCAAATTCAAATGAAGGAGTGCATGCAGGAAGATGATAAGCGCGGAGGATTGGAAGCAAGAGCAGAAGCGGCTGGAGCTGGTTACGGAAAAGCTGCAAGCGAGAATCACCGAACTTGAGCCGGAGGTAGCCGGGCTGCATGGTCAGGTGGCGGACATCCGCAAACAATTTTGGCAGGAAGTTACCGTTAACACGAGCACGGACGAAGATTTTGAAGAGACCTTCTACAGTATCAGGCAGCAAGAAGCCTTATTGTCCGAACGAGAACGAAGCCACAGGCAGCGTGTACAGCAATGGAATAACATGAAAAGGCTGCTGGCATCCCCCTACTTTGGGCGCATCGATTTCCACGAGGATGGCTTGAGCAATACCGAGCAGGTCTATATCGGCGTGTCGTCCTTTGTCGATTCAGACGGCATGAATTTTCTGGTTTATGACTGGCGTACTCCGATCGCGAGCATGTACTACGATTATTCCCCGGGAGCGGCCGGGTATGACACGCCGGATGGAACCATCTCGGGGACGATGAAGCTGAAACGGCAGTATCAGATCCGCGAGGCGGGGCTGCAGAACGTGTTCGACACGAGTGTAACCATCGGCGATGAATTGCTGCAGCAGGTGCTCGGCAAAGGTGCGGATAATCAGATGAAAAGCATCGTTGCAACGATCCAAAAGGAGCAAAACGCCATTATCCGCGATGACACAAGCCGGATGCTAATCGTGCAGGGGGCGGCCGGCAGCGGGAAAACCTCGGCGGCGCTGCAGCGGGTGGCGTACCTGCTGTATAAGCACCGCGATCGGCTAAAGGCGGACCAAATCGTTCTTTTTTCACCGAATCCGATGTTTAACAGCTATGTATCGACCGTTCTTCCCGAGCTCGGTGAAGAAAACATGCAGCAGACGACCTTCCAGGAATATCTGGACCACTGGCTTGGCGGGACGTTCCGTGTAGAGGACCCCTTTGACCAGATCGAATACGTGCTGACAGAAGCATCAAGCCAAGGGTATGCGGCCCGGCTGAAAGGGATGGAGTACAAGGCATCCGCCGACTTTCTACAAGCTCTCCGGAATTATGCGCAGTGGCTGGAGCAGCAGGGCATGCGCTTCAAAAGCATACGCTTTCGGGACCGCGATTTGATCACGGCCAAGCAAATGCAATCCGTATTTTACAGCTATGATCCCTCCATTCGCATGACCAATCGCATTACTATGCTGCAGGAGTGGCTGCTTCGTGAGTTGACCCTGCTGGAAAGCAAGGAACGTGAGGCGCTCTGGGTGCAGGAGGAGCTTGATTATCTTGACAAAGATCAGTACGCCGAAGCGTATCATGCTCTGCACAAGGAGAGGGGCGTGTTTGACTTTGCCGAGCAGTATGAAAAGGTCCGCGAAAGGCTGGACGGCAAGGGCAGACCGGACGAGGGCGATTTCGACTATGCTGAGCGGGAGGAAGAGCTGCTGCGCCGGATGATCGTGAAGGAGCAGTTTAAGCCGCTGAAGCGAAGCGTGAAGCGGATGTTGTTCATCGATATGGCTGGGCTGTACATCCAGTTGTTCGAAGAAGAGGATGTTTTTAAAAAGATGATAAATGGAGCTGAAATTTCCTTGCTTTGGCCGGAAATCTGTGAGCAGACCAAGGAGAAGCTTGGCCGGCTCGAACTGTTCTATGAGGATGCGACACCGTACCTGTATTTAAAAGAGCTCATCGAGGGCGTTCGGACGAACACGGAGATCCGGCATGTATTCGTCGACGAGGGTCAGGATTATTCGATGTTTCAATATGAGTTCCTCAAAAAAATGTTCCCCCGCGCCCACATGACAGTGCTTGGCGATTTCGGTCAGGCCATCTTTGCTCAGGCAACGGAGCTGTACGGTGAAGAATCGCCGCTCATCCGGCTGTACGGTGAATCGGAAACGCGCTTGTTCCGCCTGGTTCGCAGTTACCGGTCAACCCGCGAGATTGTGGAATTCACGAAGTCTCTGCTGCCGAACGCCAAGGAGATCGTCCCCTTTGAACGAAGCGGCAGGAAACCGCTCCTCTGTAAGGTAGGCGGCGGCGAGAAGCGGGCTGCGCGAATAGCGGAGCATCTTGCGGCGCTTCAGGCGGAAGGCTTCGTCTCCATCGGCGTCATTACGAAGACTGCGGCCGAAAGCAAAGAGGCTTATGATCTATTGATGTCCCAGGGATGTCAGGGGCTGAGGCTTGTGACGAAGAACACGCCCACCTTCGAGAAGGGAACGTTAATAATCCCCGTGTATCTCGCTAAGGGCGTTGAATTCGACGCCGTTCTAATCTATGACGCCTCTTCGCAGACGTATCATCGGGTGAGCGAGCGCAAGCTTTTTTATACAGCATGCACGCGTGCCATGCATCGGCTTCTGCTGTACGCAGCAGGAGATTGGACCCCATTCATTCAGGTATTAGATACGTCCTTGTATGAGGTGGAGCAATATATAAGCTGAACTTAAGGTTTTCCCATCAGATACCAGTCGCAACTACGAGGAAC
>NZ_ASSD01000506.1 GCF_000520715.1 Paenibacillus zanthoxyli JH29
GTTTCCGTCTACTGCCGCAACCGTACCGCCTGCCGTGCTTGAATCCGCCGCGTTCGGGGCGCCCGAAGGACTTGCGGATACCTGCGTCTCACAGCTATGGTCAAGACCGCCAACTTTATAGATAACAGCCTCTCCTGTGCCGGAATCCACTTTAATCTCCGCAGGGTTGAACTTTCGGCAGGCGTCTGCAGAGGCGAAGGCGAACATCAGCGAGCTTCCGCCCTTACTGTCGCCATGCTCAAGATACGCGGCGGCTTCGGGATAACTTACGATCCCCGCCCCCTGCGAAGGGGAAGGCTGCGGCGAGGCTGGCGGAGCCGC
>NZ_ASSD01000507.1 GCF_000520715.1 Paenibacillus zanthoxyli JH29
GCGCCCGGCCAAGGCCGAGATCGATCCGGCCCGGGAACAAGGATTCCAGCGTGCCGAACTGCTCGGCAATCATCAGCGGGGCATGATTGGGCAGCATAATGCCTCCGGAGCCGACGCGGATGCTCTTCGTTCCGGCCGCCACATGCCCGATGACGATCGACGTGGCCGAGCTGGCGATGCCGGGCATGTTATGATGCTCGGCCAGCCAATAGCGCCGGAACCCCCAGCGTTCGGCATGCTGCGCCAGATCGAGCGCGTTCCGCAGGGCGTCCGTCGCCGTGCCTTCTTCCGTGATTGGAGCCAGGTCCAGTACCGATACGGGTATATCTTGAAGCTGCTTCATGTATAAGCCTCCCATACAACACGGTATATATACATCATAAAACGGTCTTAACCTCTGCAAACCAGTGCAGTACAGCGATTATATCATAACTAATCAATATTTACATACTTAAAGTAAGTTTGGGGGCTATATTGAATGGCCGCTATCCGGCAGAAAGCAAGGTCGCCAAGACCAATTACTTTTTGTTACGATGGGGAGGAAGATTTATCAACTTGGGGGAGGAATGACAATGAACAAGTATTTGCTGATTACCGCAAGAACAGAACATTTTAATCCCGAAGATATTGCGGGTCATTATGAGCATCTCGACCGGTTAAAGAAGGAGGGTTGTCTCGAAATGTACGGTCCCTTTGGCGACGCTACGGGCGGCGCTTATCTAATATCGGCTTCATCGCTTGCCGAAGCGGAAGAAATCGGCAATGCGGACCCGCTCATTCGGAGAGGCTCTTCAACAGTAACGGTAAAAGAATGGCGCCTGCGTTAAGAGAAACAACCATCCCCCAATAGAAATTGAGGGATGGTTCGTCTATGTTGTCCCGCCTTGAATCAGCTCTACCGGAAAGATATTTTCCATCGGCACGGTATCGCCCTGAACCTGGGCCATGATGAGATCGACCGCCTTTTGGGCCATCTCCGCAATCGGCTGGGATACGGTTGTGAGATCGGGAGAGAACAGGCCCCGGAGCGAAACGCCGTCATAGCCGACAATCTTGATATCCTGAGGCACCCGGCGTCCTCTGGCCTGGCATACTTTAAGCGCATGAGTGGCGATGATGTCGCTGCTGGCAAAAATGCCATCCACATCAGGATGCTCTTCGAGCAGCCGCTCGGCCAGACGTTCATATTCCGGGAAATGAAATCCTTGCAGATCGGTATGCAGCTCTACATGCTGCAGGCCGCGCAGCGCGGCAATCTCCTTGAAGGCGTCAAGCCGCCTAAGCGCCAGCAGGTCCGGATGGGGATGGCCGCCGATATGGGCGATTTTGCGGCAGGCCCTGTCGGCG